>JBBQDH010000005.1:0-49919 GCA_038319515.1 Bryobacterales bacterium
CCCGCAGACGGTGGACAGTTACCGCGACACGTTCCGGTTGCTGCTCCGATTCCTGCAACAAGACACCGGCAAGGAACCTGCCAGCTTGCGCATCGGCGACTTCGACGCACCGGCCATCCTGAAGTTTCCGGATCATGTCGAGCAGCAGCGCAAGAATCAGATCCAGTCACGCAACGTGCGGCTGGCGGCGATCCGCTCCTTCTTTCGGCTCGTGGCATTGCGGGACCCGGCGAGCATTCAGGTCGTGACCCGAGTGTTGTCGATTCCAGTCAAGCGCGCCGACAAGCGGTTGGTCGGCTATCTGACCCGCCCGGAGATGGACGCCATCCTTGATGTTCCCGACTGCAAGACCTGGGGCGGGCAACGCAACTATACGATGTTGCTCACGCTGTACAACAGCGGTGCCCGAGTTTCCGAGATCACTTCCTTAAAACGGAGCTACATCCGGGTGGGTGCCACTTCCTTCCTCCAACTGCACGGGAAGGGCCGGAAGGACAGGGAAGTCCCGCTGTGGCCGAAGACCGCCCGCACCTTGAAGCTCTGGATGGAGGCCACGCCGGCACCGCCCGACAGCCCGGCGTTCCCGAGCGCACGCGGGGCCATGTTGTCGCGCGATGGCGTGAACTACATCTTGCAAGGACGCCGTTCGGAAGGCCGCGAAGACTTGCCCCAGTCTGGCGACGAAGCGCGTCACGCCACATGTTCTGCGTCACACCACGGCGATGCACCTGCTCCAGGCGGGAGTCGATATAACCGTGATTGCACTGTGGCCTGGGCATGAGAGCCCGGAGACAACGCAGGTCTACGTCGAGGCGGATCTCAAAACCAAAGAGCAGGCGCTTCAAAAGGTGGCGCCTACAGGGAAGGGCTTCCAGCGGTTCAAGCCTGGGACGCTTTGCTCGCCTTCCTGGATGCCCTCTGATAATGCCGGGTCGAAGCATCACCAAACCCTTGCCAGAGTGTCGTTCGCCGTGACCGCTCTGGATTATCCGGTACTCGGCATTAGGTTTCAAACCACGTCTACAGGGTTTGAAACCACGGTTTTTGGGGAGCCAGTCAGCTTGTGCTTAAGTACCAGCCGTGGTAATCACGGACCAATCCTCGCATCAACGTGAATAGATGTTGACTTGAAATCGCATCCGATCCCTAAAACTTCTGAGGCCAACCAACAATGAGATTCCCGATCCTTATCCTTGCCCTGACTCTGGGCAGTTCGTTCGCAGTAGCTGGAAAAGTTAAGAAAGGCGTCACGCAGGCCGCTAAACTCAGCGGCGGTAGCGGTAAGCTCGGCCAGAAGGAGGCAGGCGAGTTCCAGGTCCAGCACAGCGACGAATTCAAGGGTGCCAAACGCATCGGAATCAGCGTCTTTAACGTTGCGTTTCCCGACGACAATTTCACCACCGCTCATATGCATAAGAAACTCATGGGCAACTCGGGCTCATGGGATGCGAAGGTGTCGATGCAAACTACGCTTGAGGGAGTTGACACAGCCACCCGCCAGCGCATTGCCGATGCCGCTTATGCGGACTTCACCGAGGAACTGAAGAAAGCCGGTTATGAAGTGGTGGAGGGGCAGGAACTGGCCAAAGTCACGCCGGAGTATGCCGGCTGGACGGCGTTGCCGAACTTCACCAAAGGTCGCTTTGGCACTTACGTCGCACCGACCGGGCACGGCCTCTACTTCCTCCCGCTCGATAAAGCGAGTCGCGATACCGGAAGCTTCAAGGGGGAAACTGCGCAGATGTTTCGGGGCTTCGACCGCCCTCAGGCCTATGGACGCTCACCCTATCTCGCTCACGATGCGAATCTCGGAATCGTTGCGGTTACCCTGGTGATTGACTACGGTGTCTACAGTACAACCGGCAAGAGTTCCAGGGTTCGTGAAGGCGCGGCAGTGGGCTTTGAGGCGGGTGTCTCCGCGCAGTCCGGAACACTCGGGGATACCGGAACTCTGGTTTACTTTTGGGGTCCGAAATCGGGCGGCTTCCCCGGAGTCCTGGCGCTGGCGGTTCCGGTCGTCTCGGAGCAGGAATTTGCCGAAGTGAGCAAGGGTTCCAGTGTGGTGGTAAAGGCTGATCCCGCGCGCTTTGAGAAAGCCGCCCTTGAAGTCTCAAAGAGGACTGCGGCCAAGCTTGTGGAAGCTATGACCGCTGCAAGGTAACACGCACGGTGGGCGCGGGGCGGACCTTAGAACGTGATGCGGGCTACCAGTTGACCATTGCGGGGTGGGGTCTGCGGTGAGTTCGGATTGACGAATCCAAAGCCTGAGCTTGCCGTCCCCGCCGAGCAGCGTCCATCCGTACCAACCACACCACCGGCCGTACAGGCACGCGCACCCTGCGGTCCGGCGGTGCTCGGGTTGGCCAGATAGATATGGTTCATGACATTAAAGAATTCAGCACGAATTTCAATCGCCTTCCGCTCTCCAATTGCAAACCGGCGCCCGAGGCTGATCTGTTCGCCTGGACGGCGGGCGAAGCGATAGTCGGCGTAGTAAGGAGCCGCTGTGCCCCACTGGCCCGGTGCCGGATTCGCCCACGCCGCCGGATTCAGCACGAAATCCTTTGTCGGGTCGATGCAGCCGGTGTTGCAGGTCAGGTTTTTCAGGAACAGCGGCACACCGGGTACGCGGCTTTCGAGCGTGTTCTGGAAGTACCAGCTGTTTTGGTTGTTTGATGAGGTGGGGCTGGCAATCGGCAGTCCACTCGAAAGAGCAAACAGCGTGGCAAACGTCCAGCCGCCCACAACCCTGTCGGCAAATTTATTGTGGAAGTACTTCTGTGTTTCGTATTCCACCACGAAGTTGAAAACAAGCGGCTGATCAAACGCAGCAACTGACTTATTCACCTTGCGGTTGAACACGTTGTTGATGGTGCCGCCGGGCGTGATGAGTGACTTGCTCCAGGTAAAGGCTCCCTGTGTACTCAGTCCATGGCTCGTGCGCTTGGTGAACTTGGCCTGCAGGGAGTTGTACCAGCTGTCGCCGATCGGCGCCCACTGGGTGTTCACATTGCCGTTCACCTGGGGGAAAGGCCGAATCGCCTGGGCAACCGTCTGGGAGCCGGGGAATGTCGGATAGGGAAGCGGGATACCCGCGGCTTTTGCGCCGGTGCTGTCGATGCGCGACGTCAACAAGGTCTGCCCCGCTGTTGTGGTGGGGTCGACCTTGTACTTGTCGAAAGTGGACTGCGGAATGGCGTTCAGGTTATTCAGGCTGGCGGCACTTTCATAGGCACCGCGGTTGCCGACATAAGAGGCTTCAATGACCAGCCCTCGCAGGACTTCGCGCTGCGCTCCAATGCTCCACTGCAGAATTCGCGCAGGCCGCGTATTCTTGTCCAGCAGGTAATTAAACGTTCCCAACTGGTTGTTCGTCGCCGGCACCAGACCAGGAGAGAGAGAAGCGTCGTACAGGTCTTTCGGATTGTAGATCAGACCGTTCTTCAGCGTCACCGCCGCCGTGCCGAAGCCGGTCGAGGAGTTGGTGAAGTTCAGCTGGTTGAAGCCAACGCCCAGCAGCGCCTGGTTCGTGATGTAGCCGTAGGCGGGCGGCGCACCGTAGTTCACACCGAAACCGCCGCGGATCACAGTCTTCGAATCGAGTGAGTAAGCCAGACCCAGGCGGGGGCCGATGTTGTAGGGGTAAGTGTTAATGAAGTTGCAGTTGCAACGGCCTTGTCCAAAGCCTTCATAAACCAGCGCGCCCGGAATATTGTTCACAGTCGGGTTCGGGATGGTGGGTCCGAACATGCTGGTGCGGTAATGGATCTCATGCCCCTGACCTTCCAGGTCATAGCGCAGACCGTAGTCCAGCGTCAGCTTGCGGGTGACCTTCCAGGTGTCCTGCAGATACATGCCCCACGCCTTTTTGCGCAGCTGCGGATCCTGCGGAGCGTTCACTGAAGCGCTGTCCGCCAGGCCCAGCAGGAAGCTCGCATAACCGAAGCCAATCACGCCGGAGCCGAACGTCGAACTTTGGGCATATGGCAGGGCTGTCTGGTTCGTGCTGAAGTTCAGGATGCCCTGTGAACCGCGTGTATTGCGGTCTGTCCAGCTGTTCAGGCGGAATTCGCCACCCAGCTTGAAGGTATGGTTTCCACGGATATAAGTGGCGGTCCCCGTGGATGTAAATGCGCCATCGAAGTATTTGTTGGCGTTGCTCGGTCCGGGGGCCTGGCTCATACCGGCGCTCAAAGCTCCTGATAGACCATTGATCCGGGGAAAGCCACCCGGGGTGGTAGCGCTGCCCTTGAAGCCGAGTTGGCCGGCAGCGTCATAATCGAGCGATTCCGAGGGCGAGCTGTCCGGGTTGTGAAAACGCTGATAGCCGGTGCCGAGGTGCAGCAGCAGGGTCGGCGTGATGGATTTGTCGTAGTTCAGGCGCGCCGTGTTGCCGTAAATCTCCTGCACGCGAACGGCGGAGATCGGGAAGGGCAAACCGTCGGCGTTCGTCAGCTGACTGGTGTCCTGTTTTGAGAAATAGAACGACAGGTGGGAACTATCCGGTAAAATCTGGTCGAACTTGCCAGCCGGAATCCGTTGGCGGCGATAGTTGGGATTGTTCTGTGCCCAGTTCTGCGTGATCAGGTTATTGGTCGGCAGCGGAATCAGCGCCTGTATCTTGAGCGCCACGGGGTCCATCATGCTCTGCGGAATCGTGTTCCCGTTGAACGGGTCGGTGATGGTCTGCCCGTTGAACTGGCGTGCTGACGCCGGGTTGTAGATGGTATTTTCCAAAATCGCGCGGCCCGCGATGTCGGTTCCGAGGTTCTTGCCGGTCTGTAACTGACTGAAATCGCCGTTCCGCATCTGCGCAGTGGGGAGCGTCAGAAAGCTGCCGGCCGCCAGAACCTTATTGCGATACGTTTCCCAGTTGAAGAAGAAGAATGATTTGTTCTTGCCGTTATAGATTTTGGGGATCCAGACGGGGCCACCCACGGTGCCGCCAAAATCGTTCTTGCGGCTGCGCGGGCGAACGTAGGTATAGGCGCGGCGCGCGTCCAGTGCTTCATTCGTAAAGTACTCGTAGACCGAACCGTGGATGGAGTTGGTGCCGGATTTCGTGGTGAAGTTGTAGAAGCCGCCGCCGGCCTGGCCGAATTCCGCCGCGTAGTTGCTGGTCTGCAGGGAGAATTCCTGCACCATGTCAACGGAGGGTGCGGCAACAGTGGAAGTCCAGCCTGTGTCGTTCTGGCTGGTGGCATCCTGACCGTCCACCTGCACGCGGAAAGTGCTGGCGGGCAGGCCGTTCACGTTGGCCGTGTCACCCTGACCGAGCGCGTTATCCGCGACACCGGGCGAGAGCACGTTGAAGAGATAGGGGCTGCGGACGTTGCCTGTGCCGCCGCCGCCACCGCCGAAGTTCAGCGGCAGTGAATTGATCTTGGCGCCGGTGATGATGGTACTTTGTTCTGCCGTTTCCGTTTTCAGCACGGCCGCCTCATCGACCACTGTGATGGTCTCCGACGCATTGCCGACCTGCATCACGACATCGACGCGATTCGTGGTGGCCACGTTGATCACAATGTTCTCCTGCGAGAACTTCTTGAAGCCCGTCAGTTCCACGGTGAGCTTGTACCGACCCACCACGAGTGACGGAATGGTGTAGTTGCCGGTGGCGGTGGACTGTGTGCGGAATTCACCCGCAGTTTCCGTGTTGGTGGCGATGACGGCGGCATTTGGAATTACCGCTCCGCCCTGATCGGTTACTGTGCCGGTGATGGTTCCCCGGTCATTCTGTGCCGACATCGTGGCGGCGCAGAGCACAAGAACAGCGAACGTGGATATTGACCGCATTGTTTGGAAACTCCCTGAGATTGGACGACAACTCTGGGGGCAAAGCTATCACCTTGCCCTGGCTGGGGTCAACTCGACTTTAGTAGGGCCGGCAGGGAGGAGATCGCGATTTGCACCAGGCGGGAACCGATATTCACCGTACCCTGGCGCTACCTGTTCTCAGACGGAATACCTGTCCGGGTGCCGCGCGGTTACAGATCCCGATAGCACTCACCGGCGCCAGGCGCTTTGGCAATGTCACCCAGGTCCTTCAACTGCGAAACCAGCGTTTCCCAGCGTTCCTTCGTCATCTTGCCCAAGGGGTTCGCTTCGATGAGAGGCTTTTGCGCCGTCGCGATTTCGTTGTAGCTGTCCATCTCCATCGTCGGGTTCAGCGCGTGCATTTTGGCATCGGCCAGTGCTGTATTGTCGAGATAAGCCCGCCAGCCTTCCCGTACGGCATCCACCATCTTCTGCGCCAACTCCGGATTTTTCCGAAGATGCTCACCGCTGGTGGCAAGAACCGTCGTGTACGGGTTGTAGCCAATATCGGAAACCGGGAACACCTTCACGTCCACGCCCCTGCGCTTTGCGTGCAGCGGTTCGTCCATGATGAAGCACTGCTGCGCAAAGTTCTTATCGTTCAGAAATGCAGTCAGATCGCCCGCAGGCGAGGGGACGATTTTGACATGATCGAAGCTGAACTTCTTCTTCAGAATCCGGGCATATGGCAAGCCGCTCTGAATCGCCAGCGTGCCGCTCTTCAGAACATCCTCAAGAGAGTTCAGTTTGCGTGAGGCATGCGCCATGATGCCCTGCGGGTTCTCCTGGAACACCGCGAACAGGCCCACCACATCATTGCCCTGACTGCGTGCCAGCACGATTTCATCCGCTGCCACCACGCCAAATTCCACCGAACCCGCACCGATCATCTGCACTGTCGGGGTGCCCGCGCCACCGGGTAACACGTCGACTTCCAGCCCGTGTTTCACATAGTCCGCCGCGTAGAATCCACCAAACTGAGGGTCGGGCTTCCAGTTCAGAGCCAGGCGGGTTTTAGATGCCTTGCCGCAGGCGGCCAGCAGCCCGGCGGCAGGCAGCATCTTGAGAAAGGCACGGCGATCAGCAATCATCCTTCTTCGATTATGACTCCTGTTCGGAGGCGTGCCAGCGCCGCAGTACGAAATGGCTCAACAGGTTAATCAGGCCGAACAGCGCGAGGCCAAGAAAAGAAGCGAGCAGGACCGCCGCGAAAACTTTGTCCGTACGCTGCTGCGTGCGCGCGATATCGACCACAGAGCCAAGACCCTGACCTCCGATGAATTCGCCTACAATCGCCCCAATCACCGCCAGCCCCCCGGCGATGCGCAGCCCGGTCAGGATCTGGGGCAGGGCAGCGGGGAAGCTGAGTTTCCATAGAGTGGCCGCGCGCGATGCGCCATAAAGCCGAAAAAGATCGCGCAAGGCGGGGTCGCAGGAGAGCAGCCCCGTTAAAGTGTTGGCGATGACAGGAAAAATCGACACGATGAACGCCGAAGCGACCACCGTCCGCATCCCGTACCCAAACCAGATCACCAGCAGCGGAGCCACCGCGATCACCGGCACCGTCTGAAAAAAAACGGCATAGGGATAAAACGCTTCCTGCACAGCACGCGACGAGGAGAGAAATACTGCGATCGCAATCCCGCCGACCGCACTCAGGGCGAAGCCCAACAGCGCGCCGGCCGAGGTTTTCGCGAGCGCCGTCAGCAATTCCGGCCAGTCCCGCAGCATGGTTCCGAAGACGGCGCTGGGCGGCGGTACAAGAAAGGCCCTGATCCAGCCTGCTCTCACCAGAAGTTCGAGCCCAATGGTGACCACAAAGAAAGGAATCGCGGCGGTGGCGGCTTTGCGGAGTTTCATCCTTCTTCCTCCATCGCGACCATCAGACCGTGCATTTCCTGCGTCAGCGCAGGGCTCAGCCGCAAATCGTTGGTGCGCACCCGCGGCAGTGCCAGGCGGCGGTCCAGTTTGATGCCGCATCCGCGGCGTGTCAGCACCACGGCGCGGTCCGCCAGAAACGCGGCCTCCGTAATGGAGTGCGTCACGAAGATCACGGTCATGCCGCGTTCAATCCACAAGGCGCGCAGCTTGGTATCGAGCCGAAAACGGGTGATCTCATCCAGGGCCGCGAAGGGTTCATCCAGAAGCAGCAACCGTGGTTCCGTGACCAGCGCGCGGGCCAGCGACACCCGCATTTTCATGCCGCCCGAAAGCTGCGCCGGGTAGCGCGATTCCGCTTCCGTCAGCCCCACCTCAGCCAATACCCGGGAGGCGCGCGCCAGCCGCTCCGCCCGGTCAACCCCCATCAGTTCCAGCGGCAGCGCGGCATTATCAAGCACAGTTCGCCAAGGCAACAACTGGGCATCCTGAAATACAAACGAAGTCTGGAATCTTGTGTCAGCCGGGGACAGTTCCAGTTCCCCTCTGTCCGGCGGATTCAGACCCGCAGCCACCCGAAGCAGTGTCGACTTGCCGCAGCCCGAGGGCCCCAGGATTGCCAGAAACTCACCTGCGTCAATGTCCAGAGTGAGGTTGTCGATGACCACCAGGGCCGCGAACGCGCGGTGGACCTGGTGGAATCGCAGGGCGATGCCGCGATCCGTTCCAATGGTTGTTGGCAATGGCGTCTCTACCCTAATTTAAACCCCTGAAGCAATTACCCTGTTCGATGCCCCGATTGAGTCCGTAAGTGCAGAGTTTTTCGCTTTCCTCGTTTTACTATGGATCAATCGCCATGAGACGCAAAACCATGCTGTGGATTTCGCTCTCCTGCGCGTCGTCTTCGACGACAACAAGGGCGCGATCTACGGACTGTCAGTGGCGGATCTGGATGGAGACGGGTTCCAGGTTATTGTCGCAGCAAGGTCCGATGCGCCTGGTATCATCGTCTTCAATCGGCCCGCGTCAAAGTAAACCGCGACGCAATAGCTCCGCGCGCAGGGCAGAGGCGTCCGTGAACTGGATCGCCTGCATGCCGGTCGCTTCCGCGGCCGCGCAGTTTTCGCGCACGTCGTCGATCAGCAGGCACTGTATCGGCGTTCTGCCAACGGTCGCTGCTGCCGCCAGAAAGGCTTCCCGGCGAGGCTTTCGCACTCCCGCCACGCAGGAAACAAAAGTCCAGCGCAGATAGCGGGAGAGCTCCAGTTTCTCTTCGATGTATCGGTACCAGACCGGATAATTCGACATCGCATGCAGCGCGACGCCACGGCTCTTGAGTTCCGCAAGCAAGGGCTCCACACCATCAAGCCAGCGATAGGAACTCTTGATAGCGAGCAGGAGCGCTTCGGAGTCGAACAGCCGCTGATCCGGGAAGATTTGGCTTAGGTACTCCGCTTCAGACATCCGACCGTGTTCGAACTCCACCCAGGCCGTAGGATGTTTCACCTGAATAAACTCAGCAAGCGTGAGGCCGAAGAAGGCAGGAATATCTTCGTAAAACGGATCATGGACCAGCGTCCCCATCACGTCCAGGAAGACGACCGGCTCACTCACTTTCGGTGCCGAACGGCAGGGCCGCAACGCCCAATGTGCACGTGGCGGGTTCCGGCGTGGTGCTGACCGCTGCCCGGAATACCCGTGCGGATGCGTTGTTCACGGAAAAATCGTACGTGCTGTTCAGGATTGCCTCATACCTGCGGGGTGCTGATGTCCAATTATCTCATCAACGCGAGAGTCTGTAACAAAGGTGGAATCGCATGATGCCCGGCGTCGTCCCCGTCAAATCACTCATTCTTGCCGCCCTGGTGCTCTCCGCCATTTGTATTTGATCGAATGGCTCCGTGGACTCTGGTGGCAGGTGGGCCGGGTCGCGGGGTTGCCGAAACGCAGCGTCCGGCTCGTGCTCCACGCCGCGCAATCCATGCTGCGCAGCGCCTTCGCCAACGTCAGGACGCCCGGAACGGTTTGAATAACAGCAGATCCAGGCTAAACGTCACCCGCATGGCCTGCACTGGTTCCGCCCGCAGAGGCCGGTAAATGGAGAGCAGAATGTCCTCTGCCCCGGCGGCGTCCAGGTCCGCAGCCGTGGTGGCCCGGTAACGGTCCTGCAGCGTGAAATGCGGCGCAAAATCCTCAATCGTGCGTTCCACCCGGTCCCGACCCTTCCCGCGCAGCTCAATCAGATCCTCCGGCGCCGGTATCGCCACCAGCAGGCGTCCATCATCACGAATCACTCGCCGGAACTCCGGTGGGTTCATGCGTGCCGTAATAGAAAAGATCAGTGAGAAAGACGAATCGGCGTAGGGGATAAACCGGTCTGCGTTGGCAACTACCCATTCGCAGTCGGGGTACCGCCGCACCGCTGCTTCCACCGCAGGAAGCGAGATATCGATTCCGTGAACTTCGCAACCAGTCCGGGTCGCCAGCGAGCCAGGATAAAACCCCTCGCCGCAACCAGCATCCAGCACAACATCCGCTGCCGCCACACGCGAAAACTCCGCAATCCCCTGCAATAACGGCGCAGTTAATCCCCGGTCGTGCAGACGCCGACGCGCCGCCACAGCTTGCGCCGTGTCGCCGGGATTTTTACTTTTTCTCTCCTGCGGCTGCAGAAGGTTGAGGTAACCACTGCGGGCCACATCGAACGAATGGCCCTTGGGGCAAACCGACCGCTTCGTGTCCCGGGCGAGAGCCTCGCGGCAGTTACGTACGGGACACAGAAGCATCAGTCTTTACAATCAGTGCCGGTTTAAACGTGGCGCTCGATCAGTTCCTGGATCGCGGCCTTGCTCGCGCCGCCCACCAGTTGCTCCACCACCTGCCCGCCCTTGAACACCAGCAGCGTCGGAATGCCGCGCACCTGATAGCGCATCGCGGTCGCGCCGTTGGAATCCACGTCCAGCTTACCGATCTTTACTTTGCCTTCGAACTCCGTCGCCAGCGCATCGACCGATGGCGCAATTGCCCGGCACGGTCCGCACCACGTGGCCCAGAAATCAACCAGGACGGGTGTCTCGGACTTCAGGACATCCGTGTCCCAGCCCGCATCAGTGAATGTCAGTGTATTTGGTCCAGCCATTATTTTTTGCTCCTTTTCTACTGCAAGTTAGACTCGTTGAGGCCGTGGAAGGATGCAAAGCTCACAGAAGCCGCAAAGCCTCGAAAAGCCGTGAATACTCCGCCGCCGATGCCGCCCAGGAGAAATCCTGCCCCATCCCGCGCCGCATCATTGCCGTCCATTCCTCGCGGTCTTCCCACGCCCGCAATGCCGCCCGCGTGGTGCCCAACAGTGCACTTCCAGTGTAATCGTTGAACTTGAAGCCGGTCGAATCGGGCCGGTTCTGGTCCAGAATTGTATCGTCCAGGCCGCCTGTTGCGCGCACCACGGGCACCGTACCGTACCGCAGGCTGTAAATCTGATTCAGACCGCAAGGCTCATACCGGCTCGGCATCAGAAAGATATCCGAACCCGCCTCAATACGGTGCGCCAGGCCGTCGTTGTAGCCGATCCGCAGGGCAACTTTATCCGGGAAGTGCCGCGTCAGCCACCCGAACATATCTTCGCAGTGTTTTTCGCCGTTGCCCAGCACCACCATGTAAACGTCATCTTTAAACAGTTCCCAGGCCATCTCCGCCACAATGTCGAATCCCTTTTGCGCTGCAAATCTCGACACAATCCCCATCAGCGGCCGATTCAGAGCCTGTTCCGGCAGACCCATTTCACGCAACAATTCCAGTTTGCAGGCGCGCTTGCCCTCCAGGTTTCCCGCCGTAAAGTGCGCCGGAATCTTCGGGTCCGTCTCCGGGTTCCACACCGAGTAATCCACGCCGTTCACAATCCCGGTCAGCGACGCCTGCCGCGCCCGCAGCAAACCCTGCAACCCTTCGCCATACTCCGCCGTCTGGATCTCCTCGGCGTACTTTTTACTCACTGTCGTGATGGCGTCCGCATACACCAGACCGCCCTTCAGCAGGCTGATCCCGCCCCAGAACTCCAGCAGATCCGGTCGGTAGAGCCAGTCCGGCAGTGAAATCTCATGCATCTTGCCGCGCGCAAACCGCCCCTGGTAGCCCAGGTTGTGGATCGTCATCACGGTCTTTACGTTCAGGAAGCTGGGGTCCACCGACTGGTCCAGCTTCAGATAAACCGGCACCAGCCCCGCCTGCCAGTCATGGCAGTTAAAAATATCGGCCTGGAACAACTGCCTGGAAATCTCAATCGCCGCCTTCGACAGCACCGCAAACCGGATATGGTTGTCGCCAAACTCCCCATGCTGGTCCCCGTAAAGGCCATCGCGCCCGAACAGCCCGGCGTGCTCCACGAAGTAAGTTGTCACTCCGCCGGAACTCATTGCCCACACGCTCACGTCATACACAGCGTGGCCCAGGTAAATCGGCAACCTTCCGATGACTCGCTGCGCGGGCGCATCATAGGCGTTCATATAGCGTGGGATAACGACGGCGACGGCATGCCCGAGCGCGGCCAGCGCCACCGGCAAGGCCCCGACGACATCCGCCAGGCCGCCGCTTTTCGCCCACGGACTGGCCTCAGACGACACCATCATGATTCGCGCGAGACTGCCGTTAACGGTACTCACAGGTTCTGGAACAATGGTATATTAGCGAATTCAGGCACACGCATTTTGAAGCAAATCCTGCTCCTCGCCGTCCTCGGGCTGTCTTTTCTGCCCCGACTCACCGCCGCCGAATCTCTCCAGCTCGACGCGAACGAGAACCTGTTCATTGTGCTGGCTGCCATCAACGCCGCCGGGTACGATGACGGCATCAAACTGCCCGACAACAGTCCGCTTCGGCTTCAGTTACGCGAGTATTTCGCCCGGCAGAACATTGGCGTGCTGCCCGAACTGAAGCGCTTCTTTCTGGCGCAGGGTCGCAAAAAGTCCGGCGTGCAGGATCTCGCCCAGTACATTTCCTACGCGCTTTCCGTCACCGGCGCGCCCGATTTCGCGTGGAAAACCCGCGACGTCGATATTCCGCCAGACGCCAAAGCCCTCGAAGGACTCACCCCGCTTCTGATTGAGTTCTATCGCCAGGCCCGCGTCGATGAACTCTGGCGCCGCGCACGCCCGGTCTACGAAAAAGAGCTCGAAAAATATCACAGCCCTGTCCTGGCCATGACCAACCGGATTGACGGCTACCTGCGCGTCTCCGCCGCCGGCTATCTCGGGCGCCGCTTCTCCATCTTCATCGACCTTCTCGGCACTCCGCAACAAGTACAGACCCGCAATTACGGGGACGATGCCTACGTGGTCGCGACAAACTCCGAACAGCCCAAGATGTTCGATATCCGCCACGCCTACCTGCACTTCGAACTCGATCCCATCATGATCAAGTACGGCATGGACCTGCGCCAGAAGCGCTCCCTGCTCGATATCGTTCAACTCGCCCCGCTCGATTCCATCTACAAAGAGGATTTCGTCCTCCTCGCCAATGAAAGTCTGATCAAGGCCGTGGAATGCCGCCTCGACAAGAACAAGGCCGGCGTGGACCAGGCCATGCGCCAGGGCTACGTGCTTACCGCTTTCTTCTCTGAACAGCTTCCTGTTTTCGAAAAACAAGAACAGGGCATTCGCTTCTACGCCGAAGAAATGATCAGCCTGATTGATCTCAAAGTGGAGACATCCCGCATCTCGGCGATTCAATACGATTCCGGCCAGCTGGTTCGCAAAGCCCGGCAGGTTGCCGTGGCGGGGCCGGAGCTCTCGGCATCCGCCAAAACTCTGGAACAGGCCGAAGCCCTCTACACAAATAAGACTTACGATGCCTCACGCGACTTGTTTCTCAAGTCGCTGGAACAAAAGGGATCCAACGAAGAGCATGCCCAGGCTTGGTTCGGCCTCGCCCGCATCGCCACGCTCCAGAGCCAGCCCGATGCCGCCGTGAAGCTCTTCGAAAAGGCTCTCGGAGGCTCGCCGGACGCCTTCACCAAGGCGTGGAGCTACGTGTATCTCGGCCGCCTCGCCACCGCCGGAGGCGATCCGGAAAGAGCGGCGAAGTACTATCAGGAAGCGCTCTCTGTAAAGGGTGGCTCCGATAAAGCCCTCGAAGCCGCCCGCAAAGCAGCGCAGGACCTTGACCGTTCAAAACAATAAAAGAAACCCGAGGAGTCGACGAATGAAGCGTTTCACAAATCTCGCCACCGTATTGATGACAGGAACGCTGCTCGCCAGCTCGCCGGTCTTCGCTCAGAAGCAGCTCAAGCCCAAGTCGCCGAAGGAAGGCGCCGCTATTCAGGCCATGCTCTCGGCTGCAGATCCGGAAGCCCGCATCAAGGCCGCGGACGAACTGATCACGAAGTTTGCCGACACTGAGTTCAAGGCCTACGCGCTCTATCTGGAAGCCGACGCCTATTCCCAGATGAACAATAGCGACAAGGCCATTGTTTACGGCGAGCAGACTCTGGAAGCGGACAAATCCAACTACCAGGCCGCCGTGCTGCTGGCCAAAACCTACGCCAACACCACCAAGGTCAACGATCTCGACAAGGAAGAAAAGCTCACCAAGTCTGTCCGGTATGCTACCCAGGCTCTGGAACTCCTCAAGACTGCCGAGAAGCCGAACCCCCAGATCTCCGATACCGATTGGGCCGGAGTGAAAGCCGATTTCGAAGGTCAGTGTCACCTCGCCATGGGCGTCGCCGCAGCCTTCCGCAACAAGATTGACGAAGCGACCATGCATTTCACCAAGGTCGCCGAAATGGACACTGATCCTACCGATCTCATCCGGGCCGGGCGCGTGCTGCTCGACGTGAAAAAGTACCCTGAGTCCATTGTCTGGTTTGACAAGGCTGCGTCATCGCCCAACGCCAACGCGCAGATCAAAGACATCGCCGCGAAAGACAAAGCCCGCGCCGCAGCGATGGTGAAGAAGTAGTCTCAGGAATGGCAGCGGATCTCGGGACCCTGGAGCAGGCTCTCGGGCATGTTTTCAATGATCGCAATCTCCTAGTTCGCGCTCTGACTCATAGTTCAAGCGCGAATGAGGTGTTGCCTGTAGCGGGCCCTCCGGTGAATCCGCGAGATAACGAACGCCTGGAGTTTCTGGGTGATTCCGTCCTCGGCTGGCTGGTCAGTGAGCTCCTGTTTAACCGCTTTCCGGATTTCTCAGAAGGCCAGCTTTCCCTGCTCAAGAACCACCTTGTCAGCGCGGCGCATTTACTGGCTGCGGCGCACCGCCTGGAACTTGGCCACTACCTGCACCTGGGGCGCGGGGAAGAGACTGCGGGCGGGCGCTCCAAGCAGCGCCTCCTGGTAAACGCATTCGAAGCCGTGCTGGCCGCAGTCTATCTGGATAGTGGACCAGACGCCGCCCGTGAAATCGTGCTCCGCTATTCCATACCGGACGAAGAAGAACTGCTCAACCTCGCCGGTGCCGGCCCGCCACAGGATTTCCGCGCCGAACTGGAACGCCTTTCACGTGAAAAGAATCTTCCTAAACCCCAGTACCTGCTTTTGGGGGAAGGCGGGCCCGGTCACGCACGAATTTTCAGCATGGAAGTGCGCGTGGGCAAAGACATCTCATACGCCGCCGAAGGGTCCTCGAAAAAGATTGCAGCCCATAACGCCGCACGGGAAATCTGTCAAATGTTGCGGTAGCAGTACAGTCGGCGATCTTTGTCGCCGACTCGCGTTCCCGATAGTTGGTGGCAAGACCACCAACTTTACTCACTGAACCCGGAAAATCCCCACAGCCTTAGCCGTCTGTTTCCCCACCCCGTCCCGAGCGGTGATTTCAACGTTATACGCGCCCACCGCCATATTCGGCTGCAGCGTCAAACTGAATGATCCCGGTACCCAGGGCTGCGGATAGAATGCCTGGCTGCGCTCCGTGGCCGCGTCCTGCTGGGAGAACAATGCCTTGCCCTCATCGGAGGTCACCGCCACGTCATAAACCACGTCAATCGCGTTCTGATCGCCATATTTATACCCGGTCACGTCGAACTTCACCCACACCGTGTCACCCGCCCGATAAGCCGCCACCCGCAACGGCGTCTCATCGTCCGGTGTCCGGTAAAAGCTCAACCCATGCACCACCAGAGTCTCGCTCTTCGGTACATTCTGGCTGACCACCTCAAACTTCGCCTCGCCGGCCGCCGTGTTTTTGGTTTGGTCGTCGGTTACGTCGTATTTGATGCGGTATATACCGGACCGCGCAATTGGCGGAACCTGGAACTGGAATCGCAGCGCCGGCTTCCAGTCTTTGTCTTCTTCACGAAGGCTGGTCCCGATCACCACCTCATCCTGCGGCATGATGGCATTGCCTTCGGGATCAAAACCCTGCGCATGCCCGGTCAACTGCACCCGACCGGCCTCCGTGGTTTTAAACCCAATCGCTCCGAACCGAAAAAACACCGTTTCCCCCGGCGTCAGTTTCTGCCCACCAGGCAAAGTACCGCCGTCTTCAAATTGGGACAAAATCGGATTCACTGTCTGCAAAACAGCAACCGCAGGCGCTTTTTTGGCCGCAGCTTTCTGGGCCAAAACGGGGGAAGCCGTGAGCCCCGCCAACAACGCAAAGAAAACGCCGGTTCGAATCAGATTCACTAACTGTGAGTCTACTTCTTTTTGGGCGCAGCGGGAGCCCTGGCTGGCTCTGCCGGGGCCAATGGCGCTACTGCTGCGGCTGCTTCCGAACTGGCTCCGCCGCCCACACCGCTTTCATTATTCATTTGCTCATGCACGAAATTGAGCGGCAGATCAATGAAAACATCTTCTGCGTCCAGTTCTTCGGTCAGCTTGAGCTTGTAATGTGCGGCCGGGGCGTCAAACAGCACCACGCCGCGTTCCGTTTGCGCGGGCGCCACATGACGAATCACGCCCAGCCAGTGAGCCAGGCCGGTCCCGTCAGGCAATTCCGTGAAAGTCTTGCCGTCATCACCCACCAGGGTCATCGCCGGAATCGGGACTTCCCCGCTGTTCCCGCTCGATACCGCAAGCTGCACGGCATAAAAACGGTTGGCCGGCACGCGCGGGTTGTTCGGATCATCGCCCAGCCGGGGATAGATCTGCGTGTCGATCACCGCGTAAGTCAGCTTCTCGACAGTCGCTTTTTCACCAGCCGGGTAGACCTTTGTCTGCCGACCACCGGAGGAAGAGCCGCAGCCAGTCATAATGAGCAGCCCGATCAAAGTGAAGCCATGGGAGACGCGTGTAATCATGAATATCCGATCCATATTCTCTAATAGATCGAGGCGAATAGCAAACCTTGAGCCCCCGGCTAGTGATTGTCGACCGGAGCGTGAATTTTGAACTTGACCAGGCTCCTCGCGGATAAGTGGACATTCCGATGTCCCGGTCCGTTCGACGATTCTTCCACGAACTGGGCCGTTGCTGTGTCCCTGGTGCCGCTCGTCAGGTAAAGCGTCTTCCCGTTTATGTCCACCGAGAAGAGTGCCAGCATGATCCCCGAAATCGTCCCGTTCTTGCCGCCGACGCGGGGAGTCATCACCACGTGAGATCCATTTGGGATGAGTACTTTCCCCGAGGCATCGACAACATCCTGCGCCGTCAATCCCGCCACGAACGGCGGCAAATAGCCAGAGTCTGAATCCAGCGCTTCCCGAAGTTCCACCAGTATTGATCCGCCGGGGTTTAGCCCCTTGGTCTCCATTGTCGCAAGTGATGCAGCTGCCTCGCGCTGCGCAACGACCGTCGAAAACCTGTCAATCGGCTTTTCCGGACCAGCTATCTTTACTTCTTCTGCCGCTCTTCTCGGAAGCGGGACCACCGGAGGACGCGTTGGGGCGGGCGGCAACTTTGCCAGGACCGATTGCTGCGCGGGCCTATCCGGGACTACAGCTGCTTTCTCGGGCGCTTTCTGCTTCGAGCCGCAGCCCGAAAGCCCCATCATAAAAATTAAGTAAAAAATCGGGGGGATTCCACGAGGCCCGCGCAAAAGATGCTCCACGGCCTTTATCTTAGCGCAATGTGAGCAGACATCCCCGGTTCGGTTATCGGGAGCAGGCGTTCCATTTGCCCTCCGGTCAGGGACGCGGGAACCCTGCGTGCTTCCGCTCCTTCAGCTCATCGAATTTCTTGCGTTGCGCCGGAGTCAGAATCCGCAGTACCCGCGTATTACCATCCGCCAGAAGATTATCGTAAAAATGCGAGAAATCATCCAGTATCGACGTGACTTGCCGTTTCTGCTCTTCCGTCAGATCCAGTTGCTTCCATTCCTGGAGGGAAATATTCAGGGGCTTCGGCGTCCTTTGCCGAATCACCAGGTTCATTGCTAACGCTCCCGCGAGCCCTCCACAGAGAAAGACCAGCAGAAAGGAGATGATGGCGATTCGTTCAGAGGGGCGGGGCAGTGTCACCGTTGCCATGTGTATCCCGCTATTGTATTGCGCTACCGGCCATATGAGACCAGCGCCACCAGCAGGTTCTCCCGGTCGGCGCTTTCCTCATGGGCGGCGAAGGCGTCGTGCCGTGCCATGATCGCCGTCGCATCCTCCACGCCTGCTTCACGTTCATCTCGCGTAGCCAGCAAACTGCCCATCACAGCCAGAACCACCAGAGCCGCAAAGGCCATCCGGCGAAAGAACAAAGCGCTGTGTGAGAACAGATCCCACACTCCCACGCCCTGCTGATCCCGAATTCCCGTGGCGACACGGTTATAGAAGCCCGGCGGAACCGGAATCGCTAATTCTTCCGTGCCCTTCAGGTCGGCAACAAAAGCCGACAACTCGTCCATCTCCGCGACCTCTGTCCGGCATTCCGGACAAGCCGCCAGATGAGCGTAAAACGCCTGAGACGCGTTGCCGCTCAGGTGCCTTTCGAACTCCTCTGCGATGATGTCGTGTGCCATTCTGTCCTGCATATCTCTATGTGTTTCGTCTCTTGTGTTTCGTCTCTTGTGTTTCGTGTCCCCACCGTGTTCAGACTGCTGCGGAGGGCAATCGGTCCAGCCGCTGCGCAGCCTTCACCAGCTTTTGGCGCGCCCGGAACAACTTCACCTTAATAGTGTTCTCATTCATGCTGAGCATCCCGGATAACTCTTCCACAGAGTAGCCTTCCACTTCCTTTAACATGAGCAACTGCTTCTCTTCATCGGAAACACGGTCCAGCAGCTTCACAATATAGTCCCGCCGGGCCAGCGTCGTATCGGCCCGCACACCACGGTCAACCGGTTTCTCGCTGTTCTCCACCCGCCGAACCTCGTCTTCGCTCATGTCGCTCTCATAAACCAGCTTGCGGACCTTCTTCTTACGAAGGTAGTCGAAGCACTCGTTTACGGTGATCTTGTAGATCCACGTGATCAGCGAACTGCGGAAATCGAAGTTACGCAGCGAAAAATACACCTTGGCGAACACCTGCTGCGCGATATCTTCCACATCGTTGCGTTGCCGCACGATGCCGTGAATGATCGAAAACACCTTGGACTGGTAACGCTCCACCACCTCACGAAAGGCAGCTTCGTCGCCGGTTTGGGCGCGACGCACTAACGCTGCTTCTGGGGTACCCTCGTAGTCCACTCGAGTCCTGAGTATGGCCTTATCGCCGAATGCCGGAAGTGGAATCGCGCTGCTGAGTGTTTCCATACGATTTTTCAGACGCGAATCTCCGGTGGCCGGTTTCAAACAAGATCTTAAACATACCAGAGTGGTCCGGTCTGCCCTTGCTAGCGCAGGATGCTGTAAAGGTTACTGTAGTCGTCCGTCCAGGCACTAAAGCCTTCTTTCGGCTTCACAATCTTTGCCACCGGGGCCAGCTCGGGCGCGTCGAAAATGCTGACCTGCGATGTAATCAGATACCACTCGGACGCCCACGTCAGTGCGGCCTCATCTCCATCCGTTTGAACAAGCCTGACATCTTTTGCGCTCTCGAAACCTGCCAGCAGCACCACCGGGCCCAGGTTTACATACCGATTGCTGGCATGTACCGCAATCACTCCACCTGGTTTGAGGTGTTGCCAATAGAGGCGAAATGCCTCGCGAGTCAGCAGATGCACCGGCACGGCATCCCCGGAAAACGCATCCAGCACCAGAAGATCCAGATCACCGGGTGGCTCGGCCTCCAGAGACAGGCGCCCATCACCCGTTATGACGACGTGCGGGGCCTGGCAATCTTTCAAAAAGGAAAATCGCTCCGCTGCAATCCTTGCCACCAGAGGGTTGATCTCGTAAAAACGGTAGCTATCGCCCGGTCGCCCATAGGCAGCCAGCGTTCCAGTCCCCAGGCCGATGAAACCCGCGCTCAACGGGCCCTGACGGCCCAGCACTGCCATTGCTCTGCCAATTCCTGAATTGCGGCCATAGCTAGGTTGTCGGTTCCCGTTTGCGGTCCGGTGCCAGAAACTGAACCCCGTGATTCACGGTGCCGTGCATCAGATACCGCACCGAGTCTGCAATACGGCCTTGCGGGACGATGTCATCCACCATCAAAGCCCCATAGAAATTCCGTTCCATCAGTCTTGATCCGCCGGAGGAATGGTAGATGCCGTTTCCCAGCAAACCGGCTATCGTGAGCGCCGGCAACAGGGCAATGGTGCTCGCGAGTCCTCTGTGATCGGCACCCGGACGAAATCGGGTAATCGCAACCAGCCCGATCACGATTGCGATACCTGCAATAATCGCTTTGTCCGCCGGAGAACTGAGGAACGCCGCTCCATCCAGCCAGGCAGCAGCAGCCATCCGGAACGTCAAAAATCCCACTGCAACCATCAACAGGCCCCACAAAACAGGGCGTTCCCAGCGACCCGGAAAAATCCTTTGGCGGCCATCCTCCCCGGGCCCGCTCCCGGCAGGTTCCATCCACAAAAGGTACGCAAGGCCGCAGGTGATGAAAATGATCACGACCGGCAAATCGTACAGGGCATTAAACGCAGAAGGTGCGACCACCGCGATCAATGCGCCCCCCACAGCGCCGCCGAACGCAACGGTGAGGTAGAACATCGTCAATCCCGTCGCGGCGGGCCGATGCCTGTACAGTTCTCCGTGGCAAACCATAAAAAGCACGAAAGCCGCTGCGATATAACCGGCGACCGCCAGACGGATGCTGGTGAAATCGCCTGCATAAAGGGCTACCGACACGCCTGTAATCGCCACCGCAGCCAGCCTGGGGAACAGGCCACGTACGTACCATCGGGGGCTGTCAAAGCACAGAATCAGGCTGAGCAGGTAGACACTCAGTGGCAATACCCAAAGAAACGGGACTGCGGCGATGTTCTGGCTTAGGTGATTCGTCACAGCCAGAAGCAGTGCGGAAGGGCCGGCGGCAAGGGCTGCCCACAGACAGAATCGGCGAATTCCTATAGGTTCTCCGGTGGGAGGTGCATCGCCCGCCTGTCGGATGCCGGGTGCCCCCACCAGTGCAGATTGCAGCACTACAGATCGCAGCAACGCAGATCGCAGCAACAACGCCCCACACAAACACGCGAAGAGCGCATATCCCGCCGACCAGACCGTCGCCTGCTGCCTGCCGGTCAGGTACTGCTCCGCCAGCGTCGGGTATGTCAGCAGCCCCGCCATAGCCCCTGCGTTGGAAAGTGCAAAGTAACGCCACGGCAACGCTCCGTATCCCCGCAGTAGCGATAATGACTGCAGCATCGGGCCTGTTGCGCTGAGGAGCAAGTAAGGTAATCCAACTGTAACGGTCAGCAGCAGCAGGATTGCGGCCAGGGGTACGCCCGCGCCGGCATACTTCCATCGCTCCGCCGGAACCACGGGCAATGATGCCAGGCTGAGACCTAATAATGTTATATGTATCGCGGCTACCACTCCGGTGCGTTGCTTGCTCAGCCAGTGAGCGTAGGCATATCCTGCAAGCAAGGCGGTCTGGAAAAAGAGCATGCAAGTCGTCCAGACCGCCGCTGAACCGCCAAACCAGGGCAGAATAAGTTTCGCGATCAGTGGCTGTACCTGAAAGAGCAGGAACGAACTGATCAGGATTGTGGTCCCGATAGATAGTTTGGCCAGTCGTGTTCTAAAAAAAGCTCTCAACGTCTGGTCCCGCCCGCGAATGTAGCCATCAAAGCTATCGAACCCCTCCCGAGGAAACTCAATTGTAGTCTCGTGGCGCATCAATTTGTCCGTTCCGTCATGAGCCGGTGTTGTCCGCCCCGGCATCCTGTATACTGAAATTTCAGCTCTGCGTAATAAATTAAGGAATCTCCAACATGGTCAACATCACAGACAATGCTGTCGGTAAAGTCAAAGAAATTCTCGACTCGCAGGAGCCCAAGCCGGCTGGCCTGCGTATCTCCGTGGTTGGTGGTGGCTGTTCCGGATTCAGCTACTCCATGGCGTTTGAGAACGCGCCGAACATGCTCGACAAAACTTACAACTACGATGGGCTGAAGATTTTTGTCGATCAGGCAAGTCTTCTCTATCTGGACGGTGCCGAGGTTGACTATGTGGAGAGCCTCGAAGGCTCAGGGTTCAAGTTCAATAACCCGCAGGTAAAGTCAACCTGTGGTTGCGGCAGTTCGTTCAGCGTATAAATAGGGATACGTAACCGGACGAGGTCGGGACCCTTGGTCTCGTTGGCGGAGCCTCCGGCGATCTGGAGCCGGTAAAAGTAGGTTATGGTACTGAAGCAGAGTTTTTTTAAGAAAACCTCTTGATCAGGTTGACGCTTCCTGTTACTATTCCTATAAGCATCCCCGTGGTAGCGGGAGGAAGTCTTCCTAACGAGGTTGACGGGATGCAAAAGGGCGAAAACTAAATTATGAAAACACTTCGGAGAATTTTAACGGGTACCGCACTCGCTGTTATGTCGGCGGGTCTTGCGGGCGCAGTTACCACTGGCTACACAGCCATCACACCAACCGGCGCCGGTACGGGCGGCAGCGGATATGACAACACCGACTTTTCGTACAGCCTGACGCTGCCGAAATTCGACTCTTCGCTTGGTAACCTGACTGGCGTGAGGCTTTATTACTTCGCTGCAGTTCACACCACCGCGCTGAACCTCACCAACAACGGAGGCTCTCCGGCGAATTTTGACCTCGACGTGAATTCCCGTGTTAACTTCGGCGGTTTGATCAACTCTGCAAATTCGTTGAATAACTACTCTCAAGAAACCCTGACCCAACTGTCGATTGTCGGGATCACCTTGGGCGACGGCACCAAGCCGAATTGTGCCTTCGCAACTCCCGACGCGAACTGCAGTTCAGTCGATTACGCTCCGCCTACCATCGTGAACGATAACAGCGGCTTCGGCTCGCTCTCTGGTGTCGGCGACGGCAGCCGCACAGTGACTGGTGTTGAGAAAATCGTTGGGGCTGGCCAGATTGCCAGCTACATCGGAGCGGGTGGAACTTTCACGCTCTCCAGCGCGACCAAGGCCCAGCTTGGGCTGAGCGGCGGCGGCGGCAATCTCATTGTGACGCAGGCCACCAAGGCGCGGTTCGAAGTCGAAGTTGATTATACCTACACTCCGACCGTGACCAGTGCGACACCCGAACCCACTACGATGATCCTGTTCGGATCGGCTCTGGTTGGTCTTGGCTTCATGCGTCGCAAGAAGTAGTCCCCGGCCCATTAGTAGTAGATTCTCCGGGAGGGACCAGCTTCGGCTGGTCCCTCCTTTTTTTACGTTTTGCCCTACCGCCTGCAAGAAGATTCAACTATGAAAGCACTACCCGGGATTTTGACAGCTTCCGCCCTTGCTGTTCTCTCGGCAGGGTTTGCGGGCGCGGCAACAATAGGCTACACAGCCATCACCCCGGTCGGCTTTGGTACCGGCGGCGGCTAATTCGACTTTACATACTTCAGCTACAGCCTCACTCTGCCGAAATTCAACCTTCCCCTGGGCACGCTGACCGGTGTCTACTACGCTACGGGTTCCGCCCCGACCTTCGATCCTGACGCAAATTACCGCGTCAATGTCAGCGGCCTCCTCAACTCGGCGAACGCCGTTGACAGCTATTCGCAGGACCCCTTGACGATGATTTCCCTGTTTGCCATTACTTTGGGCAACGGGAGCCAGCCGGCGTGCATCTTCTCCACACCGAACGCGGCCTGCAGTTCCGTAGAACATGCGTCCGCACCGTAATTGGCGTCCAGCAAATTGTGGCGGCTTCACGCTTTGTTTTCTATATGGGAGCCAGCGGCACCTTCACTCTTTCCAGCAAAACCAGAGCGCAGCCTGTCGTTTCAGGGGGTGGCCCATCAGTCGCACAAAGTAATGACCATCCGGGGTGCGATTGGGAGTTTGCCCTGTCGATCATGCTGCAAAGATCGACATGCGGAACATCGCACCTGCCGCAAGCACCTCTTTCAGGGTGCCGTCCGACAGCCATTTCGGAGTGCCGCCCGTGCTTCTTCAAATCCGGAGACATCAAACGAGAATTCCGCCTTGCCTCCCTGAAAGCGTTCAAAAGCAACCCGCAACGTCTTGCTCTTCGTGATTCTTCCCGTCTCCGACTCGGCATTGGGCAACAGAAACGCGTCGTGTCCCCGGGACTCCATTGCCAGGACCGCGCGCGCCGCCCCCGAGTCGCTTCTGAGTTGGAACGGGACCACGATCTTTCCATCGGCTTGAATCGTCTTTGCCAGCACGTTGCTGCGAACAAAAAGGCCCAGTTTTCCATCACTACAGCTGATCATCAGGGTGGGAGCTTCCTGACCACTGCGCGTTGCAATCGTTTCAGTGGACTGAACGGTTGCGACGGCGATCTCTCCGCCCTTCTTCAGGTCCGGAAGTGTTTGAACCCGCCAGTGCCGGTTTCCGTCCAATGGCGGAATCGGAAACGCCTGCTGTGCGGGACTCGCAAAAGCCATCAGCAGGCAAAGGCCCGCTAAGTTCAGGGGTGTGCGTATCTCCATTGCCGCATAGTACGAAATACTCCATAAATAAGGCGTAAGTGCACTGTTTCGCGCCGTTGCACACACTTGCTGCCGCGAACAGTATCGCTCACTCCACCAGCTTTTCAGCGTATGCTGGTCGTTCCATTTTCTATGGAACAGCGTCTCCGGTACGCATTCATTCACACGTATAAGCCGGTGCTCGACGATGAGCCCTACCGGTCGTTCGGGTTCCATGGAGCAATACAGGCAGGCGGAAAGATCAGGGACGGGTGCAATTCCGCCGGCCTTTCCGGACACCACTCAGGATGCTGATCTGTTCGTTCAGAAGACTGCGTCCAATTGTGGCAAGATCGGGCCGGCATTCGACAAAGAAGCCACGAATCGTCAAAAGGACCGGGAATCCCTCACTCGCCTGCTGCAGTTTCGTGACTGGCTCGGGAAGAACCCGCCGATCTGATCCGCCTGGCCTACTTCGCGTCCCGCCAGTTCAAACCTTCCCCCACCTCCACCACCAGCGGCACACGCAGTTTGTACACCGCCTCCATCTCCCGCTTCACCATCGCTTTCACCGCCGCCAACTCCGCTTCCGGAGCCTCCAGCACCAGTTCGTCATGCACCTGCAACAGCAGCTTACTCTCCATCCCGCGCAGCGCTTCATCAATCCGAACCATCGCCACCTTGATCAAATCCGCTGCCGTTCCCTGGATGGGTGAATTCACCGCCGTCCGCTCGGCGAAACCACGCGAATTCGGATTCCGGCTGTTCATGTCCGGGATCGGGCGTTCCCGCCCAAACAGTGTCTTTGCAACCCCCGTCTCCCGGGTTCGTGCAATCGTTTCGTCAATGAACCGCTTCACCCCCGCATAGCGCTCAAAATAGGCCTTGATATAGGTGTCGGCCTCCTTGCGCGAAATCCCCAGATTCGCCGCCAGACCAAAGGAACTGATCCCGTAAACAATACCGAAGTTCACCGCCTTCGCATTATTCCGGGCTTCTTTCGTGACCAGCATGGGAGGCACCCCCATTACCTCCGCCGCTGTCCGCGTGTGGATATCCTCATTGTTCCGGAACGCGTCCATCAATACCGGATCCTCTGACATATGCGCCAGTATCCGCAGCTCGATCTGCGAGTAATCCGCCACCACCAGCTTCCAGCCCTCCCTTGGAACAAACGCCGCCCGAATCTCCCGCCCCAGTTCGGTCTTGACCGGAATGTTCTGCAGGTTCGGGTTCGACGACGACAGGCGCCCCGTCGCCGCTCCGGTTAAATTAAAGCTGGTGTGCAGCCGCCCGGTTTCAGGCCGGATCAGCGCCGGCAACGCGTCCACGTACGTGCCTTTCAGCTTGGTTAGTTGCCGGTACTCCAGCACATGCCGCACAATCGCGTGGTCAGCCGCCAGGGCCTCCAGCACATCTGCAGCCGTCGACACCGCCTTGCCCTTCGCCTTGAAGGGCGCGGGCAGGCCCATCTCCTCAAACAACACGCGGCCCAGCTGCTGTGGCGAAGAGATGTTGAATTCGTGCCCGGCCAGCCCGTGGATCGCAGTGGTCAACTGCGCGATCTGCGTCTCCATCAGCCCGGAAAGCCGCGCCAACTCCTCCGCATCCACCCGGATGCCCGCCTCCTCCATGCGGGCAATCACTCCCGCCAGAGGCAAATCCATATCCCGATACAGCGTTCGCAAATCCCGCCGCAGCACTTCCGGCCGCAACCGTTCATTCAGTTCATGGATGTAAAGCGCCCGCTCATCCGCGCGTGGCCCGGCGCGCAAATCGAGGCGCCGCTCCACCATGGCTTCGAACGTGCAGCCGCCCGGATCCGCATCCAGCAGAAACGCATAAAGCGAGATATCGTCCACGAATCCTGCCGCCTCAATTCCCAGCCGATGCAGCGTCAGCAGCAGTGACTTCAGGTCCACCGCCGCCTTCGGGACTTGAGGGTCTTCGAGGAAGTTCCGCAGTTCTTCCACGCGAGCCAGCGGCACACTCCGCGCTTCACCGGACCGGCACGCCAGGCCAAAGTCGGCGAGTTCCGGCGAAAACGCCACTGCCATGGATGCTCCGGCGGGCAGACCAGCCACAAACACCCCCACGTTTTCCAGCCGCGCGAAGTCCTTTGGGCGAGTGTCTTCTGAGGGCCCCAGCTCTTTCAGGTGCGAGAAAAACTCCAGTTCCTTATAGAGCGGCTTTAGTAGTTCCGCATCCGGACCCTGCACCAGAAACGATTCCGCATGGAACTTCACCGGCACGTGGCAATGGATGGTGGCGAGCTTTTTGCTCATCAGGATCCGCTCACGATTGTTCTGCAGGCTTTCCCGATACGTCCGCTTTGTCACTTCCGCAGCACGTTCCAGCGCGGCGTCCAAAGACCCGAACTGGTCAATCAGATCCTTCGCGCCCTTGTCGCCGATGCCCGGTGCACCCGGAATATTGTCCACGGCGTCGCCCTTGAGCGCCAGCAGATCCGCCACCTGATGCGGGGCAACCCCCATGAATTCCTTCACTTTAGCCGGGTCGTACCAGGTGTCGTCCTTGGCCGGATTCAGCATGGAAACCTTTTCGGTCACCAGTTGCAGCATGTCCTTGTCGCTGGAAACGATCACCACGTCGAAGCCGGCTTCCTCCGCCTGGCGGCTCAGTGTTCCGATCACGTCGTCCGCCTCATACCCCGGCGATTGCAGAATCGGAATCCGCAAACCCTCAATCAGCTTTTGCACGTACGGGATCTGCTCGATCAGCTCCGGCGGCGTCTCCGCGCGGTTCGCCTTGTAATCGGCGTACTCTTCCTCGCGGAGCGTCTTGCCCAGGCTTTCAAAAACCGCCACCATGTATTTCGGTTCGAATGTCTTCGAGAGCTTTTTCAGCATGTTGCTGAAAATGAACACGGCTTCAGTCGGCAACCCGGCGGTGGTGCGCATCGGAGGCACCCCGCTGCGGGCGCGGGCGTGAAAAGCCCGGAAGATAAAACCGTACGTGTCGATCAGGAAGAGTTTCGGAGCAGGCACTGCCGTTCATGATACCTGACCGGAGCGCGGCAGTACAGCCGCGAAGTGTCGCAATTCTGCCACGACGGAAATCGCGTTACTCCTTACTTCTCAAACGTTTACAAACTTCTATCACCAATTCTGGGCTAGGATAAAGGGAGTGCGATTTGAAACTACCATCCAGCGTCCGGTAGAAGTCACTGGCACGGGCCTCCACCACGGTGTCCCGGTCAAAATGCGGATGACGCCCGCCCCCGCAGGTTCCGGCATTGTTTTCCGCCGTTCCGATCTGGAGTATTTCCCCATCCCCGCCAGCTGGAAGCACGTGGCCCGCGTCAGCTACGCCACCAGTCTGATGCGCCAGGGTGTGCTGATTTCCACCACCGAACACCTGCTGAGCACTCTCTACAGCTTCGGCATCGATAACATCTCCGTCGAAATCGACAATCTGGAAGTGCCCATCCTGGATGGCAGCGGCAAGCCGTTCGTGGAGCTTCTGCGCTCCGCCGGGGTCCGCCAACTGCGCCGCAAGCGGCGTTACCTGCGCATCCGCCGCCCCGTGACCGTGGAAGACGGCAAAAAGCGCATCTCCATCATTCCCCACGATTCCTTCCGCCTCACCTGCGATATCGATTTTCCCCAACCCATCGGCAAACAGTCGCTCGAAATGGAAGTGACCCCGGAGCGCTACGCCGCAGAGTTGTCCCCGGCCCGCACTTTTGGGTTCGAACGTGAATTAGACCAGTTGCGGGAAATGGGCCTCATCCGCGGCGCCACGCTCGATAGCGCCGTCTGCTTCACCGAAAGCGGTGTCCTGAACCCCGGGGGCCTCCGTTTCCCGGACGAATGCTGTCGTCACAAGGCTCTCGACCTGATTGGCGACCTTGCCCTGATCGGCAAGCCTCTGCTGGGCCACGTCATCGCGGAGCGCGCGGGCCATGCCATGCACGCGGCTCTTGTTTCGAAGATCATGTCTGACCCGACCCTGTACGAAATCGTGAGTTTCGACCAACTGGCCATTCGGGTAACCGACGCCATGGCCGTCGAGGTATAAACGTGGCCAAACGCAAAAAACAGACGTTCAGCGCCCCGAACGAAGTCCGGGCCATAGCGCGCGAACGGGTGGGGCCCGTCAAGGCCGGTATCGTGATCACGCCGAAAGCCGACCGCAAGCCGAAACACAAAGAGGATCTGCTCAACCAGCCGGAGCGTTAGAGCGAAGCTCCCTTACCACCGGATCATCGAATGTGATGCCCGGTCGCGCCAGTATTTCCGCAATCGTCTTCTGTCGGTACCGGAAAATCTCCAGCACTTGAGCCTTCACCATCACGGCATGGGCAATTTGCCCGAGTACTCCCAGGGGCAGTTGGTAGTCCACCTGATCCCGAATCACAACCCCATTCGGCGTCTCCTCAAAGAAGTGTTCGTGATGCCAGAGCGTATACGGGCCCTTCGCCTGCTCATCAATGAATTTGCGCGGCGGATCGTATTCCCTGATGATCGTTCGCCACCTCATCGGCACACCCATCCAGCGGATCACATAGTCGATCTGTTCGCCCGCACGCATCCGGATTCCCTCCGGATTCACGATCCGGAAATGCAGCCACCTGGGGGTGATCCGTTCCAGGTTCCGCGCATCCTCAAAGAAGCGAAAAATCTCCGCGAGCGGGACAGGCGCGGTCATGCTGCATTCCAGGCGATAAATCACAATAGCTTTTGGATGACACAATAGCGGGAGCGAATTATTCTTATGCTCACGCTCGCGCTGCTTACCGGCCTGCTGGCCCAGAACGCCCCTCCCACTCCGCGCGAAAAGGCGCTTGACCTCCTCGACGTCTCTCTGGACTCCGCGCCCGGAGCCCAGCCAGAAGTTGCGGCTCTGGCGCTGCTGCGAATCGGCGAGAACTACGATGTCTTCGATCACCAGAAGTCTCTTGAAGCGTTGAACCGCGCCTTCGCCGCCTCGCTCGGGATTCCGCCGGAAAAGACGGGCCGCCGGGAAAAAGCCCAGAGCCTGATTGCCCGCGCCACCGTTTCAGTCAGCCTGACGGATGCGGTTTCCATGCTGAAACGCATTACAGCCGGAGCGGCTTCAGACGAAGACCCACGCCAGGAAGCCATCGAAGCCGCCACGGCAAAAATGATTGAGAAGAAACAGGTCGACGCCGCCATCGACCTGATCAATTCCGTGGGCGCCACCGGCAAATATCCCTTCAAAGCTGCCCGGCAGATTTTCGCCGCGCTCCAGCCGGAGGACGTTCGTCGCCCGCCTATTTTCGCCTATGCACTTTCGGCCTACACTCTGCGGCCATCTGAGGAGTTTGGGGAATTTCTGGTGAAGCACTGGAAGGAAATCCCGAAGACGACGGCCGAAGCGGCTGTGGGACAGATGGTTTCGACGGTGTTGAGCGCCAAAGACGAAGGCTGGAACGAGACGTTGTCCGCCGAAAAAGGCTCCCTCACGCTGCATGGCCGCCGGAACGTGGAATTGTTCGACCTGATGCACGTACTGGAAGCCATTGATCCAAAGCGAGCTGCAGAGATCCTCGACCGCAACCCGGAACTCAAGGCCGCCATCGCCCGCTTCCCGCAGGGCAGGGAAAGCATGGGGCAGATCATGAACTGGTCGCAGTCAGACGGCGATTCCGGCACTCCCGACGAGCGCGGCGCCGAAATGGGCCGCGTGTTTGCGGAACTGGAGAAGCTGCCGGAAGATATGAGTGATCGCCTCAAAATGGCGAAACTTCTGGATTTGGCGAAGTCCGTTCGAAACCCATCTATCAGGCTCGAAGTTTTGACCAGCATTATTGGCGGCCTGGAAGATGACCCTGTCGCTGCCGGATCGATCCTGAGTCAGTGCATCGAACTGCTGAAAGAGGTCAAGGCTCCGACTCAGCGCGCGGAATCCTGGTCGACAGTTGCCTTGGCCGCACATCAAATTAAAGATGACAACCTGGCCCGCGAAGCTCTGGACTACGCCTTTGACGACGCGGCCGAACTCTACAAACTCGATACCGATGCCGATGAACCAAACCCCGGTCCGCGCGACCAATGGCCCTCAGCTAATGCCTACCGGCGAATCATGATCTCCGGCGCGAAGATCTTCGGCGTTGACTCGCCCACACTGCTGAATCGCATCAGCGATCCGGACATGGCGCTGTTCGCCCGTGTGGAACTGGCTCAGGCCCTGCTCGAACGCCCGCACGGAATGTGGATGACGTTCACCGGCAAGACGAAGAAGTAATCTACTGGATCACGATCCCCGCCGACGATCCGTTAATCGAAGTCGCCGCCGTGTCCGTCGCCGTAATTGACTGTAGTCCGCTCGTGTTGAAAACCACGTCGAAAGTCCCCACACCCGCGCTCAGGCTGGCGCTGGCGGGCAGTGTGGCCGCGCCATCGGTGCTGGTGATGGCAATCGCGTCGGTATAGTTTGTCGCGACGTTGTTCTTGTAGTCGAGCGCGGTAATCGTAAACGAGACCTTCTCGCCGGTCTTCGCACTCAGCCTGTCGGGCCGAACCGCGAGGTGCGTAGCCAGCCCCGGAACTGCAACCGGGAAGGTGACCACGTTGCTGACAAACGCCTGTTGGGCGATGGTCATCTGGGTGGCGGTGTTCGACGCCAGCCCGGAGTTTAGCTGGAACTGGACGTACCAGACGCCCACGGCACCCGGCAGCAGGCCTACGCTCACCACGTTCGCCGTCGAACCACCTGTCAGAATCGAGTCCACCGGCACCAGCGGTGGATTTGCTGAGCCGCCCGGGAAGACCAGACCGGAATCAATCGTCTGGGGGTTGGCCACGCCGATACCGGTGGCAAAAGTGTAGAGCAGTTCGCCCGGCACAGCCGGATTATCCGCGCTCACCAGTTGCCCCTGCACGTTGGAGCAGCAGAGCGTCGGGTTATACGCGGTCAGCAGCAGCACCGCGCCCGCTGTGTTGGTGGTTGCGGTCGTCACGCCTACCGTGACGGTAATGCCCTCGCCCTGTGGGCCAGGCGCATTCGCGGTCAGTGCGATGCGGAAATACTCGTTCGCCACCGATGCGTGTACGTTGGGGTCCGGCGCGTTGTTAATTACCAGAATCAGTGCATCGCGAACTTTCGCCAGCGTGTCGTCTTTCAGCACTGTGTAAGTGTAAGCAGTGCCGTTGATCGTGATGGTCGCAATGTCGCCGGCCTGAACGGAACCGTCAACGCCGATCAGATCAAACGCACTGCTGGAGCCGTGATAAATGATGCCGCGCCGCGGGTCGGTCCCCGCTTCGGCAAACAGACCGGGATTCTGCGGTACGATGGTCGTCGCAATCGGGGTGGTGACAGTGACAGATCCATCGGCATGTTCAGTGCGCACGTAGATACTGACGCTGCTGCGATCCTGCGATTCGTTCATCACCTGGGCGTTGATCAGAGTTGGTGAAACCAGCAGCGTGGGTGCCGCCACACCGTCCACGTAAACCGTGCAACCCTTCAGGCCGAACTCAATGTATTGACGGGTGAAGTCGGCTGAAGCCGTCGTGTCGCAGAGGTTCTTGCCCCTGATCTCGATGATGGTGCCCGGGGCAATTTGCGACGGGTTTTCGAGGTAAATATTCAGAACAGCACCGCTGGTTGTCCCGGCCACGGTCGCGCTGGTCGAAACCTTGGTAGCGAGAGTAATGAGGCCACCCGGCGCGCCGGGCGTTTTTGCGGTCAAAACCACCGCCAGCGCCGAAAGGTTCACGGATGCCACAACGTTCGGATCCGGCGCCTTGTTGATCGTGTTCACCAGGCCCTGAACAATCAGTTCCAAGGTGTCCTTGTCCTTAACGGTATAGGTGTATTCGACAGCGTTAATCGTGATGGTAATGGTGTCTTTCGCGGTGGCGGATCCGGCCACGGTGACCGTTCCCAGCGCGTAGATCTGTTGGCTGGCGGCATTCCGGATACCATCGAGCGGGATGTTCTGGATCGCCGGCGAGAATACTTCCACACGCCGGTTGTAGCCGTCGCTGACAAACAGGTTCGTCCCGTCCCATGCGAGTGACGTCGGGGTCTGGAAAGCGTCGGTTCCGTCGGGGTTCAGGCCCGTGTTGTCGTTGAATTCATCCGGCTGTCCGATAACGATGTCGGCCCGCTGACCGCTGGTGGTTGGGATTTTCTTGAAGATCAGCACGCGGTCGTTGCCGCCATCCGCCACATAAAGGCGGGTTCCGTCGGAAATCACGAAGCGGGGAAAGGAGAGGGTTGCCGAGCAGCGCCGGGGGAACGTCGCGCTGCTCGCGCTGTCCGTTCCGTTGGAGTCGCACAGAACCTTAGTCAGTTTGGTCGGATTACCAGCCGTGTTGATCGTCGCGTCCGTCACGCTGTAAGCGTTATTCTCAATCGACGTAACCAGATCGGGCTGCCCGATCGCAACGTCCGCCGCAGCGGCATTCGACGTGGGTACCGTATTCCAGATCAACACGCGGTTCTGGCCCAGATCGGAAACAAACATGCGGACGCCATCGCTGCTTACCGAAACCGGCGTCTGCAGGTTCGCGGCAGAGGTAGTCTGCCGGCTCGCGGTCAGATCGGGTTCCACGAATGCCGTGAAATCCTTCTGGCCAATCACCACATCGGCAGGCGCATTATTCGACGTTGGAATCTTGTTGTAAATCAGGATACGGTTGTCCTGGGAATCCGCAATAAACAACTTGCCGTTGCTGAGCCACACACCCTGGGGGCCGCGGAGCGAAGTCTGCGTGGGGGGCACCTTGGTGCCGTTGTGCGTGAAGTCTGCCTGGCCAATCACCACATCAGCCGGCTGCCCGTTGGCGCGGGGCAGGGAATTCCAGATCAGGACACGGTTGTTGTCCGTGTCGGCGATTACCAGGATCTTGCCGTCGGTTGCCACCCCGATGGGGTTGCGCAGGCCGGTGGCGCTCAGATTTCGGTTGGTTGTCACGAAATCCGGCTGACCCAGTACCAGGCTTGAGGTGCCACGGCACGCGCCGCATGTGCTGCCCAGAATGTCCGGTTTATCTTTAGGACCGGGGTAAGTATTCAGATCGCTGAAGCGAAGGACGCGGTTGTTGTTCGGGGTGGAGCCCAGTCGGTTGGAATCAACAACCCAGAGAACGCCGTTAGCGAGCGCGAGACCACCGGGCGAACCAATCAGTTGATTGGTGGCACCGTAGTCTGACAACGTGAAATTCTTTTGTCCGATGACGAGGCGGGCGGCTTGACCGGTATTAAAATCCGGAGTTTGCGCGAAGGCGCACATAGCCAAGGCACCGGCCAGAAAGGTTAGGGCGCGGAAAGACTTCATCTTGTATAAAGAGACCTGATGGAATGACGATTTAACATCTGAGTATACCAAGGGCATGTGACGTGCCGCTCTGTGGTTCCGGTTTCCGGCAGCCCTGGATTGCTAAACTGACTCCCATGCCGGATACCCCAATGGAAGTCTCGCCCGCCGAAGTGCAGGCACGAATCGATGCCGGAGACGCCCTTCGCCTGATTGATGTTCGTGAAGTTCCCGAGCACCAGATCTGCCGGATTGAGGGCGCCACGCTGATCCCGATGCGTTCCATCCCACAGCATTTGCAGGACTTAGATGACGACGGCCCGCCGCTCATCGTCTTCTGCCACCACGGTGTCCGCAGCCTTTCCGTGGTGGACTGGCTTCGGCGGCAGGGGGTGGAAAACTGTCAGAGCATGGCGGGCGGAATCGATCTCTGGAGCCTCACCGTCGATCCGATGGTCCCCCGTTACTAAACGTTCAAGCCGTGCCGCTCCGGCCACAGACTGGGCGAAAATGAAGACAGGTTACTGCAGTAGTTTTCGAACACGCTGGTCTTCCATTGAGCGCATCAGGCTTCCGGTGAACACGGACATGGATTGCGCGAGCTTTTCCGCATCGGCACCTTCTTCGAACGGCATTTCCTGTTCCACCCAGTTGGAAAGCGGGATGTTGCGAAAGAAGATGCGTTCCTGCCGGATCAGGCTCTTCCGGTTGGTAAACAAAGACTGCTGAGTACGAACGTAAGTTCGTTCTTCAATTCGGATGTCCGCCAGAAACTCATCCAGCGCCTGCCGCCGCGTGGCGTCTTCCACTTGCTGCATGGAGTCCCGCATCATCTCATGGCGTGTGGTGAATTCGGCCCGTGACGCCGCCAGTTTTTCCCGCTGCCGCGCCAACAGGACCTCGGTGCGCGACTGCATCACGAAGAACACCAACAGTCCGCTCCCGAGAGCGCAAAGACCCGACCACAGCACCCACCACAGGGCGTCCATAACTTATAGTGTAGCGCGAATTGGTACTAATAGTACCGATGCGGTTGCCTAAACCGTTCCGTCGATCTTGACGTCGCCCAGGGCGCCCGCTACCGCTCCAAAACGGAATGTGACCAGTCCGCCCAACCCCGCTTTGAGGCGGTACAGCATCCCCGCCATGAAACCGTACTGCTTGCCGAGGAAAACCGCCGTACCCACGGCGCGGTCGCCTGCCAGTGCGCCCTTCTTCACCGGAGATTCCTTCCAATAGTGCACCGCCGGAACATCGCTCAGTACGATCAGCTTACGATTCGAGCGTTTCACCTGGGCGCATAAATCGATCTCGCTGCCGTAGCTGCCGTACTTTTCATCAATGTGGCGCAGGGCTTTGAGATAGGAAATGCGGAACAGAATCGCCGCTCCGGAAACGCAAGGGGCGGAAATTTCACCATCGCCACTGGCCGCCTGAAAGGCAGGGTCGGCATCAGACGTGGTCGGCAACTCACGGACCTGACGGACTCGCTGCCCGGCGTCGTTCGTCAGAAGGGGACAGACTGCGCCTACGTCCTGGCGGTCGTCCAAAAAGTCCGCCAGCTTCGTGACGTTTTCCCCGCTGATAACTGTGTCATCGTGCAGAAACAGCACCAGCGTGCCGTCCGCCGCCCTTACACCAATGTTCAAAGCCTTGGTTAGCCCGAAATTCTTCGGCAGACGGATGAACCGGGCGGCGGGGAAGTCGGTGCCTAGCTCTGGTGTCTCGTCGGTGGACCCGTTATCGATCACCAGCACCTGGTGGGTATCCCCCAGCGCCGTCAGACTCTTGCGCAGTTCTTCCGCGCGGTTGTGGGCAACAATCACAATCGAAACCCGCTTGGCCGGCGTTTCGTTCAGCGGTTCAGTGAGTTCAGCTTCAGGAGTCAATTCGTTATTCTAGCGATTGCGGATCAAAAGGTCACGCTCCCCAGCACCACGGCGCGCCGTGCGCCGGTCGCAGAGGGCAGATTGCCGGGTTCTTCGCGCCAGGTTCGGTAGGCCAGGATGGCGAATGCCACCGCTTCTTTCGCGTCCGGATCGATGCCGAATTCGGCTGTCGTTGTCACCCGGACTTCCGGCAAAAGCGCCGCCAGTTGCCCCATCAATTGCGGATTGTGGACGCCACCGCCTGCTGCGATGAGTTCCTGTGTTTGGGGTGCGAACCTTCGCACTCCGATCGCGATTGTCGCCGCCGTGAACGCCGTTGCGGTTGCGATCAGGTTTCCCAAAAGCCCGCCTGTAGCGAGGAGGCGCTCCACGAATTCCACGCCATATTGCTCCCGACCCGCTGATTTCGGAGGCTTCGCGCGAAAATATCGGTCCTGCAGCAGCGTATCGAGTAGTGCCCGGTCCACATGCCCGCGTGCAGCAATCGCGCCGCCACGGTCGTATCGCTGTTTCCCGCTGGTGCACCGCTCCACCAACTGATCCATCACCATGTTGCCCGGGCCGGTGTCGAAGGCGATCACTTCCTTCGCAAGCCCCCCCTTCGGCAGCACCGTGATATTCGCGATCCCGCCAATATTCAGCGCCACGCGATTCACCCTCGCGCTGCTCAGCAGCAGGAAATCCACGAAGGGCACCAGCGGAGCGCCCTGTCCGCCTGCCGCCATATCGCGCGGACGAAAATTCGAAGCCACCGGGATTCCCAGCCGTTCCGCGATCACCGCGGGTTCCCCCAGTTGGAGCGTATTCCGCGCCGACCCTTTACCTTCGTGATACACCGTCTGCCCGTGGCAACCCACCAGCTCTAGTGACTCGATGGGTACACCCGTCTTCACGCAGGTGCGGGTGACGGCCTTCGCGTAAAGCTCCGCCAGTTCGAAATTCAGCCGCGAAATCTGTGCGGTGGAGCATTGCGTATTTGAAACCGCCAGAATCCGCTGCCGAACCGCCGCCGGATACGGGAACATCGCATATCCCACGGTCCGCACACGCTTGCCCGCGACATCCACAATTGCGACGTCAATCCCATCGAGCGAAGTACCGCTCATGATCCCGGCGATTCTCATCCCAGTTCGCGCTGCAATTCTTCCAGAAACCGCAGCGCCTCCACCGGACGCATCTCATCCACCTTCAGGTCCCGGATCTTCTGCTTGATGTCATCCGAACCCGGCTCGAACAACCGAATCTGAATCGGCCCGGCTTCGGCCCTCGGAGCCAACTCCGCGGCTGTGCGATGCTCGGTCCGCTCGTGCAATTTCAGCACTTCCCGCGCCCGCTCAATCACCGGCCCGGGCAACCCAGCCAAACGCGCGACTTCGATCCCGTAACTACGGTCCGCCTTCCCCGGCTCCACACGCCGCAGGAAGATGATCTTGTCGCCCACTTCCTTCACCGCCACCTGGAGATTTCGCACGCCCGGCAGCGCCTCTGCCAGCTCTGTCAACTCGTGATAATGCGTGGCAAACAGCGTCTTTGCCCGCGTCCGCGCCGAGATATGTTCCACCACCGCCCATGCCAGCGACAACCCGTCATATGTGGCGGTCCCACGCCCGATCTCATCCAGAATAATGAAACTCCGGGGCGTCGCCGTGTTCAGAATCACAGCCGTCTCCGTCATCTCCACCATGAACGTGGACCGCCCGCGCGCCAGGTTGTCCGAGGCTCCGATGCGCGTGAAAATCCGGTCAATGACAGGCAGCAGCGCCGCGTCCGCCGGTACCCAGGAGCCCATCTGCGCCAGAATTGCAATCAGCGCAGCTTGCCGCAAATACGTGCTCTTGCCGCCCATGTTCGGGCCGGTAATCAGGCCAATCTGATCCGTCTCATTATTCAGATACAAATCGTTCGGAATAAAACGCCCGGCCTCTTCGCCCGCCAGCTTCTCGATCACAGGATGCCGCCCCGCCATGATCCGCATCTCACCGGAATCCGAAAACTGCGGCCTCGCATAATGCCCTTCCGCCGCTACCTGGGCCAGCGCCGCTGAAACATCCAGCTCGGCAATCGCCCCCGCTGTCGCACGAATCCGCTGCGCTTCCCCGGCCGTCTTCTGCCGCACTTCAGCGAAGATCCGCTGCTCGATTTCGAGAATCTTTTCTTCCGCGATCAGCACCTTCCGTTCGTACTCTTTGAGCTCCGGCGTGGTGAAGCGCTCGGCATTTACGAGCGTCTGCTTCCGCTCATAGTCCGGCGGCGTCAGGTGCTTGTTCGCGTTCGAAATTTCGATGTAATACCCGAAAACATTGTTGAAGCGGACCTTCAGCGATCCGATTCCGGTACGCGTGCGCTCCCTGGTTTCAATCTGCGCGATGAACTGCTTTCCGTTCTGGCTCAGTCCCCGCAATTCATCCAGTTCCGCGTCATAACCGGCACGAATGGTGGGACCATCGCCGACCTGCGCGGGCGGGGTATCGGACAGCGCGGCTATGATTGGGTGCGACGCTTCGGGCACCGAATCCAGTCGTCCGAATGTATCGGTCAATCGCGCTGACAAGCCACGTGATGCCAGTCGCGCCGAGTCCGCCAGGCGCGGTGTCTGGTCGAGCGACTTCCCCAGCGCCAGCAGATCCCGCGGCCCCGCGCTGCCAATCATCACCTTCGCCAGCAACCGCTCAATATCCAGAACCGGTGTCAGTTGCCTGCGCAGTTCGGCGCGCAGAATTGTTTCGCGCACAAGATCACTGACCGAATCGAGCCGCGATTCGATTTCCGCGTGGCTCAGCGAAGGCCGGAGCAGCCTCTGCCGCATCAGCCGCCCGCCCATGCCCGTTGAGGTCTGGTCCAGAATCCCGATCAGTGTGGCCCCGCCGTCGGAAAAGATCGGCTCCACGAGTTCCAGATTGCGTACCGTCACGGCATCCAGCACCATCGTGTCGGCACGGTCGAAATGTCGCGGCGGATCCAGATGGTCGAGCGCTGCCCTCTGCGTATCGCGCAGGTAGTGCAGCACCGCCCCGCTTGCCCCCACCGCACTCGGTTTGCCGGCCAGCCCAAACCCGTCCAGAGACAGAAGTTTGAAATGCTCCCGGAGAATGCGATCGGCGTAATCGGGGGTGAAGACCCAGTCCTCCAGCTCTGTGACAATCCACTTCTTGTGATCAGGCTGCGGGAATAATGGAGCTTCCGCAGCCACTAATAATTCCCGCGGGCCCAGACTTTCCAGCAGCCCCGGCAGTTCTGCTGAGTCCACCTCAGTAGCCCGAAACTCACCCGTGGAAACATCGACGTAGGCCAGCCCTGCCCGGGCCCCGTTTCGCGTGACTGCCGCCAGGTAATTATTCTCGTGCGAGCGCAGCAGGTGCGCGTCGGTCGCGGTGCCTGGGGTCACAATCCGCGTAATCTCCCGCCGCACCAGCTTCTTGCCAACGCCGGCCTCTTCCATCTGTTCGCAGATGGCCACCCGGTAGCCCTTGCCGATCAGCTTTGCGACATAGCCTTCGGAAGAATGATGCGGCACGCCGCACATCGGCACGGCATTGCCTTTTTCCTTGTTCCGCGCCGTGAGGGTGATTTCCAGCTCTCGCGCCGCCGTCACCGCATCTTCGAAGAACAGTTCGTAGAAATCACCCAGCCGGAACATCAGCAGCGCACCGGGCACCTGCTCTTTCAGCGCGTGGTACTGCCGCATCAAGGGGGTGGACGCCGTTTCGCTTGCCAGACTCATGAGAAAACTCTATTGTGTACCGGCAACGGTCGCGAGCAGTTCCTCCAGACGGTTGTAACCCGCCACAATCCTGCCACCATCTCGCGTTCCACGACGGATCTGCCGGCTGCATTGCGCGCCTGCGGCCAGACACAGCTATAAATTCCGTGGGCGATGAGCCCTGCCTTTTCCGGCGCTTTGGCTGTCCACAACAGCGATCAACGCGGGCTGCATTAGCGTGGTGACTCAAACCCATCTATGCCGCCTGCGCACTCCAGGCTGACTGCACAGGGTCAGGTTTCCATCCCGTTGCTGTCCGTCGAAAGATGGGCATCGGGCCCGGCTCCGTGATCGAGTGATGAGCGCCAACCTCGACCCCTTCCCACAGAAGAAGTGAAGCGGGGCTTCGAAGCCTTGATGCGGAGGAAGCACCCGCGCCCGAAAAATGCGCGGGGTTGACACCAATATTCTTGCGCGCTGAATTTTGTGCGACGACGCGAGCCAGACTGACGAATCGGGAGCCTGGATCTCAAAAGGTGCCTGGGTTTCCATGCTCTCCGTGTTGCATATGATCGAACGACATCCGAACTTGCCAACGTGATCGACATGCGGCTGAACCACCAGTCCCTCACTCCCGAAGAGCCAGGTTTCATCGCCTCCGCCGCCATCTTCCGGGCGCACCCCAAACGCGGCTTCTCCAACCGCCTGATGCTCAAAACCGCACGCGAGGCCGGTCTCCTTCCCCTGGGCAACTTCGACCGCAGCCTTGCGAAGCTCCCGGGCGCGCAAACCCCGTCATCCCGCCCCACCCGATAAACTCGAAGTTACATGCTCAGCGCCGGAATCGTAGGTCTTCCCAACGTCGGGAAAAGCACTCTCTTCAATGCCGTTACCAAGTCGCGCAAAGCGATGGCGGCTAACTATCGCTTCTGCACTATCGAACCGAACCAGGGTATTGTCACTGTGCCGGATGAGCGCCTCGAAGTCCTCTCGAAGATCAGCAAATCACAGAAACTGATTCCTGCCATCTTTGAATTCGTCGACATCGCCGGCCTTGTGAAAGGCGCCAGCGCAGGGGAAGGCCTCGGCAACCAGTTCCTGGGCCACATCCGTGAAGTCGACGCCATCGTCCAGGTGGTTCGCTGCTTTGAGAACTCCGACATCGAACATGTGATGGATTCGGTCGACCCCATTCGTGACATCGAAGTGGTCAACACGGAGCTGATTCTCGCTGACATTGACAGCGTTCAGAAACGCCGCTCGAAACAGCAGAAAGCGGCCAAGGGCGGCGATAAGAAGGCATTGGCGGAAATCGCCCTGCTTGATCGTCTGGAGCCGCATCTTAACGAAGGCCAGTTCGCCTTCAGCATGGAAATTTCGTCTGAAGAAGCCGCGCTGCTGAAAACGTTCTTCCTGCTCACCGCGAAGCCCACGCTCTTCGCCTGCAACGTGGCTGAAGACGAACTGGGCAATCCGGATTCGAACCCCTGGGTTGCGAAGGTCCGCGACTATGTCGCCCATCACCTTGGCACGCGCAGTGTGGTGGTCTCGGCGGAGATTGAAGCGGAGCTCAACACCCTGCCCGCTGACGAGCAGGCAGAATACCTGGCAGGTCTTGGTGTAGATCAGTCCGGCTCGTCCAAGCTCGCCAAAGAGGCCTACTATCTGCTGGGCCTCCGGACCTACCTCACGACCGGTGAGAAAGAGACACGCGCGTGGACCATCCGTGCGGGTGACAAAGCCCCGGTGGCTGCGGGCGTTATTCACTCCGATTTCGAAAAAAGTTTCATTTCCGCTGAAACTGTGGCCTATGACGATCTAGTCAGTTGCGGTAGCTTCGCCCGTGCACGGGAACTCGGTAAGCTGCGCACCGAAGGCAAGGAGTACATCGTGCAGGATGGCGACGTGATGGAATTCAAGACGTTCCTTTAGACTTATGCGGTTCCTGACCGCCATACTTTTCGCCGCCACACTCCATGGCCAGCAGGTCCCTGCGGACTGCGTGGTAGATGGTCTTGTGGTCAATGCTGCAACCGGCGAACCGATTCCCAGAGCGCACGTAAGTTTCAACAGCACTGCGGGGCAGCGGGCCACCACGACCGACGCTACTGGTCAGTTCTCCTTTACCGGAGCCACCTGCGGGCGGATTCAATTGATGGCGACCCGACCGGGGTTCCTCCCCGGCACCGTCGGCGGGCCTCGCCGGGGCACTGCTTTTGATCCGGTCTTCCTGAAATCCGGGGAGCCTTTCCACGCTCCCAAAATCGCTCTCATCCCGCAAACTGTCATCAGCGGCAAGGTTCTCGATGATCAGGGAGACCCTCTCATCAATGTCCGTATACTTGTGCTGACTTCCCGCGTTGTCCAGGGTCGCCCGACCTTTCAGAATGCGCAGATGGCGGCGACCAATGACCTGGGCGAATACCGCATACCCGGCCTGCAATCGGGCAAGTACATCATCTGTGCGCAGCCGAACCAGGGTGCGGGCGGCGTTGACCTGCGCGAAGGATCCACTGGGCTGGGAACGCAGTGCTACCCAGGGTCAGCTGAAGCCGGCAGCGCACTCGACGTTCGTGGCCCCGATAACCGGGTCAATTTCACGCTGTCCCCTGTGCCCACCTCAAAGATTCGGGGCTCTCTCGCGGGCGCTCCAAGGGGGGCCACAGTATCCCTCGTTCGGCTCAATCTGCTATCTTCCGGTGCCACGACTCCCGCCCGGATGCAGCCCGATGGCACGTTTGAGATGCTGGGCGTTACGCCCGGCTTCTACCTGCTTTCCACTGATTACCGGGACAGCGGCAAGCATCTGATGGGTCGCCTGCCGATCAATGTCGGCGGCGCTGATATCGACGGCGTCGTTGTCCGCCTCGAACCGGGCTTCTCCATCACGGGCACAGTCCGTATGGAATCCGGACAAAACTCCGCAGCCCCGCTCCCGCGTATCAATCTGCAGGTGCGGTCCTCCGATCCGACAACCGGCAATGGCGCGCTCGCCTGGAGTAAGTCCCGCGACTCGTTTACTATCAGCGAACTTATGCAGGGCTCGTACCGGCTCGAAGCCACCATCGCCCCGCCCTGGTACGTCAAGCGCGCGACGCTTGCGGGCAGGGACATCTCACGGGAAGAGATTGCCCTCTCGCAATCCGCCGGACCTGTAGACGTGGTGCTGAGCGACGACAGCGGAGCGATGGAAGGTGTCCTGGAAGACGCCGAAGGCAAACCTGTTACGGGCGTGGTGATGATCCTGCAGGATGGCCTGCCGCCGCGCAACGTTGCGACGCAGGTCGACGGGCGCTTCAAGCTGACTGGCCTTGCTCCCGGCGATTACAAAATCAGCGGTTGGGATGACTCGCAGTTTGTCGAATACGCCAATCCGGACTGGATGCGCCGCAACGCTTCCATCACCGGCGTCGCCATCGCAGCGGGCCAGACCGCCCAAACCCGACTTCGCCGCCAGTCCACTCCCGAAAATCGTTGAGAACATCTGCATGCCGCCGCCACTACTCTGGTGTCACGAATGCACGACTGCGACATCACGCTCAAATCGCTCCTCACCGAATCCGTCGATTTCATTCTGCGCCAGATGGGCCAGAATGACTCGGTGGCGAAATGGCTGAATGTCGAGTTGCCCAAAGTACAGAACCAACGCGTCGATCTGCTGGCCGAACTCGCATCGGGCCGTTTGCTGCACGTTGAATTGCAGAGCACAAATGACCCGAAGATGCCCCTGCGAATGCTGGATTACGGGGTCGGAATCCTGCGCACCCAAGGCGTCTTTCCTCTGCAACTGGTCATCTATGTCGGCAACGGTCCGCTGCGCATGGCGAACAGGCTGCAGGCAGAGGGACTGAACTATGAATACAGCCTGATCGATATTCGAAATATCGACAGCGAAGCGCTGCTCGAAAGCCCCCTGATTTCCGACAATTTGATGGCAGTCCTGACCAACCTCGACGACAGCGTCTCCGCCATTCGCCGGATCATGATGAGGATTGCTACCCTGGAGCATGGACGTCGCGAGGATGCCGTCCGCAAACTTCTGATACTATCCGGGATGAGAGGCCTTGCAACAACGGTCGAGCGCGAAAGGAGCAATATGCCGGTTCACTTCGACATCATGGACAACGAGGTTCTGGGACCCCTCTTGCGGAAGGGCCTGGAACAAGGGCGCGAACAAGGGCGCGAACAGGGCCGCGAACAGGGCCGCGGAGAAGGCTCTCGCCACATCGTGAGATCCCAGCTTCAAAAGCGTTTCGGCCCGCTCCCCCCATCCGTTGACGAACGTCTTGCGGTCTGTTCTCTGGCACAGGCAGACGACCTCGCACTGAGACTCCTCGATGCCAAATCCCTCGCCGACCTGTTCGGACCCCTCGGCTGAACCTATGGTGCCGGGCGCGAATGCGCCGGTCCGCGGAAAACTGCATTTAGGAACAACACGTTCAATCCGTCCACATAGGCCCGGAAATTCGGATCCGTCGCAAATCCGATCACCATCCCGCGCCCCTGCGGCGATACCATCATCATTGGTTTTCGCGCCAGTTGCTTCCTGTTCTCCTCCCACATGTACCCGGAAGCCAGGACCTGTTCGGGACCCTCAAACAGTACGGCATTGACGCCCTTGTCTGTTGGCAGGGGGGCGTAAATTCCCCGGCCCGTATACATCGCGTAAACCGTCGGCGGCACGCCCACTGTGGCCCAGTATTCCTGATCTACCTTCGCCTTCACTATGGCCCCGGGGACCGTATCCGGCGCTTCACTGGCCGGCAGCACTGCCTTCGCATAGTCGGCTTCCGTCACCAGTAACTTGCCCTGTGGAGGAGGAGTCGGTCCTCCCGCACCCGCCACGGCACCTGCACCCCCGCCCGCACCTCCGCTCGCGCCCGGCACCGGTGGTTTCACCTCAGAAACGCCAATCGCCTTGCCCTCCGCTGTCGTCGCCAGCAAACCCGCCCGCGAATCCGTCAGCAATGCCAGCGCGCCCTCAATACCAATCACCGTCCCGCCATTCGAGACCCACCGCTTCAGGTTGTCGATTCCGCCGGCGCCCAGTACATTCCCATACCCCCCGCCCGCACTGTCCGGCAGAATCAGCACATTGAACTTACTCAGATCCGCTGTGCCCAGGGTGTTTGTCCGAATCGGCGTCGTCGGATATCCGTACTGCCGCTCCAGCACAAATCGCAGGGCCCCGGCGGATGTCGCGCCAGTCGGAGTATCCCACGCAATCGCAATCTCCGGCTTCCGCATCAGCTGCACAAACTGGCTGCCGAAATTCGGGCCTTCTTCCGTCCAGCCGGACGCCACCGCAAACGCTTCCGCGCCAGTCGATTCCGCCAGCTTCGCAACCCGCTCATGAATATTCGCCCCATTGTCGCGAACCTTCACAATCAGCGTCCCCGAAGCGAACGTCTGGCTCCCTCCCGATGGCGATGGAATTATGAACGCCTCATCCGAACTCCAGACCCGGAGATTCTCCCGTTCGGCGGCTGCTAAGAAGCGACCTGCGGCCTGGGTTCCCCACGGAACCAGATAGGCTACCGAAGCCTTGCCACCACGTACTGCGCCCGGCGTCACCGCCTTCGGATGCACCACCGCGAAATCGCCCTTCACCGGCTCCGCCACGCCGATTGTTTCTACGTTAAAAAGAAATGGCAGGCTCCACGCCGTAATATCGTAAATCTGATGCCGCAAACGCCGCGCACGCCGCCGCTCCTGCTCTTTCAGGAACTTCTCTTCGAACGGCGTCTGCGGGTCCAGCAGGGTATGCACCAGCAATCGCTGCGGTTGCGATAAAGACACCGCGTACGTCCCCGCCGGATACTGCTTGCCGCCCGCTTCAAATGCCGCTTTCGCCTGCCGGATTTCGATCCCGTGCCCAGAAAGCACCGATGCCAGTTTCGTCGTCGCCGAAGGGTCATGCCCCGGCGGCATCAGATACTCCCGAACCGCGTCCTTCGCGCCAGCCTCAATCCCGTCTACCCGGTACTGATACAACCCGCCGATAAACTTCGCCTTGTTATCTGCCGCCGATTCCAGCGTTGCAATCGACGCCACAAAATGGTGCCGCACCGTATCGCGATACGGCATCAGCGTCCCATCCGATTTCCGCACTACAAGCCCGCGCGATGAAGCCTGCTCATACGTCGCTGCAAGGCCGCCGTAGTACATCGGCCAGCTGGCCCCATATCCCGGATACCAGTTGTCATATGTATCCCGCGTAAAGTAGTCGAACCCGAACTGGTCAAACCACTTCGCGTTGTTTTTGCCGATAACTTCCATTGACTTCTTCAGATCCGCCGGCAAAAACGGATTGTATGGGTCCGCCTCCGGAGTGAAGTAATACGTCGAATCGCTGCCCATTTCATGCAGATCGATCGCCACCACAGGCATCCATTCCTTCAGCATCTGAATGCGTCCCTGCGATTCCGGCTGCGTCGCCGTCAGCCAGTCCCGGTTCAGATCGAAAAAGTAGTGGTTCGTCCGCCCGCCCGGCCACGGCTCCGTGTGCTCTGCCGATATCTGGCTGGGGTTCGGTTCAAGGCCCACGTTCTGCTCGAAGAAATGCACACACCGGTCGCGCCCATCCGGATTCTGGCTCGGGTCCAGCAGCAGAATATCGTTCTTCAGAATCTTGTCGACCACCGGATCGCCTTGCGACGCAATCAGATGATAGGCAGTAATGAGAGCGGCATCGCTTGAGGAAATCTCGTTCCCGTGAACCCCGTAACCGAGCCATACAATCGCGGGCAGGGAAGCCTCCAGCCGTTTCGCATCCGCCGGTTTGGTGATCTTCGGGTCTGCAAACTTCTGCCACGAAGTCTTGATCTCATCAATGCGCCGCATCTTGTCTTCCGACGCGATGACGGCATAACGCAGGGTGCGCCCTTCCCACGTCTGCGCGTACGAGTACAGCCTGATCCTGGGCGAAGCTTTGGCCAGCGCTTCCAGGTAAGTGGTGAGACCGGTTGTCGATGTGATTCGCTCTCCGGGTTCATACCCCAGCACCTGTTTGATGGTCGGAATCGCGGGGTTATATTTCGCGCCCGGCCAGTAGGCCGCTTCGCTCTGTGCCCAGCCCGCTGCTACGAAAACGGCCAGAGCAAGGCCCGGAAGAGTTACGATTCGGTGAGTCATAGGTGAATTCCGCACTTTAGCAAATGCCTGCGTTCACCTGGTCTTTCCAAATCATTCGGTTGACCCCGGCCCTGTAGTATCAGATCATGAAGCGGTGAAACCAGCCCTCCTCATAACGCTGCCGCTCCTGCTGACGGCAATGGCCACCGCGCAGACCGGGACAGCGTTAAGCAACGCGAATGCCTTCCTCGCCATCCTGGACGACGGCCAGAAGTCTAAACTCCTCTTTGATTACAGCGACACCAAACAGCGCCTCCGCTGGTCGAACCTGCCGGTCAGCATGGTTCCGCGCGCCGGCCTCAAACTGGGTGATCTCTCGGAAACCCAGCGCAAAGCCGCCTTCTCGCTTCTCGCCTCCACACTAAGCAAACGCGGATATGAAAAGGTGCTGGCCATCATGGAAGGCGACGAAGTTCTCAAGTTGGGTTCCGCGAACAAGTCCATGTTCGGCAAAGACCTGTTCTTCATCTCAATCCTGGGCAAACCTTCCGCCAAAGATCCCTGGCTTCTCCAGTTCGGCGGACACCACCTTGCGGTCAACATCACCATCGTGGGCGCGAATGACATTCTCACCCCCACGCTCACCGCGGCACAGCCGGCGAAATACACCATTGAGGGCAAAACCGTCCGCCCTCTCGGCGCTGAAAACGACAAGGCATTTGCCCTCATCAACGCGCTTGATGAAGCCCAGCGCAAGCAGGCGATCCTCCCTTACAAGGTTGCCGACCTCGTGCTCGGACCGGGCCAGGACGACAAGACCATTCAGCCCGAAGGCATCAAAGCTTCCTCTCTGAATGCCGCTCAGCAGACCATGCTTTTTGACCTCGCCAACGAATGGACAGGCATTGTGGAAGACAAATCCGCCGCCGCACGCATGGCAGGCATCAAGGCCAATATGGCGCAGACCTGGTTTGCCTGGAGTGGCCCCACCACCAACGGCAGCGCGGCTTACTTCCGCATTCAGGGGCCCACCCTGGTAATTGAGTACGCACCACAGCAAATGGGCGGCGACGCGACCATGCACATCCACACGATTTACCGTGACCCCACCAACGACTACGGCAAGGCTTCCGTCGCGACCCCCATCGCGAAATGAGGTGCGTCCCTGTCTGCCTGGCACTGCTCTTCGTCGCCCGGGCCCATGCCCACCGGCTGGACGAGTATCTTCAGGCCACACTGATTTCCATTGCTGCCGACCGGGTGGAGCTTGACGTCACCCTGACGCCGGGCGTGACCGTCCTGCCGCTGGTTCTGGCTGCTATCGATGCCGATCACGACGGTGTGATTTCTGCCCCCGAACAGCTGTCCTATGCCCGCGCCATTGCCCACGATCTACGCCTCGCAATCGATGGCGAGCCGCTCACGCTCAGCATCGGGCGCAGCGAATTCCCGCTTCTCGAAGACATGCGCCAGGGTCTGGGTCAAATCCATGTGGTCCTGATCTCCGACCTTCCCGCGGGTCAGAGGGCGACCCACACCCTCAGCTTTCGCAACAACCACCAGACAAAGTTCTCCGCCTGGATGGTGAACTGTCTGGCCCCGACCGCCGGCGTGATCACGATCCTGCGGCAGGACCGCGACTACATGCAGTCCGGCATTGATGTTGGCTATGCGGTTCAGGAGGGCGCTCACACCGCAGCATGGTTCCCGCGCGCCCCGACCTGGCTCGCCGCCGCCGCACTGCTCCTCCTGGGCCGGTTCGCCCTGCTCAGCTACCGCCGTGTCGCGTTCTGACGGGGAATCATCCACCCGGGATATTCCGGCGGCAGCGCACTCACTTCGTCCAGCCGCGTCATCTCTTCTGCGCTGAGCTTCAACTCGGTCGCGGCAAGGTTTTGCTGCAACTGATCCAGCCGCTTCGCGCCAATAATCACCGATGTGACGAAAGGCTTCGCCAGCACCCATGCCAGGGCGACCGTGGCCACACTTGTCTCATGCGCCGCAGCAACGGGACGCAACACATCCAGAATTCGCCACGCCCGTTCTTTATCCACAATTGGAAAGTCGAACGTAGCGCGACGCGACTCGTCCGGCGTTTGGTTGTCCTTCGAGTATTTACCCGAAAGCAGTCCGCCCGCAAGCGGACTCCACACCAGCAAACCCGTGCGCTGGTCATTCAGCAGGGGCACAATTTCGCGCTCCAGATCCCGACCGGCCAGCGAATAGAAAGCCTGCAGCGTGTCCATTGGAGCCAGGTTCTTCGCTGCCGAAATTCCGAGCGCTTTCATCAGTTGCCAGGCATACCAGTTGGAGCACCCGATATATCGAACCTTCCCCTGTGAAACCAGCGTGTCCAGCGCCCGCAGCGTCTCCTCCAACGGCGTCACCGTATCCGCCCCGTGAATCTGATAGAGGTCGATATAGTCCGTCTCCAGCCGCCGCAGCGACGCCTCAACGGCGTCCATGATGTGACCGCGCGACGCCCCGACATCGTTGCGCCCCGGACCCATGCGCCCGAAGGCTTTGGTGGCGATCACGATGTCTTTGCGCGCAATTCCCACATTGCGAATTGCCTTCGCGAGCGTCTTTTCCGAGTCGCCGTTGGTGTAAACGTCGGCCGTGTCAACGAAATTAACCCCGGCATTAAAAGACGTCTGTAACAGTTGATCGGCAAGATCCTGTTCGACGCCCGCGATGGGTTTCCACATTCCCTCGCCCGAAGCGAATGTCATTGTGCCAAGGCAGATTTCGGAGACCAGCAGGCCGGTGGGTCCAAGGGTGTTGTATTTCATCGTGCTTCTATTGTGACGCGCCCGGCCCCCTGCCAACACAAGGAGAGCGCATCACAAGAGAACGAATGGATAAACGCGGAACTGAACGAACATGTTGCCCCCCGCACCATGTACGATGCTCCGTTCAAGCCGGCCCACAGCCAGACCGCCACCGCCAACCCGAACGAGTTCCGTTACCTGAACGCGGGCACTTACAACAGCAATTACGCGAACGCGCTCACGGGCATCTCTGATTTCGGTCCCTTCCCGGCCACCATGACAGGCCGTGACATCTTCACCGGACCCGGCAACTGGAATCTGGATTTCGTGGTACACAAGACCATCGCGGTTACAGAACGCTTCAGCCTGCAGTTCCGCGCGGAAGCTTTCAATGCCCTGAATCATTCGAACCTGTACATCGTTGGTTCCAACACCGATGTTTCGGCTTACACCCCGGCAACGAACTGCGTTACCGCCCAGAGAGGAATTCGGCAGGACAACCTTACCTCGACGGAAAATCGCAACATTCAGCTGGCATTAAAGCTGATCTTCTAGTGAAGTTTACTTTCCAGCCCCGGTTTGCCCCTTCACCCTAACCGTTCCGTCCGCCCCTACACTCACCTGCACAATCCTGCCCAGCGCTTCGTCCTTCATAACCGCGCCATAGCTGACCTGCGAGCCTTCCGTCACCTTCTCCACCGTCATGATC
>JBBQDH010000006.1:0-46918 GCA_038319515.1 Bryobacterales bacterium
TCCAGATGAACGACGATGAGCTCCCCCAGCTCCGCCTCAACGCCCAGTACAAGAAGATGCTCGAACGCGACCCCACCGGAGCCCCTTCAGCCGTCTCGAAGGACGTCCGTGACTATGTCCGTGAGCGCTACACTTCAGCGATTCAGCTGATGAAAAATATCGAGCAGCGCAAGCAGACCATCATCCGCGTCTGCGAAGCCATCAAGCGCCGCCAAATGGAATTTCTCACCATGGGCATTGATGCTCTGAAACCCATGATGATCAAAGACGTCGCAGAAGAAGTAGGGGTTCACCCCTCTACTGTCAGCCGCGCCGTGGCGAGCAAATACGCACACACTCCTCACGGCGTATATGAATTGCGATACTTCTTCTCAGAAGCGGTGCAGGGCCCTTCCGGCGGCGAAACACCGCTTTTGCTGTTGAAGCGTAAAGTGAAAAAAATGATCGGAGAGGAAGATCCGCGCCACCCGTTGACCGATGAGCAGATCACCTCGCGGCTACAGGCAGAGGGCATTGATGTCACCCGCCGGACTGTCGCCAAGTACCGCGAAGATCTGAAGATTCCGTCCACTCATCAGCGACGTGTTCGCGAATAAACAGCCATGAAAGTCACTTACACGGGACGTCACATTGACCTTGCCCCGGCCCAGAAGATAAACCTGGAAGCCGAGTTCGCCAAGGTCGGCCACTTACTCGATAACGGGAAGGGTGAGGCCCATGCTCACGTCGTCCTTTCCCATGAGCGGCATCTGAACCATGCCGAAGTCACGGTTCCGTATCACCACCACGAACTCGTCGGACAGGCCTCGGATGCAGACCTGTTCGCCGCCATCCATGCCGCTGTCGGAAAGCTCGAAGCGCAGGCCATCAAGCTGAAGGAAAAGTACCGCGATGAACGCCGGGTACCGATAGCCCCCGAGTGAAAAAAGCCGCCCCTCACGCCGGAGTCGCCGTTCAGAAAAGCGCAAAGAACGGCGCAGTACCTTCTGAGCTTGTCATCATCACAGGCATGAGCGGCTCCGGCAAAGGGTCGGTCCTCCGCTCCCTCGAAGACCTCGGCTACTATGCAGTCGATAATCTTCCCGTCGAGCTGATCCCCAAATTCGCCGAACTCGTCAGCGACGCGTCGTCCACCAAACGCGCCGCTCTTGTTGTCGACGTGCGGGAAGGCTCAGGCCTGAAGCAACTCCCCGCCATCATCCGCAAAGTCCGCAAGTCCGTCCACGTGCGCCTTGTTCTGCTCGAAGCTGACGATGACACACTCAAGCGGCGTTTCAGTGAAACCCGTCGCCCACATCCGCTCGCAGGTGGTGATCAGCCCATCGGTGAAAGCATCCGTCGTGAGCGTATGCTCCTCGACCCGCTCTCGGCACTGGCCGATCTCACCATCAACACCTCGAAGTTCAACGTTCACGACCTCCGTGACTTCATCAAACAGAAGTTTGCCGCCGATGGCCAGGAATCGAAGATCCTCATCTACGTCATGAGCTTCGGCTTCCGCCACGGCCTGCCGCCCGATTGCGATCTCGTCTTCGACGTTCGCTTCCTGCCCAACCCAAACTACATCCCGAAGTTCAAGAAACTGACCGGCAAGAACCCGGGCGTCGCGAAATATATCCGCTCTTTCCCGCAAACCGGCGAATTTATGCAGCGCATTTCCGAATTATTGATCTATCTGCTGCCCCATTACATCCGGGAAGGCAAAAGCTACCTCACCATCGGCTTCGGCTGCACCGGCGGACATCACCGTTCCGTCATGATCGCCGACCAGATTCGTAAGAACCTCGCCGAAGCCGGTTACCAGGCCAAAGCCTCTCATCGCGACATCCTCAAGCCGGTTTGATATGCGCTACTTACTGCTCCTCCTCACCCCGATCCTCCTGGCTCTGAACGGGAAAGCCCAGGACCGGCACGACTTCTCCATCCCGAACTTCAAAACCGAAAGCGGCATCACGATCCCCAAAGCGGTCATCGTCTACGGCACTTATGGAAAGCTGAATGAAGCGAAGGACAATGTGGTCCTTCTCCCCTCGCACTACATGGCCAATCTGCGCGGCTATGAATGGCTGATGGGTGCCGACAAAGCGCTCGATCCCGCGAAGCTCTTCCTCGTCACGACCGAACTCTTCGGCAACGGCCGATCTTCTTCACCCAGCAACACGCCCGAACCTTTCCACGGCCCGCGCTTCCCGGTCACGACTATCCGCGACAACGTGGAAGCCATCCAACACCTGCTCACTGAAGAACTGAAGGTCACCCACCTGCGCGCCGTCATTGGCTTCTCGATGGGCGCGCAACAGGCTTTCCAATGGGCCATCAGTTATCCCGATTTCGCGGATCGCATCGTTGCGACATCCGGCACCGCAAAAACCTACGGCCACGGCATCGTGCGCCTCGAAGGCCAGATCGCGGCGCTGACCGCCGACCCCGAATTCCACGGCGGCGACTACACCAAACCGCCCGCCAGAGGCCTGGAAGCTTTCGGCATGGTCTGGGCCGCCTGGCTCTATTCCCAGGAGTGGTGGCGCAAAGAACTGTGGCGCGGCAACCCGCGCACCACCACGTTCGAGCAAGCCATGAACGCCTTCCGCACCCGCTTCAGCGCGGATGCCAACGACTACATCCTGCAGGCCCGCACCTGGGAGAAACACGACGTCGGAACCACGCCAGGCTTCAACGGCGACACCGAAAAAGCCCTGCAATCCATCCGCGTGCCGTTCCTCTACATGCCCTCCGAAACCGACCTCTACTTCCCCGTCGGCGACGCGCGCTACGAAGCGGCATTCATGAAGACCGTGACCCTGCTGCCCATCCCGTCCCTCTGGGGGCACACCGCCGGAGCCGCCAGCAACCCAGCCGATGCGAAATTCCTGAACGACAATATCGCACAATTCATGAATTCAAGGTAAAGCCCGGGATAAAACTATGGATTCAAGGAATAACCCCGCCGTCCCTGCGCCGGAAGATCTGCAGTTTGAACGCGCCATCCCTCTCGCGGCCAGCGGCTCTGACGCGTTGTGTCTTCTCTGCAAACAACCGATCTCCGGTGATTACTTCCATCTGGAGGGTCAGCGGGTGTGCCCGAACTGCAAGGCCTTTACCGACGCGGGGCAGCAGCAGCCTTCCGCCGCCTCCCTGCCGCGCGCCGCACTCTACGGTGCCGGTGCGGCGCTCGCGGGCTTCCTGATTTACGCCCTGGTCGCAATCGTCCTCAACATGGAAATTGCGCTGATCTCCATCCTTGTGGGATATATGGTGGGCACCGCCGTTCGCAAAGGTTCGAATGGTCTCGGTGGTCGCCCGCAACAGGTCCTCGCTGTTGCCCTGACATACTTTGCCGTCACCACCAGCTACATCCCCGTCGCCATCTATCAGTCGGTGAAGCAACCCCCAAAGACCGAGCAGACTGACACGGAAAAAACGCCGAAACCTGCAGCGCCAACGTCCATCGGGCAGGCGCTGCTCAGCCTCGCCTTTCTGGCTGTTGCGGCACCATTTCTCGGCTTATCGGACGGAGTTTCCGGACTTCTCGGTATCGTCATCATCTTCTTCGGGCTCCAGCGTGCCTGGCACCTGACAGGCCGAACCGACCTCTTCTTTACGGGCCCCTACAGCCCGTCACCTGCCGAATGACTCCCGAAAACTGCTCCGATTGCGCCACCTCTCTTGAACCCGATGCCCTTGTCTGCGCCGGGTGCGGGCGCCTCACGCACAGCGAGCAACTGCGCAGCTTTGCGGCTCAGGCCCAGACCGAAGCCGCCAACGGTCGTCCTGCCGAATCGTGCGAACAATGGCGCAAGGCCATGGCACTACTGCCTCCCGATTCCCTGCAATACCGCAGCATAGTAACGCGCGTGGAAGAACTGGAAACCCGCCTTGCCGCAGAGGCGCCGGCTGCCACACCCCGGCCATGGTGGAAGAAACTCACCGGCGCAGCGGCACCCATCGGGTTGATGGCGTGGAAATTCAAGGCCCTTCTGTTCGGCCTCACAAAACTCAGCACCCTGCTCTCCATGTTCGCGTTCTTCGGCGTATACTGGGCGCTCTACGGCTGGACCTTCGCGCTGGGCCTGGTGCTCTCTATCTACATTCACGAAATGGGGCACGTCATCGCCATCCGCGGCTATGGCTTCGCCGCCAGCGCGCCCATGTTCATCCCCGGCCTGGGTGCTTTCATCCGGCTGCGCACGCTCTCCATCACGCCCGTGCAGGATGCCCGTATCGGCCTCGCCGGCCCGCTCTACGGGCTGGGCGCAGCGGCGCTTTCCCTCGCCCTGTTCGTGACAACCCATGTGCCGGTGCTCGGCGTGATCGCTCATTTCGCCGCCTGGATGAACCTGTTCAACCTGATCCCGGTCTGGCAGCTGGATGGCTCACGCGGATTCCGGTCGCTCACCCGGCAGCAGCGCGGCATTGTCCTCGCCACGGCCCTCGTATTATTCCTGGCTGTTCACGAAGGCATGTTGCTGCTGATCGCCATCGCAGCCGGCTGGCGACTCTTCACAAAGGACTCATCCGGCGAACCGGATAACACCGCACTCATGCAATATGCCGGACTGCTGGTCGCGCTCTCTGCAATCCCCGTGTTCACGCCGTTAACGGGCCGAACGCCGTAGTCAGGCCTCCTAAGGGCTTGACGGCACCCACATCTTTCCGATAGTGGCGAAGAACATCACGATGAGCCCGACCATTCCGGCGAGAATGAGCGAATGCGGCAGCACCTTGCGGAACAGATCACCTTCGCGGCCCTGTTCACCAACCGCAGCTGCGGCAACCACCAGACTCTGTGCCGCGATCATCTTGCCCATCACGCCACCGGCGGAATTCGCCGCAGCCATCAGGACCGGCGGAATGCCCAGGTTGGTCGCGGTGATCACCTGCAGGCTGCCGAAGAGGGCGTTCGATCCGGCATCAGTACCTGTCAGCGATACGCCCACCCAGCCGATCATGGTGCCGAAGAACGGGAAAAGCGCGCCGGTGTGCGTCATGGCCAGACCCAACACCGCGTCCATGCCGCTGTAGCGTGTAACGTAGCCCAACACCAGCATCGCCATGATGGCCAGCATGCTTTTGCGCATCTTGTAACAGGTGCGGAAGAAGACCTGAAAGGTGCGCCCAATGCTGAGACCCAGCACCGGCCCGGTGATCAGGCCGGCAAGGAAAGCGGCAGTCCCGGCGTTGGCGAGGAAGGTCAGATCGAAGAGGGCGGATTCGGCATGCGGCGTCGGGAAGACGGGCGGCATGCGGAACACCAGATTGTGGAGACCGGGCACCGGGACAATGGGCGTCGCGGCGTTCAGGAAGTTGACGACCGCAGGGACGCCTGTCAGTACCACGAAGAGTGACAGCAGCAGGAAGCCGGACCAGGCGTGCACGATTTCGAAGAACGAGTAGCTGCGGGTCTGTACGGCAACCGCTGGTTCGTTGGGGAAGCGCCAGATATTCTTCGGCTTCCAGACCTTGAGGAAAAGGGTCAGGCCGACCAGCGTGACCATGCCGCCGACAATGTCAACCAGACCGAAATCCTGGTAGTTCGCCCAGTAGAACTGGATGCCCGCGAAGAGTCCGCCAGCCAGCAGGAGACCCGGCCAGATGGCGAAGACGTTCTTCCAGGAAGTGACCAGGCGGCTGAGCCAGAAGGGCAGAATCAGGGCCATAGGGGGCAGGATTCGACCGATCATGGCGCTGATCTGGTCGGCGGGTAGCCCCGTAACGGCCACCAGTGCGCGCACCGGATTGCCGACCGCTCCAAACGCCACGGGCGCGGTGTTGGCGATCAGGCAGAGCATGGCGGCAGCGAAGGGCTGGAAGCCGAGCCCAACCATCATGGCTCCGCAGATGGCGACTGGAGAACCGCCGCCGCCCGTGCCTTCGAGGACCGCGCCAAACGCGAAGGCGATCAGCAGCGTCTGCAGGCGACGGTCTTCGGTAACGCCGCCAATGGACTGACGAATGATTTCGAAGCGACCGGACTCAACAGTTAGTTCGTAGACAAAGACGGCGGCAAGCAATGTCCACGCGATGCGGACGGCGCCGTAGACCATGCCATGCGCGGCTGCTCCGGCGATCTTGGAGAGCGGCATGTGGAATTCAAACGCCGCAAGCGCCATGCACAGGACGGAAGCGAGGACGGCGGCAATGTGCGCCGGAGTTCGGCGAATTGCCAGGAGATAAAAGAGCAGGCAAATGGGAAGAGCCGCGCTGAGGGTCGACAGGAAAACGTTGCCGAGAGGGTCGTAGATCTGTTGCCAGGGCATAAGAAAGTTGGGGAGGTTAGGATGTTATCACAAGCTCATGAGCAGGTTCCTGGTGTGTGTGTTCGCGTGCATTCTGGCTCTCACAGGTTGCGGGAAGAAGAAAGTGAAGCCGCGCGTGCCGGTCGTCAAATCGCCCCCGGTGGGCACCACCATTCGCGGGAAGGCCAGTTGGTACGGCGAACCCTACAACGGGCGACGGGCAGCTGATGGCGAAGTGTACGACATGGAGACGATGGTGGCGGCGCACCGGACTCTCTCGTTCCAGACCTGGGTGCGGGTGCGGAATCTTTCGAACGATAAGACCGTGGATGTGAGGATTATCGACCGGGGACCTTTCGTTGGCGGGCGGATTATTGACCTGTCGCATGCTGCCGCAAAGCAAATCGAATTGATCGGGCCTGGTGTGGCGGAGGTTGAATTGACGGTAATTTCCGCGCCCGCCGCGCCGGAAGCGGCGTTGTTTGCGGTGCAGGTGGGGTCGTTTCGGGAAAAGGCAAATGCGGATCGGATGGAGCGCAACATGATCGCGGCTTATGGTGCGGCGAAAACGATTGTCCGACCGGAGAATCCGGGAGTCTGGCGGGTGTTGGCGGGGCGTGAGACTTCGGAAGAGCGGGCGGAGGCGCTGGCGCAGCGTGTTCGGGAAGAACAGAAGGTGCCGGAAGCTTTTGTGGTTCGACTCGATCCGTAAAGCCGGGGCCTAAAGGTTTGCGGCGGAACTGTCGAAATGTCTGAGTGGAGATGATACCCATTCTCGGCATCGTCGTGGTTTTCGTATCCGTCATTGGCGGGTTCCTGATGGAGAACGGAAAAATGGGGCCGCTGGTGCAACCGGCGGAACTCGTGATCATCATTGGGACAGCTGTAGGGACGTTGCTGTCGGCAAACCCGATCAAACTGCTGAAGCGGACCTGGCGGGAGCTGATGCGGGTGTTCCGCGGGTCACGTCCGGATGGGGTTTTTTACCTGAAAACACTGGTGATGCTGCATGCGCTTTTTGAGTACGCACGGCGCAACGGCGCGACGAAACTGGAGGACCAGCTGGACAACCCCGAACGCAGCGTGGTGTTCCGGCGGCATGCGGCGGTCATCCGGAATGAAGATACGCTGAATTTCCTCTGCGACACGCTGCGGCTGACAACGCTGGGACAGATTTCGCAGTGGGAACTGGACGCGATGCTGGAGCAGGACGCGGACATTCGCGAGCACGCCCTGGCGGCGCCCGCAGGTGTACTGAATACGCTGGCCGATGCCCTCCCGGGACTGGGGATTATCTCCGCAGTGCTGGGAGTGGTAATCACCATGAGTGCTCTGCGGGAATCACCGAAGACGATCGGGCACAAGATTGGGGCGGCCCTGGTGGGCACGTTCCTGGGGATCTTTTTGTCGTATGGTTTTGCAGCGCCACTGGCCGCGCACGTGGAACGGCTGAACGAAACGGAAATCCACTACTTCAACATTCTGAGAGTAGCGATGGCGGCCTTTGCACGGGGCATGCCTGTGCAGATTGCGGTGGAGTTCGGGCGACGTGCGATACCGCCGACGCTGCGTCCGGGCTTTATTGAGATGGAGCAGGCTTGCAGGCAGTCTTCAGGAAAAATAGTGGAGATGCCGCCGTAGGCTGAGAATTTTCCAAAAACGGTGCACTAAGTCGGTATGAAAGCGGTCGAAGAAGATCTCCCTACGGGGTTTTTGGGCCGGTCTGCCCGCATTATGCAGTTACGCGCGCAGATCGACAGGGTTGGACCGGGCAGGACGACTGTTTTGATCCAGGGAGAGAGCGGGACAGGTAAGGAAGTGGTGGCGCGATCGCTGTTCAACGCGAATCCGCATGGGCAGTTTGTGCCGATCGATTGCGGCAGCATGGTGGGCCCGCTGATGGAAAGTGAGATGTTTGGCCACACGCGGCATGCGTTCACTGGCGCGGGCGAGACCAAGCGCGGACTTCTGGAACTGGCAAACGGCGGGACGGCGTTCTTCGATGAAATCGGAGACCTTCCGATTGAGCTTCAGGTGAAACTGCTGCGGGTGCTGCAGGAGCGGGAGTTCCGACCGGTCGGGTCGCTGCAACGCTTTCGGATTGATGTGAGGATTGTGGCGGCAACACACCGCAACCTGGAGCGGGAGGTGGCGGCCGGACGTTTTCGGGAAGATCTGTTCCACCGGCTGAACGTAATCCGACTGACGCTGCCACCCTTGCGTGAGCGAAAGGATGATATTCCGCTGCTGATTGAGCGGTTTTTGGTTGCCCCGAAGGGTCATCCGGAGAGCCGCTATTCCATCACGAAGGAAGCGATGGACGCGATGATGCGGTACGACTGGCCGGGCAATATCCGGGAGTTGAAGAACTGTATCGACCGGATGATGGCCCTGAATTCAGGGCCGCTGCTGCATTTTATAGATTTGCCTTCCCACGTCATCGATCACGTCCCCGCGGGCACCGGCATGGAAATGGCTGCCGCCGCAGCGGGGGGAATGGCGCGGGGTATTGCCCTGCCCGGTCCGGTAATCTCGCTGAACGGCGTGGTGCCATTGCAGGAACTGGAGCGCCGGGCGATTGAACACGCACTACAGCAGACCCGCGGGGACCGCACGGAAGCAGCGCTGCTGCTGGGAATCGGGCGGACGACGCTCTACCGGAAGCTGAAGGAATACGAGATGGCGGAAGCGTAAGCTACATCAGCTGGATGGATTTAGCGCCGCAGCGGCGGCAATAGGTACGGGGGATTACTCCGAAGAGCGACCTGGCGCGCGCGAACCTGTCAAAGCCGATGCCGCATCGCCAGCATTTTCCTGAGAACAGAAAGCGCCATACAGCAAAGCAGAACGCCAGTCCCAGAAGAAGAAACAGCACCGGCTGAAATGCGTATGTGATTTCGTCCACGTTCGTCACCAGTGTACGCCTGTGGGTCGTGCAACAGTACTCTGCGGAGCGAAGCGGCGCTGTTCGCCAGGGCAACGCGCCTGATAGCCTCGATTCTTGAGGGTCGGACTCGATGCAACTTATAGTCTGGGGGACTCGCTTTCGGGCGTGGGGGTCTATTCGCGCGAGATTCTGAACGGTTTGGCGGCGACTGGCCTTGAGGATCAATGGGATTGGTTTTACCGGTCGCAGCGGTTTTGGCGGGCGCGGGAAATGGAGAGACCGGGGAATGTGAGGCGGCGCTTTTTGGCGGATTCGTGGGGGAACCGGTCTGCTGAATTATTCCACGGATTGAACCAGCGGTTGCCGAGGCGGCGGTTTCGGCGGCAGATTGCCACCTTTCACGACCTGTTTGTGCTGTCGGGCGAGTACAGCACAGCAGAGTTCCGGGCACGATTCGCGGAGCAGGCGAGGGAAGCGGCGGCAGGAGCGGACCTGATTGTGGCGGTGTCGGCGTTCACCGGGCAGCAGGTTCAGGAGTATCTGGGCGTTTCGGCGAGCCGGATTCGCGTGATTCATCACGGAATATTGCCGCGCGCGATTCCGGAGGTGCCCAGAGAGAAGGTGGTGCTCTGCATCGGGGCGATTCAGAAGCGCAAGAATCAGGCTGGTCTGGTACGCGCGTTTCGCGCAATGCCGAATGACTGGCGATTGGTGCTGGCAGGGTCGAGCGGGTATGGATCGGAAGAGACTTTTGGGGAGATAGCAAAGAGCGGCTGCGCTGAACGAATCCAGGTGACCGGGTACCTGACTGAGGCGGAGGTTTCGGCCTGGTACGGGCGGGCGGGGATCTTCGCATTTCCGTCATTGGATGAGGGATTCGGAATGCCGGTGCTGGAAGCGATGGCGGCCGGGGTTCCGGTCATCACGGGTAACGTTTCGGCGCTGCCGGAGGTGGCGGGTGACGCAGCCCTGCTGGTAAGTCCTGGAGATGACGAGGGCTTGGCAGGGGCGTTGATGAAACTTGCGGAGTCTTCGGAACTGACCGACGGTCTGGTGGCACGGGGGCGGCAGCGCTCCGCAGGATTCACTTGGGCACGTGCGGTGCGGGAGACGCTGGCGGTCTACCGGGAATTGCTTTAAGCTTTTTCTTAAGCCTCTTCGTCGACGGCGATACGAAGAGCTTTCAGGAAACGATGATCCTGTGTGGTGAAGCGGACCTTACCGTTGGTTTCGATTTCCACAGGTTCAGAGAGTGCCTCGCTGTTGTCGGGATCCTCATCCTCATCACGCTTGTTGAAGCCAATGGTTGCTTCGAGAACGAGAAAAACGTCGTAGCCCGCACGTTTGATCTCACCGATTGCCTCGGCAATTCGTTCAGAATCGGACAACGACTCGTTGATGGCATTGCCAAGATCCTGCATCAGGCCTTTTAGACGTTCTTCCAAAGTTGTGCCCCTTTCTGTGGGCGCCGACAATATTGTGATGCAAATTCAGGGCCAACGGTTCCAAACCTTGCCCGAAGGTTTCCTTGATTGTACAGGCGTGGCGTGGAGGGTTCAACAGTTCGTTTTGATAGGATGAAGCAGTGCGCACAAACGAGCAGATCGCGCGGGCCGCTGGAAGGTTTGCCGGCAAGTGGATGCCTGTGGCGAAGAAGTCCGGCAGCGTCGCGAAAAAACACATCCACAAGCAGTGGGGCCCCACCGCGAAGAATGCCGGGATGTTCATGAAGCACGTTGTGCCCGCTGCGGCCAAACCGGTTCACTCGTTGTGGCATGAGATCCTGGGCTTTACTTTTCTTGCATTTGCGGGGATTGGGGCGTTTAAGATCTGGCAGCACCCGGGCTCGCTGCCGCCGTTGCAGTTTGGCATTGTCGCTGTCTTTGTAGTGGTGATGGCGTGGTATGGCGTTTCATCCATTCGCAAGGCGCGGAAGATTTCCCGCTCATAAAGCCGCGCTCACAAAACATGGAAGCAGCCGGACAATTCCCGTACACCCGGGGCATTTATCCCGAGATGTACAGGACCCGGCTGTGGACCATGCGGCAATACGCCGGTTTCGGATCCGCAGAGGAAAGTAACGCCCGGTACCGGTACCTTTTGAGCCAGGGAACCACTGGTCTTTCGGTGGCATTCGACCTTCCGACACAGATCGGACTGGACCCGGACCATGCACTGGCGGCGGGCGAAGTGGGGCGTGTGGGCGTGTCCATTGCGTCGCTGGCAGACATGCGCAAGTTATTCGAAGGAATCCGGTTAGACGAGGTTTCCACGTCGATGACGATCAACTCGACGGCGGCGGTTTTGCTCTCGTATTACGTGCTGGTGGCCCGGGAGCAGGGTGCGGATGCGCGCAAGCTGAGCGGCACGATCCAGAACGACATCCTCAAGGAATATGTCGCGCGGGGCACCTATATTTACCCGCCGCGGCCCGCGATGAGAATTATCACGGACCTGTTCGCGTGGGCGGCTGACGAGATCCCGGAATGGAACACAATCTCGATCAGCGGGTACCATATTCGCGAAGCGGGTTCCACTTCGGAACAGGAAGTGGCGTTCACCTTTGCTAACGCCATTGCTTACATCGAAGCGGCTTTGGCAGCGGGATTGCAGATAGACAACTTCGCGCCCCGGCTTTCATTCTTCTTCAATTCGCATTCGGATTTTTTGACGGAGATCGCCAAATTTCGGGCGGCACGACGGTTGTATGCGCGGCTGATGCGGGAGCGATTTGGGGCGAAGGATGACCGCAGTTGCATGTTGCGGTTCCATACGCAGACGGCCGGGTCCAGCCTGACGGCGCAGCAACCGGACGTGAATCTGGTTCGAACGGCGATTGAGGCGATGGCGGCGGTGTTGGGTGGAACGCAGTCCCTGCATACGAATTCGCGGGATGAGGCGCTGGGATTGCCGACGGAAGAATCGGCGCGTTTGGCGCTGCGGACGCAGCAGATTATCGCGCATGAGACGGGTGTGACGGGAGCGGTGGATCCGGTGGGCGGGAGTTATTACATTGAAGCGCTGACGGACCAGATTGAGGCGTCAGCGATGGACTACATTCGGCGGATTGACGAAATGGGCGGAGCGCTGCGGGCGATTGAGGCCGGGTTCATTCAGGCGGAGATTCAGGGCGCGGCATACGACTATCAGCGGGCGGTGGAGTCCGGGGAGCGAGTGATTGTCGGGGTGAATCGCTTCCGGATGGAGGGCGGCGGGAAGATGCCGGTCTTTAAGATTAATCCGGAGATTGAACGGGCGCAGGTGGACGGAGTTCGGGCGGTGCGGGCGGCGCGGGACGGCGCGGTTTGGGTTAATCGAATGCAGGAACTGGGCGCGGCGGCGCGGGGAACGGAAAACCTGATGCCCCGGATTATGGCGGCGGCGGAGGCTTACGCCACGGTGGGGGAGATTTCGGATGCATTGCGAGAGGTCTTCGGGGAATACCGGGACGCGGGTTAAGTCAAGGCACGGGCGACGGTGGCGATGAGGGCTTTCGAGTCTTCGAGGACTGCGGCCATGAGCAGCGAACCGTGGATCAGGCCGGGCCAGCGGATGATTTCCGCAGGAGTTCCAGCCTGTTGAAGCGCGTGCGCGTAGGATTCGCCTTCGTCGCGCAGGGCGTCATACTCTGCCGTGATGACGAGGGCGGGAGCCAGTCCGGAAAGGTCGCTTGCGCGGATCGGGGCGACGTCGGGATGGTGGCGATCTGACTGGTTTGGGGTGTAGTTGTTCCAGGCCCATTCGCCACGCGCTCTTGTGACGATGGGGCCATCAGCGAATTCCGTCCAGGAGGGCGTGTCCAGGGCGGAATCAGTGACGGGGTAGATCAGGATTTGCTTCGCGAGGTTGAGGTGGCGGCAGCGGCGTGCCACCACCGCGGCGAGCGCGCCTCCGGCACTATCGCCCAGAACGGAAAGCCGCGCGGGATTGAGATTATCGGCAACCCACCTGGTGGCGGCGACACAATCTTCGGGGGCGGCGGGGAAGGGGTGCTCCGGGGCGAGCCGGTAGCCGACGGCGATGATGGTGCTTTGCGATTGGTTCGCGATGGCCCGGACTGCTGAGTCGTGTGTTTCGAGGTCACCGAGGCAGAACCAGCCTCCATGGAAGAACATGGCGCAGCGGAGTGAGGCATCGGTTGGGCGGTAGATGCGGATCGGCAGGGGTCCGTTCGGGCCGGAGATGGTGCGGTCTTCGATTTGGAAAATCTGCTCTGGTGGGCCGGCAAGGCGGCTGACCTTTAGAAGGTAGCGGCGCATGGAGCCGATAGAACCATCGCGGTCGTCCAGGGCGGCGAGTTGGGCAAGGACGGTACGGACGGGGGCGGAAAGAGTCATTGCGGACCTGTGACGATGGATTTAATGCGGTTCAGGCAGTGGTGAAAATTTGGGCAGTCAGCGCGGATGGTTCGGTGGCCGATGGCCCTCACAGCCGCTTTATCGGCGAGCCGTTTCGGGTAACCGGGATACTTCGCGTTAATGCGTTGGGATGGGGCTGTTAGTAGCGACACGTTGAGGTCTTCGGGTATTTCGAACTTCCTTCTGATTGCGAGGAAGTTCGACTCCAGTTCGGGACGACCAATGCCATGGTCGAGCAGCGATGAAGATTGTGTGGGGAATGGACGCCAGGCGCGCAACTGCGGGGTGAGTACCGAAAAACCGTCAGTGCTCCGGTCGATGACCGCAAAGAGGCTGTCGGGAGCGACGGGTATGTAGATCGATTCCTGCAAACGGCGTTCGCTTATGGCGTTCAGGAACCCGAAGGCGCCCAGGAAGTTGGATTTGCCCGAACTGTTCGCTCCGATCAACAGATTTATCAGCAGGATCTTAAGGCCTTCGATGGACGCGATGCTCTTGAAACCTTTGATGGTGATGGAACCGAGACAGGAGTCCTGCATGGGTAGAGGCTTCGCTTAGGATAGCGCGTGTGAAACTTGATACAAGGCAGATGAGCGCCCAGGTGTCCGAACCAGAATCCCGTCTTAACGCCGCTTGGGCCTATCAGCCGCTTGCGGGCTTCTACGACGAAATGCTGACGGGGAAGGGCGAGATCCGGGCACACTGGAAGCCGCTGGTGGAGGCGCTGAATCAGATCGGGCCTGCCGGGCTTGCGGAGCGGTGGCAGGAAGGCCGCCGCGTGATCCACGATAACGGGGTCACTTACAACGTCTACGGCGATCCGCAAAGCACCGAGCGACCGTGGCCGCTGGACCCCTTGCCGTTCCTGATGGAACGTTCGGAATGGGCGAAGATCGAGCTGGCGATTTCGCAACGCGCGCTGCTGCTGAACGCGATTCTGAAAGACCTGTACGGCCCGCAGGAACTGCTGAAAGAGCGGCGGATTCCGGCGGAGCTGATCCTGGGGCATCCGGGTTTTCTGCGGCCGTGTGCGGGCGTAACGCCGCCGGGTGATATCTGGCTGCATAGTTATTCGGCGGATATTGCGCGGTCGCCGGATGGGAACTGGTGGGTGCTGGCGGACAGGACTCAGGCTCCGTCAGGTTCGGGATATGCGCTGGAGAACCGGCTGGTTTCGCTGCGTGTGCTGCCGGATGTGTTTCGGGCGGGCAATGTGCAGCGTTTGGCGCCTTTTTTTCAGGCTTACAAAGACACGCTGCGCGCGCTGGCTCCCAAACGGGAGAATCCTCGCATTGTGCTGCTGACGCCCGGGCCGTTCAACGAGACCTGGTTTGAGCATGCGTTCCTGGCGCGGTATCTGGGATTCACGCTGGTGGAAGGCGGGGACCTGACGGTTCGCAACAACAACGTCTACATGAAAACGCTGGGCGGATTGCTGCCGGTGGATGTGATTGTGCGCCGGCAGGACGACACGTTCTGCGATCCGCTGGAGCTGCGCGGGGATTCCATGCTGGGCGTGCCGGGGCTGGTGCAGGCCGTGTGGAGCGGCAATGTGGCGATTGCGAATGCGCTGGGGTCGGGGCTGATTGAATCGTCTGGATTGTCGGCGTTTCTGCCGGCACTTTCGCGGCACATTCTGGGCGAAGATCTGCGGATGCCGAACATCGCGACGTGGTGGTGCGGGGATGAGGCAGCACGGCGTCAGGTGGAAGCGCGGCTGGAACATCTGGTGATCAAACCGGCGACACCGGCGAACAGCTTCGAACCAATCTTTGGGGCGCGGCTGGGGAAGAAGCAGCGTGCGCTGCTGATGGAGAAGATCAAGGCCAATCCCAGTGCCTATGTGGCGCAGGAGCAGGTTTCGCTTTCAAGCGTGCCGGTAGCGCAGGACGGGCAACTGGAGGCGCGGCATCTGGTGTTGCGCGTGTTCGCGACGGCTTCGGGTGCGGGTTATGCGGTGATGCCGGGCGGGTTGACGCGGATCACATCGTCACTCGACAGCCTTGTGGTGTCGATGCAGCATGGCGGCGGCAGCAAGGACACGTGGGTGCTGGCGGATGCGCCGGACGCGGCGTTTAGTCTGCTCAGGCGAGCTTCGGGCCCGCTGCCGGTGAGCCGCGCGACGTTCGATTTGCCGAGCCGGGTGGCGGATAACCTCTATTGGCTGGGCCGGTATGTGGAACGGTTTGAGACGGCGATTCGGGCGGTGCGGGTGGTGCTGCCCCGGCTGTATCTGGACCCTGATGCGAGCACGGCGGCGGCGCTTTCGGCTTGCCAGAATATCCTGGCGGGCGGGGGCTGGGTGAAGGCGGCGGAAGGCGAGCGAATCACCGAGGCTGAGGTATTGGCAGCGATTACCGACGGCACGGTTCGGACCAGTCTGCGGTCGAGCGCTCGGGAGATCCGGCGGGTGGCGCGGCTGTTGCGGGACCGCATTTCCACCGATGCGTGGCGCGTTTTAAAGCAACTGGAGAAGCAGTTTACCGGGGAACTTCCCCCCGAAGCGCTGCGCAACAGCTGGGCGCAGGAATTGCTGGACAATGCGGTGATTTCGCTTTCGGCGTTCAGTGGTCTGGCGACCGAGAACATGACGCGCGGGCATGGCTGGCGATTCCTGGATATGGGCCGGTGGCTGGAGCGCGCGGTGCAGACTGTGCAAATGGTGCGGCGCGGGCTGGGCTTCGAAAATGACCCGACCGATTCGGAACTGGGCACGATTCTGGAGATTGCAGACAGCACGTTGACCTATCGCTCGAGGTATCTGAATTTGATGCAGATGGATCTGGTGCTGGATTTGTTATTGCTGGATGAGGGGAATCCGAGGTCGGCGGCGTACCAGTTGTCGAAACTGCGGAAGCATGTGGACCGGTTGCCGGAGAGTCATCCTTCGAGCGGCACGCCCCGGGAAGCCCGGCTGGCACTGAAGCTGCTGACGTCTGTGCAGCTGGCAGAGACCGAGGATCTGGAAAATCTGGAGGCGCTGGATGAACTGACGGCGCGTATGGAGGCGGACCTGGGGCTTCTTTCGGACACGATCAGCCGGGTGTATTTCACCCACCAGGTCCGTAGCAGGCGAGGGTGAGATGGCTGCGGCGATGACAGTAACCACGTCCCACACGACAACATATCTCTACAGCGAGCCCGTCTCCATCTGCCACACGCAGGTGCATCTGATGCCGAGAGAATGCCCGCATCAGCGGTTGATTTCGCATGACCTCACCATTGTGCCGGAACCTGCATTCACGACATCACGACGGGACTATTTTGGGAATGAGATAACAATCTTTTCTGTGCAGGAAGCACATGAAACGCTGAGCATTACGGCGCGGAGTGTAATTGAACTGATGCCCGAAAACCCGCCGGCGGGGGCTTTGACGCCTGCTTGGGAGGAAGTGCTGCGGGAACTGCGCGGGGGCCGGACCGAGGAGCTATTTCGGGCTGCGGAGTTCACGTTCCGGTCGCCGTTTGTAAAGCCGGGGCATGACTGCGCGGCTTACGGGCGGGAGTCATTTGCGCCCGGACGCCCGATTCTGGAGGCGGGCCTGGACCTTTGTCACCGGATTTACAGGGACTTCAGGTACGATCCGCGGGCGACGACGATTTCGACGCCGGTGGAAGAGGTGCTGGAGAAGCGGAGCGGCGTCTGCCAGGATTTCGCGCATCTGATGATTAGCTGCGTGCGGAGCCTTGGACTGCCCGCGCGCTATATCAGCGGGTATCTGCGGAGCAATGCGAAGACGCTGGGGGGCGAGGCTTCGCATGCGTGGTGTTCCATCTACTGCCCGGAGTTTGGATGGCTGGAGTTTGATCCGACGAATGATGTGATGCCTGCGGGCAACCATGTGACGATTGCGCATGGGCGGGATTATTCTGACGTGGCTCCGGTGATGGGCGTGACGCTGGGCGGGGGAGAGCAACTGATCAATGTGTCCGTGGAAGTGCTGCCACCGGCGGCTCAGTGTCCCAGGGGCTGATGGCCGTGGCAAGTTCCGCAGAGCATGAACGGTGGATGCGGGAGGCGCTGGCGCTGGCCCGGGAGGCCGAGGCGGCAGGTGAGGTGCCGGTGGGGTGCGTGCTGGTGGCAGGCGGCGAGGTGATCGGACGAGGGCGGAATTCTCCGATTGAATTGCTGGACCCAACGGCGCATGCCGAGATGCTGGCGCTGCGGCAGGGGGCATTCGCACTGAGCAATTACCGGCTGAGCGAGGCTACGTTATATTGCACGCTGGAGCCTTGTCCGATGTGCGCGGGGGCGTTGGTAGCCGCGCGGGTACAGACGCTGGTTTTCGGGGCGCGCGATCTGCGGTTTGGTGGAGTGCGGAGTAAGTTTCAGATTGCGGATTCGGAACTGCTGAATCACCGGGTGGAAGTGATTGAGGGGGTTCTGGGGGCGGAATCGACGGCACTGCTGCAGAGGTTTTTCGGGGCGCGGCGTTAGGCAACCGAACGGGCCGGGAACTCCTGAGCGGAGCCCAATATTATGAAGTTCGCTTGTCTTTTTCTGGCAGCCCTTGCAGCCTGCGCCCAGCAAGGGCAGATGTTCGAGGTGGCTTCAGTGAAGCCGAATCAGGGCCTGCGACAGGGCTCCAGCATCCGCAATAATCCAGGCCGATTTAAAACTGTAAATACGTCATTGGCTCAGCTGATTCAATACGCGCTGCCCGCGCAGGAATTCCAGGTGGTCGGGGGCCCAGGATAGATCAGGGACGCCCGATTCGATATTGTGGCAAGCACCGGCCAGTCGGACAGCGACGTAAAGAATCAGGCGGAACGGATTAGTCGGATTCGGGCGCGACTTCGGCAGCAGGTTTACGGGCTGGAGGTGGAAAAGGAGGCGTGCGGATGAAGGCTGCGGAACCCCTTGGCAATGTGAATACGAACGGGGGCGCGGCTGGCTCGACGCTGAGTGGCAAGGGTATGACAATGCCCCGCCTGGCGGACATCCTGTCCGGCATTGTGGGGCGCCCGGTGAAGGATGAGACTACGCTTGACGGTGCCTATGACATCGAATTGAAGTATTCGCTGGAGATGGCGGCGCCGGAAGCGGGCGCTCCCGCGAAGGAGAGCCCGTCAGCTTATCCTTCCCTGTTTACGGCATTCCCTGTTTACGGCATTGAAGGAACTGGGATTGCGGCTCACCGGAAAGAAAGGAATGGCTCCGGTGTGGGTGGAGGTGAGGGCAGCGCAGCCGGGGGAAAACTGAGCTTTTTCCCGGAAGGCGCTAAGTCCTTACGCCGATTTCGCGGAGGCAGTGGTCGATCCACATTTTAGTCAGCTTTTCCTGCGCGCCGTTTTGCGAGAGGCGGGTGCGGAGGCTGCTGAAATCGACGTGGTCCAGCGGCTGGTCCTGATTGAAGCAGGAGAAGACCACGGTTTCCTCGCCGGTTTGCGGGTTTTTGTGGACCTGGAGGCACTGGGCGCAGATTTCCTTCATCATGCATTGCATGGGGGAGTTGATGCTGCCGATGGCCTGGTGGTCCGGCTTCAGGTAGGGGCGAAGCACGGTGTGGCGCGCCTGCTGCACGGCCCTCATCATGCCGTCAGAACCGATGGCGATCAGGCGGTCGATGGAGCTCAGCGAGATGTGCTGGTCGCCGAGATCGCCTCGTCCGTAAGCGGCCATGGCTTCAACAATATTGCCGACGAAGGCGGAGTCGAGGACGCGGCCCGCCGTGAAGCCGGGGGCTTCGTCGCAGACCCAGATGATTTGGTCAGCGGCCTTCTCGATTTCTTCGACTTTGTAACGGTCGATGATCTTCTTATAGCCGGCGAAGTAGATGACGCGGGAACCTTCTTCGCGGAGTTTCTGGCCGATGGAGAAGAGGACAGCGTTGCCGAGGCCTCCACCAACAAGGAGCACGGTCTCTTTGCCAGGCGTTTCGCTGGGGGTGCCGGTGGGGCCCATCAGGATGACGGGTTCGCCCTTTTTCAGCAGTGCGCAGAGGTCGGACGAGCCCCCCATTTCGAGCACGATGGTGGAGAGCAAGCCCTGTTCGTGGTCGACGGAGGCACCGGTGAGAGCGAGGCCCTCCATGCCGAGGACGGTGTTGTTGGTTCGTGGCGCGAGTGTTTCGTAATTCTGCAGGCGGTAGAACTGGCCGGGGAGGAAGGCGCGGGCGGCGAGTTTGGCGCGGACCACGACTTCGACAATGTTGGGGGTAAGGCGAATGACTTCATGCACAGTGGCGCGCAGTTCGTCGTTCAGAGTTTCGAGAAGCGCGGCGGGAGCGGGTTGGGTGGGCGTGAGTTTCGCAAGGACGCGGGAGACGACCGGGTAGCCTTGCTTCGCGCTGGCCATGGCCTTGACCACGTTGCCGGAGAAGGACGGGTGGAGGTCGCCGAAAAAGCTGATGGCTTTACCGTCGTCTCGCAGGGACATGAGGACCTGAGGGGTGGCGGGTTTGGAAATTCGTTCGGGTTTTACCTTGACGCCGTCTTCGCCGTAGGCCTGGAAGTAGCGGCCGTCGAGGAAGACGTTGTGATCGTCTTCGCGGGCGAGGACGGTGTTGGGCTGTGTGCCGGCGGCGACGAGAATCGTCCTGGCCGGCAGGGTGATGGATTCGCCGGAGGACACGAGCTTGCCCGCTGCGTCATCCCATGTGTATTTTTGGAAGCGCAGGGCGGCGGCGGACCCTGCGGCGTCAACTTCCACTTCTTCCGGTGCCAGGCATTCGGCGAAGCGGACACCTTCCTCGAAGGCTTTCGAAACTTCTTCGTGATTGAGGGTGTAGCTGGGCGCGTCGATCAGACGGCGACGGTAGGCGACGGTGACGCCTCCCCAGGAGTTGAGGAGTTCAATGAGTCGCGATTCACGGCCCTGGGCTGCGGCTTTGGCGCGTTCGGCGCGGATGGCGCGGGCATGGGCGATGAATTCTTTGGCGGTGACCGCTTCGTCGGGAGTCCACTTGAGCTGGACGGCGGTTTCGCCGAGTTCTTCCAGCAGTTCTTCATAGCGGTGGAGGAATTTTTCCACCTGGACGACGTAGTAAGCGAGCGATTCGGTGCCGGTGTCAATCGCGGTGAGACCTCCGCCGATGACGATGATCGGCATACGGATCTGGAGGTTTGCGAGAGAGTCCGACTTGGCTGCGCCGGTGAGCTGGAGTGCCATGAGAAAGTCGGATGCCTGACGGACGCCGCGCACCAGGCCGTTCTTCATGGGGATGACGGTGGGGCGACCGGCTCCGGCGCAGAGGGCGATGTGGTCGAAGCCCATGTCGAAGGCGCTGTCAACCGTCATGGTGCCCCCGAAGCGGACACCGCCGAACATGCTGAAACTGCGGCGACGTTCGATCAGGAGGCGGATGACCTTGAGGAAGTTTTTGTTCCAGCGGACGGTGATGCCGTATTCGGCGACGCCGCCGAAGCCCGCCATGACGCGTTCGCTCAGGCGTTCGTAGATCTCAGTAATGTCTTCGATGGGTCGGAAGGGGACGGGGTTGCCGTGGGGATCGACGCCCGAGATATCGGACGGGAGCGGTTCGATTTTAAGGCCATCGACAGCGGCGACAGTGTGCCCGTCGTTGAGTAAATGGTGCGATAGCGTGAAGCCGGCGGGACCGAGGCCGACGACCAGAACCTTGTTGCCGGTGGCGGCGCGCGGGTAGGGTCGCGAGAAGTTCAGGGGGTTCCAGCGGGTGAGCAGGCTATAGATTTCGAAGCCCCAGGGGAGTTCAAGCACGTCTTTCAGGGTGCGGGTTTCCACCTGCGGAATGTCGACAGGTTCCTGCTTCTGGAAGACGCAGGACTTCATGCAGTCGTTGCAGATCCGGTGGCCGGTGCCGGCGGCCATGGGGTTGTCGACGACGATGACGGCGAGGGCGCCAAGGGGAGCACCGTTTTCCTTGACGATGTGCATCTCCGAAATTTTTTCTTCGAGTGGGCAGCCGGCGAGTTTGACGCCGAAGACGCTGGATTTGTAAGTGCCGTCCTTTTCTTTCAGGCCATGGGAACAGCTGTCTTTGCCCTGGTGGTGGCACTTAATACAGTAGTGGGCGTGGTCGAGGGCATGGAGCAGGTCCATGCCGGGGTCTGTGAGGGCGAAGCCTTCGCGGTGGCGCCAGTGTTCCTGAGTGAACTGGAGCTGGACGAGGCCATTAGTGGGGATTTCGGCGGCCGGGACCAGGTGAAGCATGTCCAGCTTATGGGGCGTTTTGAAGAGCACCCCGCTCTTGTGTTTGGTTTGTCCGGCAGGCGTGAGGGTGGCCCAGGCGGCGTACTGCGCGGCGACTTTTAACTGCGGGGCGTGCGCGGCTTCGGTTTCCTTGTCGGCGATCCAGCGGGCGACATGGGTGGCGAAGCTCATTTCGGTGAGCGGTTCTAAGAAGATCTCTTCGAGCTGGCACGCGAGCGACATGCCGTCGAGTTCAGAGGCCTTTTCGGGCGTCTGGCCGGTGAGGGCTTTGCGCTGCACAAACTGGCGTTTGACGAAGTAGAGAGGCGAGAGGTCGTGGTGTTTGCGACGCAGGAGCTGGAGCTCCGGCATGATGCCGAAGATTTCGCCAAGGAAGTCGTCGAGGTAGGGGGCGAGTTCAATGATGAGTTCGGAGGCGGGCTTGAGGGTTAGCGAAGACGGGTCCTGGCGGGCGGCGAGCAGGCGTTCGTGAAATACGGGCGCGGCCTCCTGGAGTTGTGTGAGGAACAGGCTGTCCACACGAACGAGACCTTCCCGATCATAGAGATCTTCGAAGGTGATGCCTGGCAGAAGAAGAAGCGTGCGGGTAGTTGTGTTGGTCACTTTGGCTTACGGGGAGGGCTTGGAAACATCGCTCTTCCTATATTTTGCCAGAGAGGTGCATGCAAGAGCGGCGAGGAGAAGCAGCACGGGGTCGATGGGGTGGCGGTAGCGGGGCGGGGCGAGGGCGAAGTAGTAGATGATCGGAAACACGAAAGGGAATGCCGCGAGAGGGACAAGGTGTGGGCTACGGGTGCGCCAGAGAATCAGTATAGCGGCGATTACGCCCAGGGCTGCCAGTAAATTCGAGAGCACGACTGCGTAGAAGCGGACTGTTTTTGCACGGGGAAAGTCGCGCAGAAGATTGGTGCTGCCGGCACTCCAAAAAGCGGTGAAGCGTTCTGATACCAGGGTGAACTCGGCGGCCGGGTGCGACAGCATGTAATCGATGGCGAGGGACTGCTTTTCGCGCATGTAGGCGATTTCGCCAAGTTCGGTATAGCGGTTGCGTTCAGTTTGGTTGGAGATGGGATGAAGTCCTGCGACGGAGTTGCTTTGGGCGTGTTCGTTGTTGCCCAGCCAGAGGGCCAGTCCGGCGACGGAGCGGAGGGGGACGAAGGCGTGAAATTCGCGGTAATTGCGGATGGTCCACGGGACGCAGCAGAGGAGGGCCAAGGCGGCGGCGAGGGCCGGACGGTGGAAGCGGTAGGTTTGTTTGCGGTGGGACTGGTATTCGGCCCAGCCGAAGAGGAACGGCAGCAGGGCGAGGAGAGCGGCGTTGGTCATCAGGGCGGCTCCCCAGAGCAGGCCGTAGGCGATCCAGTGGCGGGTGCGGGTGGAATGGGCAACGGCGAGGGTGGCCCAGAGGAGGGTGGTGGCGAGGAGGCCGGAGAGCGAGGCATCCCAGAGGGACTCGTAGGGGAGGATGATGGCGGTCGGGAAGGCGGCCCAGAAGAGTGTGGCGAGGATGGCAGTAGGCGTACCCGCGATGCGTTTAGCGGCGAACCACAGCGGGATGGTGGTGAGGGCGGAGCAGAAAGCGTTGAAGCCTGCGGCAGCCAGAAACGCTTCGAGCGTGTAGGTGCCGAATAGCCGGAAGTTTGCCGCGAGGAAATACGGGTAGACAGGCGTCATCCAGGCGGTGGGGCCGGTTTCGACGCGAAAGGGGTTGGCGAAACCGTGGCCTGCGGCAATGGAGGCCGCGATGTTACCGGGTTCGAAGAGGAAGGGGATGGTGGCGAGGGCGCGTGCGGAGTGGGTGGTGACGTAGAGGTAGAGGAAGAGGGCGCGGAGGGTGAGGGCGAGAGTCAGGATGGCGATTAGTCGGAGGCTTCGGCGCAAGATTCAGTTTATTGCGTTAACCTGTGGATCAGGACAGTAGTCATGCCGACGACGGTTGAAACCAATACGGGGATGGACCGGAGAACTCGCTTTCGTGAGTACATGCGCAAGCTAAATCCGAGTTTGCCTGGGCCGATGGTGATCGAGGCGGGCCTGGCGCTGAGCGAGCTGCACGGATCTTTGTATCGGACTCTGGCGGCCCGAGCCGATCTGGAGCCCGACAGTCAGCAGATCGTTGTGGGCGGCACCGGCTCGGGCAAGACCACAGAGCTATTACTGGCCCAACAGTCGCTCAGCGAATCAGGGCACACGCTGCCTTTTTATATTGATATTTCGGTTGAAACTGACCTCTCGACCTTGAGTTCAGGAGCGCTACTGGCTAGCTTTGGGATCCATTTGGCCAGGCACTTTCGGGACCTGGACATTCCCAAGACACTGCCTAAAGAGGTAAGGGTAAAAATTAGCAAAGCCGCGCAGAAGGTAGTGGAATTCGCGAGGGGCAAGAACGAGTCAATATGGGTACCTGACTCCGATCAACCGGACGAAGTCGACTTCGGAGAAGATGATGAGGGAGAGCCAGGTAGATTCGTGCTTCACCAGACTCCCGGCAAACTCTCCCCTCGCTTTCCCGCAATCCAGCGAGATATAGCCGGGATACTGGAGCCACTCGCAGAATTTCTGAGCGTACTCCGGCAAAGGCAACTGGACGTCATCGCTGTGTTTGATGGCATGGATCGATTGTTGTCTCCCGAGAAGTTTTGGGCCGTTGCTGATCAGGATTTCCGGGCACTTCGGCGGCTGAACGTAGCGGTCCTGGCCGCAGCACCTATTTCTGTTCTCTACGGCAATGGGAGGATGGTTTCTGAACATTTTGACAGAGTCCACCACATTGCAGCTCTGAATCCCAATCCCGACGAAGATACAGCTCTCACTGAGGTGCTGATTCACCGGGGCGCGGTTGACGCCATGGATAGTTCCGGAATGGACAGACTTGTCCGCGCCTCAGGAGGGGTCCTTAGGGATCTCATCAGCCTGGCGCGTGACGCTTGTGAAACTGCGTACGTAGAAGGTCTCGACCGGGTCACTTCGGCAAACATTGAGTCGGTTGTGGGGCAACTCGGCGAAAGCTACCTTCGGGGACTGGGAACGAAGCAGCTACAGAGCCTCAGAGAACTCGCTGAGGATGGTAGCTTCGATCTTTCACAGCCACAAAACCTGGAACTGCTGTTTACACGTCGTGTCCTGGAATATTCGGCGACGGATTTTCGCGTACATCCTTCGCTCGCACCGTTGATCCCTGAATAACCTATGGGAGAGTTCAAAAGTCAGGCAGCATTTGAGATCGGCCTCCGACTCGACGTCAGAGGTGACGACTCATTTACCTGGATTGTTGTCTCCGGCACCGATCTGAAGGACGATGATGCTCTTGAGGGCTTCACTATGGATCTTGGCCTGACGACTGAAAGGGCGGTGGCGGTAGTGAACGCGGAAGCTCTGTCGGCAGAGGAGTTGGTCGGTTTGCTGCAAAAGGCTCCAGAGGAAATAACGGTTCTGACTGGCCTGGATGATCGTGATGAGTCCTTTTGGAGCGCTCTCGACATCAACCGCAGCGGGCTGGTAAGACCCGGCGCTCTGCTGCTTTGGTTGGCTCCCCAAGGAATCAACAACCTTTGCAGTTTCGCGCCGAATATCAGAAGCTTCGTCGGCGGGAGCATGATTGCACTGCAGCCAGATGGGTCGGCCTTTTCACAAACCGAGAGGGCCGACCGGATCCGGGAACTCGAGAACCACTACGGGAAGACCAGTTCGGATCTGGTTCGCGATATTGAGGGTGGCGGTTCCCCAGAAGAGCCGCAGATCATCGAGTGGCTCATTTTGCTGGGGCGGGGAGACCTGGCTTAGATGCCATCGCGTGCCGCCGAGAGGGCACACCTTCTGGAAGTCGTGTTTGAAGAGCAATTGGAAGCCCTGCGCCTGCCCTCCTTCCGGGATTGCCAAGCGGAGATCAGGATTTACCTTGAAAAGCAAAATCTCGCACTGCGGAGGTTCAACAACATCCACAAAATCCTTCGGGACCAGCGATCAGGCGACACCGGATCCATTTCTGTTGGCCCGTCATTCGACAAAGGTGCCACCGATTCGCACTTTCGGTTTCCGTCAGGTGCAAGGCTCTCGTTGTTTGTTGAGCTGCGGGAGAGTAACGGCCGGAGTTCGCTGTTGGCCTACAAATTCGATCTGAGAATGGCTGCAAAGTATTATCGATTTGACCTGAACCCGAAGCGGCACAATCAACCACTTTCCGAGCCGAGATTCCACCTTCACCCGGGAGCTGACGACATCAGGCTGCCTATTCCGCCACTCCAACCTCTGGAAGTGCTGGATCGGATTTTCCTGATCGAGGCGAAATCACGAGCTTGACGAAGTGGCGGATTTGCGTCCCCTCGGCCCCAGTTCGATTGCTTCCAAATCCGAGATTTTTCCGGCCTCCACCGTGAATCGCAGGACCGTGCGCATCAAATGCCAGCCGTGATGGCCGCAGGCACCGGGATTCATGTGAATCAGGCTCAGAGCGGGGTCGCGCATCACTTTCAGAATGTGGGAATGGCCGCAAATGAAAAGGCCCGGTTTGATGCGGGGCAGATCGCGCTTCACACGAACGTCGTAGTTGCCGGGGTAGCCGCCGATATGGGTCATGTAGATGCGGAGCCCTTCGCAATCCCAGCTGAGGTGTTGGGGCAGATCGGCGCGGAGTTCAGGGCCATCAATATTGCCGTAAACGCCCCGGAGGGGTTTGAATTTTCGAAGCCGGTCGGGGATCTCCGGGGGGCCGAAGTCACCGGCGTGCCAGAGCTCATCACAGTCGGCAAAGTGCGTGAAAAGTGTTTCGTCCAAAAAGCCATGCGTGTCCGAGAGCAGGCCGATTCGCACCCCCCATTTTGGCATAGTCGGCAGCTATGATAGGCTGGCGATTCAAACATGGCGGAAATTGTTATTAAGATTGCCAACGAGCAGGAACGCCAGGAGTGTTACGGTCTCGCCTACGAAGTCTTCTGCGAAGAGATGGGGACGATGCGGGAGGATGCCGACCATGAGCGGCGCATTGTGGTGGACGAGGCGATTGCGAAGTCGCATCTGTTGCACGCCACGGTGGATGGCGAACTGGCGGGAACGATGGGCATACTGGTGGGCGATGCCGGGCCTTTCCCCGAGCACTTCGAGCACGGATTTGACGTGGCGCGGTTTCTGCCGGAACTTCCCCGGGCGAAGATGGCAATCAATATCCGGTTCCTGGTACGGCAGAAATTTCGCAGTTCCGTGCTGCCCTTCCGGATGATAGTGGAGAGCGGGTTGTTTCTGCTTGGGCAGGATGTGGATCTGGTGTTCTGCATCTGCCAGCCGCACCTGCTGAACCTCTACGAGAGACTGGGGTTCCGCCCGTACGCGCCGTTATTCAACCAACCTGGCTTCGGCGTGATAACTCCACTGGTGATGAACCTGGGGGATGTGGACTATCTGCGGGCGCAGCGCTCGCCGCTTCTTCGGTACTTCCCTAAAGCCATGGGCAACCCCGACCTGGCGGTACGAATTGCGGCGCTGCTGCCGCAGGAAGCACCGGTCGTCAGCGTGAGCGATATCGAAGGGGACAAGTGGGCGGAAACCTTCGGGATGCTGAGCCGTGTTCGGGAGTCTTTTGGCGCATTTCAGGACTTCACGGAAGCAGAGTTGGCTGCGTTTCTGGAGCGTGGCCAGGTGCTGGAATGCGCGCAAGGGCAGCAGGTGATTCTGGAGGGCCAGGTGACGCGGAGTGCGTTTGTGGTGCTGGAGGGGCGCGTCGAAGTACTTGCGCACGGTTCGAAAGTGGCGGAATTCGGGACGGGTGAGATTTTCGGCGAGTTCGCTTTTTTGCTGGATACGAAGCGGACAGCGGATGTCTTTGCCACCACCCCCACGGTGCGGCTGCTGGTGCTGGACGAGCGGACCTTTGAGCGCATTCTGGCGGCTCGGGCAGAACTGGCGGTAAAGTTTCTGCTGAATCTTTCGCGATCACTGGCGTATCGGTTGCTGAAGCAGGGTCACTGAGCATGGGGCCGGAAGAAATCCGGACGCCCGGGTACCGGATCGTCGACATGATTGTGGGGGAGTTTGCCGACCCTTCCAGGCGATCGGTGTTCCCGCCTCCGCAGACGTGGGAAGCGATGGAAAGAGCGTTCGGGGGACCCGTGCCGCGATTGGGGATGGAGGCCGGGCAGGTTCTGTCAATCGTGGAAGAGCGTTTGCTTCCGGCGGTCGGGAATCCAAATCATCCAGGGGCCAGGGCTTATGTGCTGACGGCCTCGCAACCCCTGCCGGCGCTGGTGGAAGCTCTGGTGGCGACCCTCAAGCTGCGGCCAACAACCTGGAAGAATCAAACGGGCAGCTGTCACATTTAGGCGACGGTGACGCGGGTTCGGAGAGCCGGCCGGGATGTAAGGGCCGACGGGATCCACGGCGGGCCGCAGCTGATCGCGTATGTGTCGGCGGATTCTCATTCGTGTTTTGAGCGGAGTGCCCAGATGATGGGAATGGGATCGGCGGGGCAGCGAAAGATTCCGGTGGATGGGAGAGTTTGTATCTGGATGGACCTGCTGGAAGAGGCGATTGAGGGCGATCTGGCGCGTGGATTCCGTCCATTTTGCATTGTGGGCAACGCGGGGACGGTGAATACGGGCGCAGTAGATCCGCTGCATGCTCTGGCGGATCTGGTGGCACGGCACGGTGCCTGGTTTGATGTCGACGGGGCATACGGGGCCTTCGCGGCAATGGTCCCTGAGACGCAGGATTTGTTTGTGGGTCTGGGCCGGGCGGATTCATTGACGGTGGACCCACACAAATGGCTGAACGTGCCGTTTGAAGCGGGCTGCATCCTGATGCGGAACCGGCAGGATTTAAGTGATACGTTCTGCCTGATTCCGCTGTACCTGCGCGGGGCACTTGGGGGGGCAGATAACAACCAGTACGAATGCGGGTTTGAGCTGAGCCGGGCGGACCGAACGCTGAAGGTTTGCCGGCACTGCGGCAGCACGGGACGGACTGGTAGGGGGAGATGATCAGGCATCATAATGGAGCTGGCCCGATATCTGGCGCGGCTGGTGGACGAAGCTGCTGATTTCGAATTGGTTTGCGCGCCGGCGCTAAGCATTGTGTGCTTTCGCTATGTTCCTGCAGGGCGGGTGAAGGATCTGAATGAGCTGAATAAGCTGAACTATGGGCTGGAAATGGCGCTTATTGAAGATGGTCAGGCGCTGGTGACTGGTACGGAGCTGAACGGGATACGGGTTTTGCGGGCGTGCATTGCGAGCCATCCGGTGACGAAGACTGCGGTGGGTAAAACGCTGGAGATCCTGAGGGAGATCGGGGCGCGTTTGCAGGGTTTGCGGGCGTCTGGTGGTGAGGCGGCAATCGATTGGTTAAGATGGTGAATGGAGGAATGGCAGAGCGGTTGAATGCGCCGGTCTTGAAAACCGTTAGAGTCGAAAGGCTCTCGGGGGTTCGAATCCCTCTTCCTCCGCCAACCCCCTCTTAAGCCACCCCCCTGCATGCGCGAATCCGCCGCCAGCCGAACTGCGTATCTTGTCGCCGTCCGGCGCGCGGAACACCAGGTTCTTGATCGACCCCCGGTTTTTGAAGACCCCCTCTCACTCCGCATCATGGGCCCGGATTTTCTCGCGGGCATCAATCCCGGCAGGCATTCCCGCCGGCAACGGCTTTCGAGATCGTTTCGGGCCTACATGGCGGTCCGCAGCCGTTATGCCGAGGACGAACTCGCCCGGGCCGTGTCGGAGGGCGTTCGGCAGTATGTGGTCCTGGGAGCCGGGCTCGACATGTTTGCGTACCGCAACCCTCACACGGATGTCGGGCTCCGCGTTTTCGAGGTGGATCATCCCGCCACCCAGGCATGGAAGCGCGAATGTCTGGTTGCGGCGGGAATCGACGCACCTCCAGGCTCATCTTTCGTCGCGGCGGATTTCGAGACGCACTCGCTTGCCGAAGTTCTGGCAGACACCGGCTTTCACTTCCACCAGCCCGCCTTCTTTTCCTGGCTGGGCGTGGTTCCCTATCTGACCGACCAGAGCTTCGACCAGACCATGCGGTTCATTGCGGAGCGCCCCGCCGGGAGCGCCATCGTGCTCGACTATTCCGTTCCGCGCACCAGCCTGAATACCATCGAGAAAATGGCGCTGGACAAGCTTGCCGTCCGCGTCGCCAACGTGGGCGAGCCTCTGCGGCTTTTCTTCGAATGCCCTGCCCTGGCCGAACGTTTGCAGACGATGGGATATCGCGACCTGGAAGATCTTGGTCGTGAAGAAATGAACGCGCGCTACTTTACCGGCCGGCCCGACGGACTGCGGGTTAAAAGCACCCTTGGCCGCCTGCTCCGTGCCTCGGTTTAACGTTGCACAGCCAGCTGCCCCGATATACTTCCCGCATGCGGTTTGTCGCCCTTTTCCTGCTGGCTTTCCCTGCCTTTTCTCAGACTGCCGAACTGCAGTTCACCAAAATTTGCGCCGGGTGCCACGGCGAAGGTGCCACAGGTACAGACCGCGGCCCCGCATTCGTCAATAGCCGTTCGCTGCGCCGCCGTTCTGAAGACCAGATTCACGATCTGATTCGCAACGGCACTCCCGGTGGCATGCCGGCATTCGCGCTGCCGGAAACGGAGTTGCGGTCACTATCGCGATTTGTGCGCTCGTTCAACTCCTCCGCTTTCGAACTCAAACCCGCAGGCGAACAGGCAGCAGGCGAAGCATTCTTCTTCGGCAAGGGTCAGTGCGCCACCTGCCACATGGTGCGGGGAAACGGCAAGACCAACGGGCCGGATCTTTCGAACATCGGCCACGAACTCACTCTGCGCGATATTGAACAGGCCCTCGATAATCCCGCGTCGCGGCAAGGGGTGCATTCTTCGGCATCGTGTCCGGGTTACGCCTTTTGCCCCGAAGACACCTGGGCAGTAGTGCAGGTTCTTCTCCGCAGCGGCCAGACCCTGCGCGGCTTCGCGCGCTCCCAGGGTAAGCATGACCTGCAGCTCCAGACTCTGGACGGCAAACTGCACGGGCTGACTGATGCCGAGTACACCCAGGTCACCCGCGAAACCACCCCATTCATGCCTCCGCTCAAAGCGGGCCCGGACCAGCGCCGCGACCTGATCGCCTTCCTGAGCGGCCTCGACGGGATTCCCGCAGGCGCCCTCAAATCGGCTGCGGAAGACCCGCCCGCCAGCGCTCCTGCGCTATCTGACTGGCCCACTTACAATGGAAATCTCAACGGCAACAGACACTCCCCACACACCCAGATCACTCCTGCGAACGTGAACAAACTGCAATTGCAGTGGTCCTGGTCAAACCCGTATCAGGGCCTCGAAACCACCCCGCTCGTGAGCGAAGGCGTCCTCTACGTCACGGCCCCCAATCAGGTCTGCGCGCTGGACGCACGCACCGGTCGCGCCGTCTGGTGCTACTCGCGCCCCCGCAACGCCGCAGGCTCCATTGCCGGTGACGCCGCCAAAGGCGCGAATCGCGGTGCGGCGCTGCGGGGCGACCGCGTCTTCTTCGCCACAGACGACGCCCACCTGATCTGCCTGCACCGCCTCACCGGCGCACTGATGTGGGACGTGGATGTTCGCGAAGGCCCCGGAGCCATGGGCTCCACCGGCGCACCGCTGGTAGTGGACGACCTTGTGATCACCGGCATCGCGGGCGGCGACGCCCCCCTACGGGGCTATATCACGGCCTACAAAGCAACCACCGGGCAACAGGTCTGGCGCTTCTTCACCGTGCCCCGGCGCGGCGAACCTGGCTCCGAAACCTGGACCAAAGCCGGCAAATCCGATGCCCTCGAAATCGGCGGCGGAGCCACCTGGACCACCGGATCTTATGACGTGACCTCCGGAATGCTCTATTGGCCAACCGGCAATCCCTTTCCCGATACCGACGGTGACGAACGGTCGGGCGACAATCTCTACACTGATTGCGTGGTGGCTCTCGATGTCAAAACCGGCAAACTCCGCTGGCACTACCAGTTCACCCCGCACGACCTGCATGACTGGGATGCCACCGAACCCTTCGTTCTGGTGGATACCCGCTTCAAAGGTCGTGATCGTAAACTCCTGCTGCATGCAGACCGCAACGGATTCTTCTACGTGCTCGACCGTTCCAGCGGCGAACTGCTGCTGGGCAAACCGTTTGTCCGCAAGCTCACCTGGGCAAGTGGTATTGGCCCGGATGGCCGCCCGCAGCTCCTCGAAGGCAATCAACCGACGAAGAACGGCGTGAAAACCTGCCCCGCCGTGCGCGGTGCCACCAACTGGTATTCCACCGCTTTCAACCCCGCCACGCGCCTGTTCTACGTGATGGCTGTGGAAGACTGCAGCGTCTACCAGCAGACGAAAGCCGGCGGCTTCGCGCCCTATCGCGACCCCAAAGACCCCGCAGAGAAATTCCTGCGCGCCATCGACATCGAAACCGGCAAAATTGTGTGGGAAGTCGGCCAGGTCGGGCCACCCGAATCCAACTACTCCGGCGTCCTCTCCACCGCTTCCGGCCTCGTCTTCTACGGCGAAACCGGTGGCAGCTTCGCGGCTGTTGATGGCAAAGACGGGCGCACTCTCTGGCACTTCAACACCGGCCAGGAATGGAAGGCCTCGCCCATCACTTACAAGGTTGCCGGCAGGCAATTCATCGCCATCGCAGCCGGCGGAAGTTTGCTCTCGTTCGCGCTGCCGCAGTAACTGGGATCTAATAGATCTGATGCGCCACCTGTTTCTGCTGCTGACACTCAGTCTCGCCGCCCTTGCCGCCGACCCGCTCTACAAGAGCGAACTTATTTTCCCCCAGGAGAAATGGCACAACCATTCCTCCTCCATCGTCGAACTGCCCAACGGCGATCTGCTCGTCTGCTGGTTCCACGGCTCCGGCGAACGCACCGCTGACGACGTTCTTATCCAGGCCGCGCGCTGGACAAAGAAGTCGGGCAAATGGGGCGCACCGTTCACCATCGCCGATACCCCCGGTTTCCCCGACACCAACCCCACCATGTTTATTGATTCCCGCCAGCGCCTGTTCCTGTTGTGGCCCGTCATCGTCGCCCACCAATGGGAGTCCGCGCTGATGAAATACCGCATTTCTACTGACTACATGCAGGAATCCGGCCCGCCAAAATGGGAGCACCAGGACAACATCATCCTCATCCCGAAAAATATCGGAGCGAAAACTCGGGAAGTGCTCGGCGCGGATAAAGACGAGCCCGGCAAACGTGGCGACTACGCCCGCAAGCTGATCGAAAAAGCCGACGACATGTACTTTTCCCGCATGGGCTGGTTCACCCGTACGCACCCGCAAGAGCTGCCCTCCGGACGCATTCTCGTGCCCATGTATTCCGACGGCTATTCCTTCGGCATCATGGCCATCAGCGATGACCGCGGCTATACCTGGACCGCCAGCGAGCCCATCGTGGGCTACGGCGGCATCCAGCCTTCCGTGGTGCGGAAGAAAGACGGCGAACTGGTGGCCTATCTGCGAGACAACGGCCCGCCACCCAAACGCGCCCAAATCAGTTATTCGAAGGATGACGGCGTCTCCTGGACCGGCGCGAAGGACAGCGAACTGCTCAATCCCGGCACCAGCCTCGAAGTCATTGCCCTGAAGAACGGCGACTGGATCGCCGTCCACAACGATCTGGAAGAAGGTCGCTGGAGCCTGGTCGCCACGATTTCCGAAGACGAAGGAAAAACCTGGAAATGGCGCCGCCACCTGGACGGCACACCCGAAAATAAAGTGCCAAAGCAGTATCACTACCCCTCTGTGATGCAGGCCAAAGACGGCTCCGTGCATATCACGTACAGCTACTTCACACCGGAAGGTAAATCGATTAAGCACGTGCAACTGGCCGAAGACTGGATAAAGGCAGGCGATCCGAAGCCCTGAGTCATGCTATAGTCGAAATTAGGGAGACCTAATATTTGCCCCCCGGCATCCCGACATTACAGAAAGACGGCTTTTCCAGATCATTAGCTGAAGTTCACAACACCGTCAGCACGGACCACGTGTCGCGCTGGCGCAAAATGCTGGCATTCGGCGGCCCTGCCTACCTGGTCAGCGTTGGCTACATGGACCCGGGGAATTGGGCCACTGACCTCGATGGTGGCGCGCACTTCGGCTACCAACTGCTCTGGGTGCTGGTCATGTCGAACCTGATGGCCATCCTGCTGCAGTCGCTCTCCGCCAAGCTGGGCATCGCCACCGGGCGCGATCTTGCCCAGGCCTGCCGCGAAACCTACCCGCGCAACGTCAACATCGCGCTTTGGATTCTCTGTGAAATCGCCATCGTGGCCTGCGATTTGGCCGAAGTGCTGGGTGCCGCCATCGCGTTGAATCTGCTCTTCCACATTCCGCTGCTGATTGCCGTGATGATCACCGCGCTCGATACCCTGCTCGTGCTGGGCATGCAGAGGCTGGGTATCCGCTATCTGGAAGCCTTCATCATTGCCCTGATCGGAATCATCGCCGTCTGCTTCACTGCCGAAATGTTCATGGCAAAGCCGTCCTGGACAGGCGTGCTCTCCGGCCTGATCCCGCGCATCAACGGCAGCAGCCTTTACACCGCCGTCGCCATGCTGGGGGCCACCGTGATGCCCCACAATCTCTACCTGCATTCGGCCCTCGTGCAGACTCGCCGCATCGGACGCAGCATTGAGGAAAGGCGCACCGCCATCCGCTGGAATGTGGTGGATTGCGTCATCGCGTTGAACGGGGCGCTTTTTATCAACGGGGCCATCCTTGTGCTCGCCGCCGCCACCTTCTTCCGGGCACATCAGGATGTGACGGAAATCCAGCAGGCCTATTTGCTGCTGGCCCCTCTGCTCGGCACCGTGATGGCCGCGAAACTCTTCGGAATCGCGCTGTTTTGCTCCGGGCAGTCTTCCACGCTGACCGGCACCATGGCGGGCCAGATCGTGATGGAAGGGTTCCTGAATATCCGCGTGCAGCCCTGGCTGCGTCGGCTGGTGACGCGCTCACTGGCAATTGTGCCGGCAATTGTTGTCATCTGGCTGATGGGGAATGAAGGCACTTTCCGGCTGCTGATTCTGAGCCAGGTGGTGCTGAACCTGCAACTCCCGTTCGCTATCATTCCACTGCTGCATTTCACCAACGACCCGCAACGCATGGGCCCCTTCGCCAGTTCGTGGGCACTTCGACTGGGCGGCTGGATCACGGCGGTTATCGTCGTCAGCCTGAATCTCTGGCTGGCCGGACAGACTATCGCGGGATGGGCCTCGGCCTCCGGAAGCTACGCGCCGCTGGTCTGGACGGTCAGTTTGCTGGTCTGCGGCGGCATGCTCGGCCTTCTGGGCTGGATCACTGTACAGCCGTATCGTCTGCCCGGCACCCCCCGCCCCGCCACCGCCCCGCCCACTCTTGGCCTCGAAATCGCCACCGCCGAACTGATTGCCCCGCCCAGTTATCGCCGAATTCTGGTCACTCTCGACCATTCCCCTCTGGACCGTCTCGCTCTGGGACACGCCGCCGGTCTGGCCGCTCAGCACCGCGCGCGGCTCTACCTTTTGCACGTGGAAGAAGGTGTCACCAGCCAGGTTTATGGTTCGGAGGCGTCCACGGCGGAAGTGGAAGCCGGGGCCGCCTATCTTGCGAAGCTGGTGGAATCTCTGGGCGAAATCAATATTCAGGTGGAAACCACCATCCGCCACGGCTCCCGCCCCCGCCGGGAAATTGTGCGGTACGCGAAGGAAATTGCGCCCGATCTCATCGTGATGGGCGCCCACGGCCACGGCGGAATCAAGGATCTGATCTTCGGCAACACCATCAATCCGGTGCGCCATGAGCTGGACATCCCGATTCTGGTTGTGCGCAGCCCGCAAGCCCTAAAGTGAGATATCCTGTCTCACTTCCCAAATTGAGACATCCTGTCTCGCTTCCCAAATTGAGACATCCTGTCTCAAGAGCGTGTCGATCCGGAACGCTTCGGCGCTGCATCGCGTCTCTAAGTCGTGCTGATTCATCAACTGCACTTCGGCAGATGAATTGCCCTTTAGACTGTGTCGATCTATGTTGCGCCTGTTCAAATTCGCCGTATTGCCGCTGCTGTTCTCAGTAGCCGCCCACGCCGCGACCCTGCAACAGCTCTCGATGGACCAGCTTTCGCGCAACGCCACCGCGATTGTCCGCGCCACGGTCACCGGATCCTACACCAGTGTCACTAACTCCACGGTCTACACCCATTACAAACTCCAGGTTGCGGAAACCTGGAAAGGTATACCCGCCGGCGAAGTCCTGCTCCCGGGCGGCGTCGCCAATGGAATCCGCCAGTCATTTCCCGGCGTCCCGGAACTGAGCGTCGGCTCTGAATACGTACTGTTCCTCTGGAAATCACCTTCCACCGGCATCACCCACGCCCTCGGTCTCACCCAGGGGTTGTACAACGTCAGCCGGGATCGCGAGGGGTACACGTTGGCATGGCGCGCGAAAATCGGCGAGATGATGCTCGATTCGAATGGCCAAAAGGTCGCCGACCAGGCCATCACTGTCAAGCTGTCCGATTTGAAGCTCCAGGTTCGCAGCGTCGTCGGAGCAACGGGTGTCGCCAGGTGAGAAGGCCTCTCACAGCAGCGGTTCTGGCCGGTGCCGTTCTCCTTGCGCCCGCTTCCGCCTATTACCACTTTGTTCACTACATCGGCGGCGTGAACGCCCCCGAGAAGTTCGACCTGACCGTCCTGCCCAATAAGACAGTCAGCTTCTTTGTTTCTCAAAACGGCCCCACTACTTACGCCTCCACCGACACGTTCAATTCCGTTCTGAGCCAGCTCCGCCAGGCCACCACGGCCTGGAACGGAATCAGTTCCTCCGACCTTCGCGTTGCTTTCGGTGGGCTCGGGAACATCAACACCCCGCAGAACACACCTGGCGGCGACATCGTTTTCGAAGATCTTCCCCCCGGAGTTTATGGTTTCGGCGGGCCCAGCTCTCTCGCGGCCCCGGCCACAGCTTCTAACGGATCCACCTTCGTGCCCATCCGGCGTTCCACCATCCACCTGAACCGGAATCTGACCTTCCTGCCCGGCCCCAGCTACAACGAAACGTTTTTCATGACTGCGGTGCATGAAATGGGCCACGCGCTGGGTCTGCAGCATACCTTTACTTCGGCCACCATGTCCCAGGCCACCACCCGCGCCACCACGCTCAGCCATCCCATTGATGCCGACGATGCAGCCGGGCTCTCGGTCCTGTACCCCAATGCCTCGTTCTCGCTCCTCGGCTCCATCAGCGGCAGGATTACCAGCGGTGCGAACGGCGTCCATCTCTCCTCCGTGGTGGCGATTCGGGCCGGCGGGTCCGCCGTTAGTGCTCTCACCAACCAGGACGGAACCTACCGGATTGACGGCATCCCGCCGGGGCAATATTTTGTGTACGCCCACCCCTTGCCGCCTGATGCCGATATCCGGGGACCCTGGAACGCGGCCGGCACCATCGTCGCAGCCTCAGGCGCGACTTCTGCGCAGTTCTATCCCGGCACCACAGATCTGGCTGCGGCAAAACCTGTTCCCGTGGAAGTCGGCAAGACTGCGACCGGCATCAATATTGCCCTCACCTACCGCGCATTCGTGCCGCTTTATGACGCGGGCGTCTATGGGTATTTCACCAACACCACCGCCGCCCCTGTGAAGCCAGCCTACGTCAACATGCTGGGGGGCGATTCGACTGTTGTCGCGTCCGGCGCCGGCTTGGGCGCAAACGGACAGGCTCCCGGCCTGGGTGTACAGTTCCTCGGCGGTTCGGCCCGCATTCGCGGTGGCGGCGTTCGGCCTTATCTCGCCAACGGCTTTACCTACGTCGCGCTCGACCTCGGCTTCAATCTGGGCGCCTCCACCGGTCCCCAGCATCTGGTCTTCAACACGTCCGATTTCATGCACGTCCTGCCCGCCGGCATCATTGCGACGCAGAAGTCTCCCCCCACAGTGGCGGGATTGACGCCTAACGGCGATGGCACACTGACTGTCACCGGCACCAACTGGAATCCGGATACCCTGATCTATTTTGACGGCCTGCCCGCCAATATTTCCTCGCTTGACGAGAAAACCGGGACTGCAGTCGTCACCCCGCCCATCGGAGCAAACGGTCAGACCGCACTGGTTACCGCCTACAACACCGATGGCCAGAATTCTCAACTGGTGCAGGCCGCAACACCGGTCAACTACGCCTACGGAAGCTCCGCCGCCACGTTTGTTACAGCCGTTTCTCCCGCCAGCCTGCCCGCAGGCGCGGAAGCCATGGTTGAGATCACCACAGCGGGTCTGAATCTAACGGGCGGACAGGTCGCTGTTGGCTTTGGGACCAGCGACATCGCGGTGCGGCGCATTTTCGTGCTGGGGCCCAACCGGTTGCAGGTGAACGTTTCCGTTGCATCCGGGGCCGCCCTTTCGAACCCCGACGTCAGCGTGATTTCCGGTTTCCAGATCGCCACCGCGCCGGCGGGTTTCCAGATCACCCCCGCAGTACCGGGTCAGCCCTCGGTCATACCCGTTCTCACGAACACCATCCCCGGCCTGAACGGATCTTACGCCGGAGCGACCGTCAGCCTTAGCGGCGCCAATCTCCAGGCCGCGCCAGGTGCGACCACGTCTGTGCTGATTAACGGCCTGCCTGCCACCGTATTGTCGGCGTCTGCCGGCCAGATCAATCTGCAGATTCCCCCGGGACTGAGTCCCGGGCCCGCCGCGCTCTCACTGAGTAACGGCGCAACATCCGCCTTCACGGTTGCGATCAATATCGATACACCTCCTGCTTCCATTACGGCGCTGCTGAATCCTGGCAATACCGCGTTTGACTCGACTCGCCCGGCCCATCCGGGCGACCTTGTCACGATCAACCTGACAGGCCTTGCGGCCCTGGGGACCAGCCTGGCAACTTCCCGCTTCCAGATCAGCGTGGGAGGTGTCCTGCACAATGCCCTACAACAGGCGACGCCTCTGCCCGGCGGTATCTGGCAAGTCAGCGTACTGCTGAACTCCAACGACCAGGTTGGCCAATCCCAGACAGTGATCGTCTACTTCGACGGACGCAGCAGCTTTCCCGCTGTTTTACCTGTCGCCCGTCCGGACGGCTCTTTCACCCCATTCGAACAGACCGAACCAACTGAGCCTTAACTTGCTCCGCGACCAGACAGAACTTCCGGGATTGTAAGAAGCAGAATCCGGGCGTCCAGTCCCAGCGACCAGTTGTCGATGTATTCCAGATCCATTCGCATCCAGGTCTCGAAGTCCACCCGATCACGCCCCTGCACAGCCCATAAACAGGTCAACCCCGGACGCATCCGCAATCTGCGCCGCTGCCATCGCTGGTACTGCGCAACCTCGCTCAGAATCGCCGGTCGCGGGCCAACCAGCGACATATCCCCCCTCAGAACGTTGAACAACTGAGGCAGCTCATCAAGGGAGAATTTCCGAAGCCATTTCCCGATGGGCGTCAGGCGCGGGTCGTTCGGAATTTTTGTGGCAATATCCCGCTGTGTCAGATGCGCTACCTCATGGAAACGCGCCTCGGCATTGACCACCATGGAGCGGAACTTATAGAAAGTAAACATTCTTCCGTTTAGTCCGCAGCGGCTCTGGCTAAAGATCACCGGCCCCGGAGATGTCGCTTTCACCAGCAGCGCGAGGAGGGCGAGCAGCGGGCTCAGGGTGATGATTGCGGCGGTGGCACCCGCAATATCAATCAGTCTCTTGGCAAACAGCAGCACCTCGTCATCCGGGGCCGCCGTAAAGGTCAGCAGCGGCGTGTTTCCCAGCCGCTCCAGAGCCAGTTCGCTGTTCACGTGAGGGAAGAAATCGACCGCCAGCCGACTGCACACGCCTTCTTCATCACACCATAGAAAAACTTCTTCGAGAGAAGGCAGGCGGTCCGAATCCACCGCGAACAGGATCTCATCGATCACATGCTTCGATAGCATGGGCCGTAGTTCGGTGAGCGGGAAGACCTTGTAAGACCGGGCCAGTTGCACAGTCTCGGGAACAAGGTCTGCGCCGGGCGGAGCGAGAAATCCGAGAATCCGCAGACCGTCATCATGGTATCCCTCCAGATTCCGCCCCAGCCGCTCCGCGCGCTCACCCAAGCCGACGATCAGGATGTAGCGCTGCGCCCCGAACCTGCTTCGCACCGAAGGAATCAGGTGTCTTGCAGCGAGCCGGAACGCGGCCAGAAACATCCAGCTCAGCACGATAAAAATGCCCAGAAATGGCCGACTGATGCCGAATTCCAGCCGCAGACCAAATACGATAAACACCGCCAGACCCACCGCGCTGTAACCCACCTGGCGGAGGGAATCCCGAAGCAAAACCGCCACACGGCCGGCGTCGATTTTCCCATGGACGTTCAGCCAATAGCCCGTCGCTACCCAGATCAGCGCGCAGGCGCAGAGCAGGAGAGTGCGGACGTCCGGCTGCAGGTAGAACTCGTTTTTAAGATGGAGCGATTGCCGGAACCGATAGGCGAGTTCAAACGCTGCGGCAGTGAGGAAGACGTCAGATAAGCCGAACAGAATCTTCGTTTTACGCTGCTGGCTTTGGAACATCTTTCTGACTGAAGCGTAACATGCTGAGGCCTTGCTCGTCCGGAGAAGGCTTACAATGCTAAACTCAAGTTTCCCCTTGTGGGCGCGTAGCTCAATTGGTAGAGCAACTGACTCTTAATCAGTAGGTTGTAGGTTCGATTCCTACCGCGCTCACCATTCTTTTCCTCACCCTCCGGTTAGTCTGGCAAAGAATGGTCTGCTTCGCCCCGCCGAAGCAACTTGCTAAATACCCTACATAACCCGTATTCCGGTCGCGCTTTCGCTATTCCAGAACGCCATTCGGCACTACTAACCTACATTACCGGTCCGATACGGACCAGTCTTTGTTACATTAGTACCCAACAATGATTCCTGGAATCCGTACCGGCCTCGTCGCCGGGCTCCGCGAAGACCTCGAGCTTCGAAGGATTGGCAGTGGACAGGCACGGCTGGACCAGTACTGGGCCTCGGCCGGCCAACTCAATCCAAAAGATCCCGATGCGGCGGCGCTGCTCTGCTATGTCGCCCAGTGGGTGGACGCCGGCTGGCGGGACATCGACATCGTCCAGAGCGGTCTGCGGGCATTTCCGCCGGGCAAGAGATCGCATCTTCGACTGGCCGATTTTGTCCATGTCCTGATGGCAGAGGGTATGGTGCGCGTCCATGAGGAACTGGTACACCGGGCGCTTGAGAACTTTAACCTGGTGCTCTCGCTGCAGGCCGACCTGGAAGACCCTCAATTAATTGCCCTGGCGCATTTCTGGTCATCACGCTGCCACCGCAAAGCCGGTGAATATGATGTGGCCCTCTTCCACGCCGCAGAGGGCGTGAAATTCGCAACCGAAGCAGGCATGGCGCCGATGGCCGCCGTGATGCGGGTAGCCGAGAGCTGGCTGCTCTTTCAAAAGGGCCGCACCAAAGACGCTCTCAAGCTGCTGTCCGAAGCCGACGCCGTACTTCGGGAAACCGACGACTACATCACCCGCGGCAATATCCAGTCCAGCTATGGCCGGATGTATCGCCGCGAAGGCCGTTACGACCTGGCTTTGCGGCATTTCTCCCAGGCCATTGACGAATACAGCCAGCGCGATGCGGAACATCGTAACCTGGCGCGGTCGCTGGCCAATATGGGCTACGTGGAACGGCTGATCGCCCTGCAGCTGCGCAAGCGGATCGACGCTGAGGCAGCCCAGAGGCGCAAGAGCGCGCCGGAACTTCGTCAGGAGTATGAGGCGATGCGCGGCGAGGCTCTGGCCCATCTGGATCGTGCCACCGGAATCTACAGCCTGCATTCGAATCATCGGGGCGCGGGAACGGTATGCGTGAATCGCGGGCACCTGCACCTGGACAGCGGCGATCTGCACCGGGCAGAGGAAGAGGCGCGTCAGGCCTACACGCTGGGGGAAGAAAAGCAGGATTTCATTCTGATGGCCCGCGCCCGGCTGCTGGAATGCATGGTACAGAACAACAAGCTGGAAGAAGGCATTGAGGATCCGGCATGGGTAGCGCACCTGGCGCTCGAAGCTGCGCGGGAAGCGGTGGAATATTCGCGGAAAACTGAGAATCGCCGACTGCAGGCGCGCTCACTGATCTGGCAGGGCCTGACGATTTGCAACACTTCGGCGGGCGCTTCAGACCTGGCGCGCGAGATTTGCGATCAGGCCGCGGCATTGCTGAAAAACGAAGTGCAGGATCACATCTGGGAAGATCTGCAGACCTTGAAATCGCATGTGGTGCGGGGCGGAAATGTGGATGCGACGCTGCACGGCTGGTCCCAGGGCGTGGTCGGCGAAAGGACTTTCCAGCAGTTAACGGAAGACTTTGCGGATTTGATTATCCCGAAAATCTGGGACCACGAGGGGCGCAAGGTCGCGCGCGTTGCCAAGCGCCTCTCGATCTCTCCCAAGAAAGTGAGGCGCGTATTGGCGCGCCTCGGGTTGCACGGAGGGGTTTAACGGATTTCGTTCTCTCTGCGGGGCGGCGGAGGGCCACCGCGTCCGCCTGGTCCGTCTGGCCCACCCGGCCTATCCATTGAATCGGCACTCTGTCGATTCGACCAGGACGCCCCGTCCAGCATATTGAAAAGCGCCACGCCATTCACCCAGCGGCCCAGGGGGCCAAGGTTGTTAGTTGCCTTGGTTGCCGCCGGTTTTGGATTGCGCGGAAACTTGTCCTGGAAGTTCTGGTCGCGCGGCCAGTTCATGAAAACGCTGCCATCGGGATCGTACCAGGGACCCATGGTGTGACTGGCAAGACCCGAACCGCCCACATAGACGAAGTCGTTTGAGTAGAGCACCTCTGTCACGTCGGGATGAGCGGGCTTCTGCTGCCCGGGCCAGGTGCTGACCGCGCCGTCGTCAGGCCGATGGCCGTCAATGACGTGGGCACTCTCCTTTGAATACTTCGTCATCCAGGAATTCAACAGTGACGAAGACTTTTCTGCGCTCGCGGTGTAAAGCTCGATCCTCCCCGGCGTCACCCGGTTCTGCCTGGCAGGCACTTCACCGAAATACTGCCGCCCCAGCACATAAGGAAACGCCGGCTGGCCCTGCTCGTCAATGGTGACGAAATAGGCATAGGTTCCATTTGGAAACTCAGGAGTGACGGCAATTCGTCCGTTGTAAAGGTCCAGATCGCCGCCTGCCTGAAAATCATAATCTTCCACATACCAGCCCAGTGGGTGCTTCGCGTCGACGTCCGGCCCGTATTGTTTTTCATCCAGCAGCGGATTCACACGATGAAGCGCTGCGGTCCACGGCGCGAGCGAGTGGCGCTGTCCACCAGACCGCAGGCGAAAACCACTGCGCATGCGAACAACGGAAGTGGCCGCGCTCTCAGGATTGGAATAGCCATAGGGTCCGTAAATCGGATTGCCGTCATAGGCCCATCCCAGAATTGGCGAGTGATGCCAGGGCGCCGCCTGTTCGGTGTAGCGGGACCCGTCTTTTCGGATGTTGTCACCGAGTTGCAGTCGCAGACAGACCGGATTGTCGTGGTAGTGATACTCGCCGGTGGGCGGCTGGTGTGCATTGCAGGGATCGAAGGTGGGGCTTTCGGCCAGCACAGCGTTGCGCATCCAGATGCCGTCACCTCCACCACCCGGGCCGCCGCGCCCGCCCGGCGGCTGTCCAGGCGCGGCCACTACCGTCAGAAAAAGGAAACAAATCGTTCGTGAGGAGCACATCATCTTAACCTCTGATCTGATTGCAACAGGCCATCGTGAAGGAATTGTGTGCGAGACAGCGAAAATTGTGAGTTTTCGGTAAAATCCAGGTGATGGCGGAATTGAATCCAATGCGGTGGCCGGCCCAATGGAATGCCGCCCACATTGATCTGCTGAAAGGTACCCCGGTCAACTGCGTGGTCGTCGCGTCCGGGCCAATCTCCGACCAGCTGGCCCAGGCAGGACACAAGGTGATCGCACCAGCGAAAGCTCCCGAGGGAGTGACGCTTCTGGAAGGCACCTGGCCAGGTATCCGTTTCTCACGTTTCGGGGGGCGGGATACCGTGAGTGCCGGACCCACCGGCGAGCCATGGGTGGATTCAAATGTCTGGCCGGTGCGCCTGGCTCAGGCACGGACACCGGGGACACAAGTCTGGGTCCGCGCACTGCCGCGCGACAACAACATGTTGCCCGGACCTTTCATCGCCGCCATGGCCGATGCCGCGGTAGCCGGGGGGCAGTGGATCATCACGTTGAGCGAGAGCCTTGCGACGGGTATTGCGGAACGAAAAACCGAAGCCATTCAAGCCTGGAAAAGCATCACCGGCGCGGCAGCGTTCTTCGCTGAAAAGAGGGACTGGAGCGACTTCCAGCCGGAAGCGGTTCCGGGTGTTCTTTCGGATTTCAAAACATCGAAGGCGCAGGACGCGCTGAACCTGATCACGCGGTCCGGCCAGCAGTATCGCATCGTGCTCAGGGAGGGTTTGCGGCCTGAGGGGTTGGCGGGCCTGAAGGCGATCATCGATCCGGATGCTACCGTCCCGCCCCCGGCTGTTCGGGCCACGGTTCTGGACTTCGTGAACAGTGGAGGGATTTTGGTTGCAGGCCCCGAGTGGGGAGCCATTACCGGCGCTGTACCCTCTGGCCCTCATCCCCGCTTCGACATCTTCAAGGTCGGCCAAGGCACTGCCGCGATTTCGAGAAGTGCGATGAACGACCCGTATTTGCTGGCTACCGACGCCGGTATCATCATCAGCCATCGTCATGACCTGCTGCGCTTCTGGAATGGCGGTCCGCTCAGCGCGGTCTTTTCGTCGGGCAAAGACCGGAAGCGAGGGCTGGTTCAAATTGCTTTCTACTCGAACCGGCCCGCGACGGGGGACACATCGTTATGGGTGGCGGGGCCATGGAAGGCAGCGCGGATGCTGACTCCTGCCGACCCCGGCGGGCGACCCGCCCAAGCGGTACAACAAAGAGACGGGCTGGAAATCAATTTGCCTGGCGCAGCCGGGTACATTGCACTGGAACTGGAGGCTTAGAAACAATATGTACCCCTGCCAAACACGTCGGAATTTTCTGAAATCCGCTGCAATCAGCAGCGCCTGGCTGGCTGTGCCGAAGGGTGCCCGCGCAGCCGGACCTGCTCCCGCTACACCGGTCTCAGTCGCAAAGTGCGGCAATTATGGCCCGGACCTGGTGCCCACGCTCGACCGCATGTTCGATGAGATCGGTGGCCTCGGTCGTCTGGTCAAGGGCAAAACAGTTGCGATGAAGATCAACCTGACCGGCGCTCCCAGCTACCGGGTTGGCTATCTGCCGTGCGAAGACACGCACTATACGCATCCCCGTGTGATCGGGGCCGTTTGCTATCTCATGTCCCGGGCCGGCGCGCGCCGGATACGGCTGCTGGAGAGCCCGTGGGCGACCGCGGACGCAGTGGAGGAATATATCCTGCAGGCGAACTGGGACCCGCTCGATATTCTCAACTCGGCGCCCAATGTGGAATTCGAAAACACTAACTTTCTGGGTAATTCGAAGAAATATTCACGGGTGAACGTGCCGTACGGCGGCCTGATGTTCCCCGGTTTCGACCTGAACCATTCCTACACGGATTGCGACGTGTTCGTCAGCCTGGCCAAGATGAAGGAACACGCGACCGCCGGCATCACACTCTCCATGAAGAACTGCTTCGGCATCACGCCCGCCACTATCTATGGCACCGGCGCGGGCGTTGATGAGCCCTCAATTCTGCCGCGCGGCGGACGCACCATCGTGCATGGCGGCACCCGTCAGCCTTCGAAGAGCGCGCCCGGCGAACTCCACCCGGACTCGCCTCGCGAAGACACTTATCGCGTGCCGCGCACCATCGTGGACCTGGTTTCAGCGCGCCCCATTGACCTTGCGGTGATCGACGGCATTCGGACCATGACGGGCGGCGAGGGTCCCTGGATCCGCGAAAAGCTTACCGGCGTGCAGCCTGGCGTTCTGGTGGCGGGAACCAATTGCGTCAATATTGATGCGGTCTCCATGGCGATCATGGGCTTCGACCCGATGGCTGATCGCGGTACTCTGCCATTCGAAAATTGCGACAGCACTCTGCGACTTGCCGAAGACGTCGGGCTCGGCACACGCGATCTAAAGCGAATCGAAGTCCGTGGCACTCCCGTGAAGGATGTATTATTTGATTTCGCCACTATTCGCCGCAACCGGAGGGCCGCCGCAACCGGAAGAGCTGCGATGAAAATCGGATAAAAGGGAGTCGTTCGGATGAGTTCTCACCGCAGAGATTTCGCAAAGGCCGCTTTCGGGGGGGCCGCGGCCCTGCTAGCTTACGACCGTAAGATGTCGGCAGCCGTTCACAACAGTCAACCCGGTATTAAGCTTTGCGGCCAGGCTTCCGCCAAGCCGACAGACGAGGAACTGAAGTTCTGGCGACAGATGGGGTGTGGGTACGTGAGCGTTGGTTCCACGCCGGACCTGCGCACGGCCGACGGCTTTAAGCAAATCAAAAAGACCTACGCGGACGCAGGCATTACTGTTTGGAATATTGGCAACACAAGCGTCCACAACATGCCGGAAGTGACGCTGAACCTGCCGGGTCGCGATCAGAAAATCGCGGAATACAAACAGTATCTGCGCAATCTGGGTGCCGCGGGGATCTACTACACCACGTATGCCCACATGGGTAACGGTATCTGGTCCAGCGGTCGCGCCGAAACGCGTGGCTCTTCCGCGCGCGAGTTCGATATGAACAGCCCGGACAAAGTGGGGAACTGGGATGGCAAGCAGTTCCGTGAGCCGCTGTCCCATGGCAGGGTGTTCACACAGGAAGAGATCTGGGAGAACTATACCCACTTCATCAAACAGGTGGCTCCGGTGGCTGAAGAGGTCGGAGTGCGGATCGGAATTCACCCGGACGACCCGCCGGTGCCGGTGCTTGCGGGCGTGCCCCGCTGCATCTTCAGCAGCTTCGATGGCTACCGGAAGGCGATGCAGATTGCCAACAGCCCGAACGTCGGCATCTGCCTTTGCTGCGGAACCTGGCTCGAAGGCGGCAAGGCAATCACCGGGAAAGATCCCGAGGAAATGATTCGCTACTTCGGCGCCGATAAGATCTGGAAGATTCACTTCCGCAACGTCAGCGCGCCGTTGCCGCATTTCGTGGAGACGTTCATGGATAACGGCTACTACGACATGTACAAGATCATGAAAGCGCTGCGGGACGTGAACTATGACGGGATTGTCATCCTGGATCACACGCCGGGGCTAACGGGAGGAAAGTATACAGAGCAGGCGTATGGGTTCGCCTATATGAAGGCTTTGTACAGCCGGGCGAACGCCGAAGCGAAGGGGTAAAACATGAGATTCATGGCAGCATCA
>JBBQDH010000007.1:0-46121 GCA_038319515.1 Bryobacterales bacterium
CGCACGGAAACAATCCCGTCGTCAGGTGACATCAGGCCACCCAGAATCTGCAGGAAGGTGGATTTCCCCGCGCCGTTCGGGCCAATGATGCCCATTCGGTCTTCGTCATGCAGGCTCAGTGCGATGCCCGTGAAGACGGTACGCGCGCCGAACGATTTCTCTAAGGAATCGCAGGTTAATAAAACTGGCATTTTGGTATTTGTTTAACGATGTAATTCGACAGCGACCGGATCACTTTCCGTGTCATTGCCGCAAACGCTGATTTCTGCCGTGCCGGGTTCCAGCCCGCCTGGTAACAGGGCATTGATCTGGCCACTTGCGGCGTCGTGCCAGATGGCCGGCAGGTCGGTTCCATTGAGCCGCAGGCAAGCTCCTTTCGCTGCGCCCGGGGCCCAGACAGAAACGCAGCTGTCCGAACCGATGCGGATTCGCAGGTCTTCGAAAGTCTTGCCGTCGGCCACCCGCACCATGCGCAGGGCCTCGCTGCGAGTGCCCCGGGCGGGTTCAGGATTGTCCACACCGATCCTTATGGGCCTGCCTTCGTTCAACCGCGCTTCATACCAGCCGCGCATCAGGCCGGGGGGCAGTTTGACGGTAGCCTGGGTGGGCGTCGCGTGGATGGGCTTTGTGGCGAACGGCCCGATCCGCGGATAAAGCTCGCCCTCAAATGGCGCGAAGTAGACGGTAACGTAGTCGTCGGCCAGACTGGAAAAACAATGGTCGTGCGTGTTCGCGTTGTCGATGCAAACGATCTCCGGCGAAGGCGCGGCCAACTGTTCCGGCAGCCAGTGCCGATAGCCCGTTACATGGGCCCGCTCGCCCAGAGTGCTCTCAAAATGCACGCGCGCAAATCCGGCAGTACGGCAGAACGCCTTCAGGCAGGCCACATTCGGGCCCACCCAGTTGTCCAGTTGGCCGCGCAGCTCGGTGGTCTCGTAATACTCCATTACGGGCAGTGACGCCGGATCGGGATCGCTGATGAAGCTTTCGATACAAGCGAAATCGCGCGTCATCCCGCAGACATTTTCGAGCGCCAGCACCGGGTGCTTCACGTGGTAAAGCACACCGAGAAAGAGCACGATATCGAAGGTGCCCACGTCGCGGTATGTCAGCCGGCAGATATCGGCGATATGGTACTCGATCTTCGATCCAAGAATGTTTTTCGCTTCCAGCAGACGTGTATTCTTCGCGGAATCAACGGCCAGCACCTGTGCCCCGCGGCGCTCCATCTCAAAGCTAAACCAGCCATCCCATGCGCCGATATCGAGCACGCGCTTGCCATGCAGATCCTGGGGGATGTGGAACTGTTCCACGCGCCGGCGTTGCTGCTCCAGCGACTGGTGCCCCTGAATTACCGTGCCGTCGGGCAGTTCCATGCTGTGATACCAGCCCAGCTTCGAGAGCCGTTCCACCTGCCGCTGGTTATCGGCAATGACCTCCGGGTTCCGGGCCTCGCTCATGCGTTCTGAAGTACCGGAAGCAGTGCCGATCCGGTGACGACGGTCTCTTGTTCCTGCTCGCCGTCAAGGTCCAGATAGCGCGTGTCAAGCAGGCGACCGTGGTTGATATTGCCCATCGCGGTAAGGATGTTTTCGCGCAAGTGGGGCGTTTCCTTCTCCCAATCGGCCAGCGTCTCGCGGATGCCGCGCCGCACGGTGCCTGTGCGCAGGGAGCAGCCGCAGGGGACCACCGGCAAACCCTTCGCTTCCACCCAGCCGCGCGTCAGTTCTTCGTTCACGTAAACCAGCGGGCGGATGAGCCGGAAGTCTTTCTGTTTCGAATACGTGATGGCCGGCAGAGCGCTGATGCGACCGGTGTACATGATGTTCCGCAGCAGTGATTCGCAGAAGTCGTCCGCGGTGTGGCCGAAGGCGATCACGTTGCAATTGAGGCCACGCGCGATCTCATACACGGCACGTCTGCGGAAGCGGCTGCACAGGTCGCAACCGTGGTCAGGCTGTTCTTCAATAAGCCGCAGTGAAGGGTTGTCGGTGAAGTAGGTCCACTGCACGCCCAGGGACTGGATGTAGTCGCCGACGGCCTGCACGGGAGCGAGAAACTTTCCCTGTTCCACGGTGAACGCACAGATTGAAAACTGAATCGGGGCTTTCTTTTGCAACAGCAGCAGGGCTTCGAGCAGTGTGACCGAATCCTTGCCGCCGGAAACCGCAACGGCAATGCGGTCGCCGTCGCGAATCATTTTGAAGCGATGAATCGCTTCGCCGACCTTTCGGAGCAGGTGTTTTTCGAGGTCCACTACATACCAGATTAGCGGATCAAGACTTTCATCAGGCTATCAGGCCGGCGGTCAGATCGAGATTACGTTGGTAGCTGCGGGCGCTCAGCCTGCGATCAGGACCGCGAATGATGACTGGAACGTTGATTTCGTACTCGCTCCCGTGGGAGCGACAGGCAGCGGCGAGCGTGCCGAAAACGGTGTCGCGATTTCCGGTCCCGACCAGCACTGGAACATGTGGTTGACGGCGGAGTGCCTTCGGGATAGGCTGAAAGCGACAGGAAACAAAATTCCCGCAAAGGGGGCACGATGACATGACCATCACACTTGACATTCCACCGGCGGTTGAGGCCGAGCTTGCCCGTCAGGCCTCCGCGCACGGCCGGGCAATGGAGGCCTATGCTGCGAGCTTGCTCGAAAATGCAGTGGGCCGTCCCTCTGAAGATCTGACCAGTGCAGAAAAGCGAAAACACGAAGGAAGAAAGAGTCTCGTCGAAATATGCGCGATGGTCAGGGGCCTCACTGAGGATTTGGACTTCACCCGCAATTCTTCCACCGGACGCCCGCTGAACCTGTCGTGAGCGGCTTTCTGCCCGACACCAGCATTTCCTTCTGAACTGACCAACCCAATGCCCGAAGCGCGGGTGCGAAATTGGGTCGATCTTCAGGACAACGCTGCTTTGTACTTCAGCGTTGTTTCGGTCGGGGAACTCCGCCGGGGATTTACGCTGCTTTCGAGAGGCAAACAGCGGACGCGGCTGGAGCAGTGGTTTGAGGAATATCTGCTGCCGTTGTTTGACGACCGAATTCTACCGGTAACCCAAAGTATCGGCGAGCGTTGGGGCATCCTGGACGCGGAATGCCAGCTACGGGGAGCACATCTCAACACCGCGGACGGTTTGATTGCCGCAACAGCTCTTGAACATAACCTGACGGTGGTAACGCGGAACGTGAAGGCTTTCACCGGTCTCGGAGCGGTCCTTCTCAATCCATGGGATCAGGCCTGAATGCCTCTTAGTCGGTCGCTCTCTCTGTCAACTTTGTAGAACGCCTTCCGGCGGCTTGTCATACCCATCCAGCACATGCACCACCCGCAGTTTCTCCATGGCGACCGGCGACAACTGCCCGATCGGGATGTAGACAATCGTGCGGTCGAACCGTGCCGCAATATTCCGAAACACTGTCCGGGGCGGTTTGGTGGCCACATAAACCACGTACTTCCGGGTCGAAAAGTCGAGCCCGCCGAGAAGCAGTCTCTCGCCCATAAAGCAGGCTATGTTGCTTTACTCAATTTCGGTTGACTCTCCATCCGGGTCGGGGTAGCGTGAATCTATGGAGCTCACTGTCCAAATTCCAGATGATATCGCCAGCCGCATGACCAACGGCGGGGCAGATCTCTCACGCCATGCGCTGGAAGCGCTGGCCGCCGAGGAGTACCGGCAAGGCCATCTCCACAAACCCGACCTGCGCCGGTTGCTCGGTTTTGAAACCAGCTACGAGATTGACGGCTTCCTCAAGGCGCATAACGTTTATGACGAATACACTCTGGAAGACTTTAATCGCGAGCGGGCGGCGCTGAAGAGCCTGGGATTTTAGTTGCAATTAGTCATTGCCGATACTGGTCCCATCAATTACCTCATCCTGATCGGCCACATCGATCTGTTGCCGCGCCTGTTCGGGAAAGTGCTTCTCCCCAAAGAGGTCTACGGCGAACTTACCTCGGATAAAGCGCCCGCTCCCGTCCGGGAATGGATCGCAGGCTCGCCTGTCTGGCTGGAGATCAAAGACGCCCCTGCGCAGAGGCTGTCTGATTCTTCGCTCATCAACATTGACTCGGGCGAACGCGCCGCAATACTGCTGGCTCTTTCCCTCCACGCAGATCTGGTGCTCATGGATGATCGCAGGGGCGTGAGCGCGGCTAAGCAAAACGGGCTGCGCGTCACGGGTACCATTGGCGTTCTTGACCTTGCGGCTGAACACAAGCTGGTGGATTTCAGTGAAGTGATTCAAAAGCTGGAGAACACCAACTTCCGGCGTCCCGAAGTTTTGCTCCACGCGCTCCTGAAAAAACACACCAAAAAAGATGACGACGAGTGAATCCGCCCATCCAGTCCGCTTGCCATCCGCCTCCGTCCTTCCGGCGCTGATCGCGGATTCACGAGACAAAGCTGCGCTGCGCTTTGTGGAGTTCTTCACCGTCACGATGCGCAACAAGAACACGTTTTTCCGGAGCAAGGTGGCCTCCCCGGATCACCGGACACAAAGACGTTAGGTACGCCGATCAGCCGGTGACCTCTGGGTCGGATGCATCGCCGACCACAAAACCGATTGCAGCACCACAGACGACAAACGCTGTCATGATCGTAAATGCTGTCGCCCAATCCTCGGAAAACTTGGAAGGATGGCAACCAGCAGCGAAGCCAACACAAAAGCCAACACACACCCCTGTCCAAATGCACATGGCCATCGCCTGTGACTTGATGGAGGCCTTCGTCTTATCCTTTAAGGCCCTGCAGTTCCTTTGCACTCTTGCACTCGCTATTGACGAACGCAATGAGCTTCTGGGATGGTGCCGTGATTGTCATCTGGATATTGTTGCAGTTATTGCGATCAGGCGTATATACCGGGAGCGGCAGTTGATGGTCGGCGTTCAATCGATCAATAGCTTTCATTGCTGACAGAAAATCGCCCAAGGCGATGTACTCCTCGATCTGTAAAGTGGACCCCGTTGTCAAGACCAATTTCTGCGTTGCATTTGCTAATGTCTTACGGGTCTGATTTGTATCTGAGGACGGCATCAGCTTCGAAGCCGTCCTCTGCCATTCCGGCACTGGAAGCGGCGCGATTGTAGTAAAAAATTGCCATTGCTATGCTCCACCGGGTCGAAGGCGGCAAACCCATAAGGATTCCAGTATTGTATAGCCTTTTATGAGCAGGCAGTTCTGTTTGCGTGTCTGTCCGATTGCCAAAGATAAGACATCGGAGAAATGCAATTCGCCTCGCCTCCTTGCCGATCAAAGCCTTCGGTTTCAAACACCCTGCCACAAGGATGGGGTTCCCACCTTCCGTGATCAAGAACCGCACAGCAACATACCTACCAAATGAACTCCTTCGCATTCTCCCGCTTGTCATACCCATCCAGCACATGCACCACCCGCAACTTCTTCATCGTCACCGGTGACAGCTGCCCAATCGGGATATAAACAATCGTCCGCCCGAACCGCGCCGCGATATTGCGAAATACCGTCCTCGGCGGTTTTGCCGCGACGTAAACCACGTACTTCTGGATCGAATAATCCAGCCCCGCCAGCAGCAATCGCTCGCCTTTCGTCTCCGCGAAATCGTAATCCGGATCTGCCCAGACATCGTACATGCGCCGTGCCGGCAGGCTCATCAAAAATCCGCCATACTCGGCCCGCCCGATCCCCGGCCCCACCAGATGCTCGAACGGATGCGTGGAATAGAATGCCATGTCGCTCTCATTCTGGTGCTCACCCAGCCACGTGGTCATGTAGTTATAGCGGCCATCGCGATCATCGTCAAACACTACAATCACTGACCCCACATCCCCGTGGATCTTCTGCATATTCCGCACGAAGATCTTCCCTTCATGCCAGTTTCGAATGGTCTCGCGCAGGTCGATACCGTCCAGCAGCGACGCCGTGAAGGGCTCAATGGTGGCGCGTTCTTCCGAGAGCATGCTCTTGCTCTTCTTCTTTAAGAATCGCCCGAAATCTTCAATGACGATGTCTTCCGGAGGGTACGAGCAAATGCTGTTGCCGTTCAGTTCCGCAGCCCACTCGCCCGGAACCTTTTCCTTCTTCCGTTTCTTCAGTTTGAAGCTACCCATGCGGCGTTTGGTGCTGGGCAGTCGCCGCCGCAAACGCAAACGCCGGGTGTTGAGCCAGATCTCGTCGCCTGAAATATTCACCGTCTCGATATCAGTGGAAGTCAACTGTGGTCCGTAACGCGAAGCCGTCTCCCACACATCCCACGCATAGTTCTCATCCACAATGGCTCGCGCGGAAAGCGTGATGTCGTAGAGGCTTGCGGCCAGGTCCTGATTGAGCAGCGCGAGATTCCGGCTGTAGCGCGCGAGCAATCGCCGTTGCCACGCCTGCATTTTTTCGCCGGTATTAATCTCGTAAGATGCCTCGGCTTCCCGCAACAGAGCGAACTGCACGCGGCGCCGGTCCGGGCAAACCAGATCCGCGCGCGCCGCTTCGTAGCGCACCTGCAGAAACGGATATTCGAGGGTGATTTCGCCCAGGCAGTCCGGGTGCGGATTCACCAGCTGCAGGTCTTCGCGGCGACGACGGTGCGGCTCCGCTTGCGGGCTCTCCATCGCATCCAGCACCGGATCCAGCACGTTCAGCGACACCACCACCATCACATTCGCGAACGGATCCGCCCCCTGCAGTTTCCAGGCAATGCCCTGGGCGAACTGCTCGATCGCAGGGGTGCGTTCCTGCGGGTAGACGCGGTAGGCTTCCACATACTGCTCCATGGTGATCGACGTGACCGCATACGAGTCCGGATAAGTATCCGGAATGTGTGGGCGTTCGGTCGAATCGGGATCAGCAAAAACCACCTGCGCGCCGATTTCCTGCGCGGTCCGGATCGCTTCCACGAAGGGATCCGCAGGCTCTACAGGCACGTAAACAGTGTCTTCCTGTTCGTTATAGAAGATGACCGAAATCTGTGGCAGGCGCCGGACCGCCTCCAGATAAACCTCTTCGAGCGTGGCGGGCAACTCAATGGCAACTACATTCGGGCGCGCCGCCAGAATCCGCCGCCGGGCTTCCATGGCGAATTCGATCCGTCCGGGCACTACGGGAAGGTATTGAAACCGGCCCCGCTGCAGGCCGCCGAAATCAGGAAGTAACGGGCCGGGGTCTCCGGACATACCGCAAAGCCTCCTCGCCCAGCGTCTGCACCACTGCCATTTCCAGCGCCGATCGCTCATGCTCCCGGCTGGTCGCCAGACTCTTCAGCTTGATGGCATAGCGCGCGATGTTGATGCCGTCCCGCACGCTGTAGCGCTCATCCGCGGCATGCGCCTGTTCCAGGAAGTTCGTCACGTATTCCAAAATCTCGTTCTCGGCGAACGGCAGATTCTCTTTCAGGATGAGCAGTTCTTCGTCTTTTTCCGGGAAATCGATCAGAATCTGCGGCTGCAGGCGCGAATGGATATACTCCGGGAGTTCGAACGTGGACGCGTCGTCGTTCATCGTCGTCACCAGCCGGAAGTTTGGGTGCGCCTTGATCTTCACGCCGGCCACAATGCTTTCCACGTAGCGGCGGTTATCCAGCAGCGGCGCCAGACTGGCCCAGCTCTTTTCGCTCATCCGGTTGCCTTCATCCAGAATCGCGATGCCACCCAGAATCATGGCGCTCACCAGGGAGGAAGCGACGTAGCGCAAACGCCCTTCGCCTTCAATGACCGGCGTGACAAGAAGATCTTCCGGGCGCGTGTCCAGGGTGGCCTGCATGATGAAGACATCACGGCCCATGCGTTTGGCGGCAGCATACGCGAGCGTTGTCTTGCCCACGCCGGGCTTGCCGATCAGCCTTGGGCTCATCGGAATATCGGCTTCCGTGACCACCATCCATGCGGCGAGAAGCTGGCGCATCAGCTCTTCCTGCCCGACCCAGCGAACTGTGAGTTCGTCGGGATGTGCCAGGTGCAGAATTACGCCATCGATTTCAACGTTCACGCTTGACCTTTCATGAGTTGTCTCAATTGTAACGACTGCCGTCTTCAGCCTGGTGCGGGAAAGCTATTGCAGCTTCATGAGCGGATCGCCAATCACCACATTCATCCAGCTCAGAGCCGGAATGCCCATGTAGAAGCTCTCCGCCAGATTTCGCCCGGAATAATAGGCGGGCAGTACGAATTCGGGGCGCGGGCAATACTGCAGGTAGGGCTCATCCACCTGGCCGGAAGCACCGGAGGCGCCTTCGTGAATATAATCGGCCGTCAGGCTCTGGGGTGACCCCAGATATGTCTTCTTCGGATCGCCCCAGCCGCCCTGGATCTCCCAGGTGTCGGGGGGCTTGCGGAAAGTGCGCCCGTCGGTGGAAACGAACTCCGTCGCGATCGCTCCGGGCAACCATTCGTTGTGGAGGAAGCGATGTTTCCTGTCTGTATCGTTTGATCCCCAGGACGCGTAGCCGATCACACCCTTCACGTTCTCAATTACTTTTGCCGTCTCATCCAGTACAACCCGGTCTTTTGGCAGCAACAGCGCGGCATTGCGCAGCCACTGGTTCCCTTCGGTAGTCTCGCGGGCCTTCAGGTCGACAACAAACTTTCCCACGTTGCGCGCCAGCAGGGCTTTGTCCACCAGACCTTTCATGTCGGCCATGTCGTAGCCATCCAGCCGCGTCACCATGTAAATCGGGAAAAACGGATGGCGAAACGGTGTATCGCGCTGGCGAAAGAAAGGGTTCGGAAACGGGCCGGCCGTGGGGATGACAGCCCCCTTCATCCTCGAATACAGCAATGCCAGTTCGGAATCCACGGAAGACGCGTCGTTCTGCAGCGCATCCCCGTTACCACTGATCCGTAGCGGCACGCCCGAGGTGAGCACGATATAGAGAATTTTCTCCGTAAGCCCGTTTGTCTTCAGGAACCGACCGGTGGGCGCTTCCACATCCTTCTGGTATTGCGCCCGGCCCACGATCTCATCAGGCTTCGTGCTGATGGTGAGCACGTTGGCAAGGGGAATCCCGCGCTTCTTCACGTAATAAGCGCCGATCTCCCGGGACGCAACAGATTGTTTGTTCACCACCACCAGAACCTGGTCGGCGGTCTGGGCCGCCAGAGCGACTGCAGCCGCGGCAAGCGAGATCAGGAATCTAAACAGCACTGCCTTTACTGTAACGACTTGAGGAACGCTACGATGGCTTCGGCGTCGTCTTTTTTCAGGTTATAGGTGGGCATGGGTGCCGCTGCTTTTCCGCCGCGCGGACTCTTTCCGGTAGTCAGGAACAACGTCATGCCGTCATCGCCCCAGCGCTTCCACACCGCCCCATTGGGAGTGACATCGGGCGCCGCCGACTTCCATCCCACCACCGGCGCCGCAGGCATTACGCTGATCGCCGCGCCCTTCATCCACTGAGACTTGATGAATGTGCCGCTATCCATCTTCGGCGTATGGCAGTCCTGGCAACGGGCAACCTCTTCCACCAGATACTTGCCTCGCGCCACCTTGTCATCCTGTGCGACCGCCAGAGTGGAAAGACCCGCGCCAACCACCAGCGCAACAGCCAACCGCAACTTGTTCATGGAGTCCATGCTATCGGTAATCGGCGCACGGCGCAAATCGGACGTTTGCTAGAATGACAGCATTATTAAGACGGTCCTCGTCAAACGCAGTTTCCTGAGGGCACGGAGACCGCTTGATTCGGGCGACACGCAATTATGGATTTCGATCAGATCCACACATTTCTCGAAATCGTGCGCCTGAAGAGCTTTTCGAAAGCCGCTCAGACCTGTTACCGAACGCAGCCCGCGATCTCCGCGCAGATTCGGCAGCTGGAGCATGAGCTGAAAGTTGAGCTGTTTGAGCGCTTCGGCAGCCGTATTTCACTCACCACCGCCGGGCGGCTGTTTGCGCAGTACGCGGAGCAAATCCTGGACCTTCGTAAACAGGCGCAAAACGCGCTGAACGAACTGGAATCTTCGCCCCGCGGCGAACTCGTCATTGCGGCCAACGAGGCGACCTGTATCTACGTTCTGCCCGCTGTGTTCGCCGAGTACAAAGGCCAGTTTCCAGGCGTGCAACTCCAGGTGAACCGTTCCTAGGGCTCCAGAGTGGTGGAAGCGGTCATGGAAAACGTGGCGGATTTCGGGCTGACCCAGCTTCCGGTGGCCGAAAAGCGCGTCCAGATTGTGGATATCTACCGCGACGAGATTCACTGTGTGGTTCCCGCCGGGCATCCGCTCGCCTCTGCCGAGAGGGTGGCGTGCGAAGACCTGCTGCCCTATCTGTTGTTGCTGCCACAGTCCGGCATGACCCGCAGCCGTCTCAACGCCTGGTTTGAAAAGGTGGAGGACGACATCCGGATCTCGATGGAACTTGATTCGAGCGAAACCATGAAGCGCTTCGTCGAAGCCGGGCTCGGCATCAGTTTTCTTGCGGCCTCGAACTGTCGGGAAGAAGTTGCAGCAGGCATTCTCAAGTCGATTCCGCTGGCACCGGAACCCATGATTCGCAAGCTCGGTCTTATTTACCGCAAGGACAAGGCTCTCTCAAAGGCCGCCCTGGGATTTATTCAGGTAGTCCTGCAGCGGTTTGGTTCCCAAAGTACCCTCCCCAGGCCCCAGGGTGCGGCGGGGTAAGCTGCGGCTTTAAGATGACTTGCCCCCGGTGCCATTCCGAATTCGAGTCTGCTGCCCGCTCGTGCCCGGAATGCGGGCTGAGCCTGATGCGCAATATTTCCGGGGTCATGAAGACATCCTCGGTGATGATCTCCACCGGCGATGAGCCGACTTTTTACCGCTCCGTGCAGGAGGTTCCTGAACCCCTGCGGTCCCGCCTGATTGAAAGCACCCATGGCTCCAATTCCGGCACCATCGTGATTGCTGACCGTGCCGGGAAAGATCAGATCACGCAGGTGATCGCCCGGCGTGAGAATGCGCGGGAACGCAAGGCAATGAACAAGGCAACGGGCAAGATAATGGGCAAAGTAATGAAAGATACCGACCCCATTGAAGGGGCTCCGGCGCAAAGGCACTGGCACTCCTTTCTTGCCGCGTCGTTTCTGGGCTTCCGGCTGGCCGCGTGGGCGGGACTGCTGCTCTTCCTCGCCGCCATTATGCTCATCGTCGCCGCTTTCCTTGTCCACTGATAGGATTAAGGTTTGAACCGGAAAATTGCAGTCTTCGGCGCCCTTGGGCAACTCGGTGTGGAGCTTTGCGCGGAGCTCGGCCGGCGCGGTTATGCAGTCAGTTCGTTTGAGCGCGCCCAACTGGACGTTACCAGAGCGGAGCAGGTGGAACGGGTGATTGCCGAACTCGACCCCTGGGCGGTCTTCAACGCCGCAGCGTACAACATGGTGGATGTGGCCGAAAGCGAGCCGCTGGCCGCGCTGGAAGCAAACGGTCTGGCTGTTCGCAACCTTGCGCTCGCCTGTCGGCAAAGCGATGCCCGCCTTGTGCACTTCTCCACGGATTACGTTTTCGACGGCACGCTCGGCCGCCCCTATCGGGAGACTGACGCTGTACACCCGCTCGGCGCCTATGCGGTTTCGAAGCTCGTGGGCGAACTCTACGCGCAGGCCTACCTTGAAAATGCTCTGGTGGTCCGCACTTCCGGCGTGTTCGGAGTGGGCGCGCTGAAAACCGCCCGTGGAAATTTTCCGGAAACCATGCTCCGCCTGGCGAAGAGCGGCAAACCCCTCCGCGTGGTGGAAGACCACGTCGCGTCCCCCACTTACGCCCCGGCGCTGGCCAGCCGTTCCATAGATTTGCTGGAGAAAGGCCATTCCGGCGTCTTCCACCTGGGCGGCGGTGAGGCAATCTCCTGGTTTGAATACGCGAAGCTGATTTTTGAAAAGGCGGGCATCGACGCGGAAGTCCACCCGACCAATGAGCGGGAATACCGAACGGCGGCGCGGCGCCCGAAGTTCTCGGCACTGGAGAATGCGCGGCTTCGGGAAACCGACGTTGCTCCCATGCCCACCCTTGCTGACGCCGTGGCGGCGTACCTGGCTGCAAGGTAAGGTGGATTGAACGTGCGGGCCGCCAAAGCAGAGTTGCCTGAGCGCACGCCGATCGATCTTCTGATCAGCCCTTTCCAGGCCTTCGCCGAAAAAGAAGCTGCCGGTGGAATTCTCCTGCTCCTGTGCACTCTTGTTGCACTGGTGCTGGCAAACTCGCCCTGGGCCGCCGGCTGGGAGAGCCTGTGGCACACCGAATTTTCTCTGCGCCTTGCCGGCCACACCTTCACACAGACGCTCCATTTCGTGGTCAACGACCTGTTGATGACCGTCTTCTTCTTCGTGGTCGGGTTGGAGATCAAGCGCGAAATGCTGGTGGGAGAACTGGCCTCACCTCGCCAGGCCGCTCTGCCTATTCTGGCCGCCCTGGGGGGCGTGGTGGCGCCGGCGCTGATTTACGCAGCCCTGAATAACGGCAGCGTTGGCGCCCGCGGTTGGGGCGTTCCAATGGCTACCGATATCGCCTTCGCAATCGGGGCGCTGGCATTGCTGGGTGATCGTATACCGGTGGGCCTGAAGGTTTTCCTCACCGCCCTCGCGATTGTCGACGATCTTGCCGCCGTACTGGTCATCGCGGTGTTCTATACCGATCAGATCCGGTGGCTTTCCCTTGGAGGGGCGCTACTTGGCCTTCTCGTGCTCTTTGTTCTGGGTCGAATGGGTGCGCGCCGGCCCCTGACCTATGCGCTGGTGGGCGTGGTGGTGTGGTGTTTCATGCTGGCTTCCGGTGTTCATGTGACCATTGCCGGCGTTGCGCTGGCGCTTGTCATTCCGGCCCGCACCACCTTCAACCCCCACCAATTCCTGCTGACGGGGCGGCGGTTGCTGCAGCATTTCGAAAAGGCCTCCGAATCGGGTGACCGCTTTCTGTCCAGCGACGAGCAGCAGACCGCGCTACATACTCTGGAAGAGGCCTGCGAGCATGTCCAGCCCCCGCTGCACCGCATGGAACATGCCCTGCACCCGTGGGTGACTTTCCTGATCATGCCGGTGTTTGCTCTCGCGAATGCGGGTGTTCACCTGGCGGGAAGTTTCGTCGCAGAGGCAGGGCAGCCGGCTTCCCTGCAGGTGATGGCAGGGGTCCTGTTCGGCCTTCTGATCGGCAAGCCTCTTGGTATCACTGCCGCTTCCTGGCTGGCGGTACGCCTGCGGCTGGCAAGCCTTCCTGCAGGTGTTACCTGGGGACATATCCATGGAGCCGGATGGCTCGGTGGCATCGGATTTACCATGTCCCTCTTCATCGCCGGACTGGCATTCACGGACGAACGCCTGCTGATCATGGCCAAGGTGGGAATCCTGCTAGCCTCTGTATGCGCCGGACTCATCGGGTCTTTCCTGTTACGCCGGGTGGCTCCCGCGACTAAGCTTTGATACAAACCGCCGTCAGGAACTTGCCGTCGCCGGCCGGGATTTCCGTGACTACACGCAGGCCGGCGTGTTCCGTCAAAAGCCACCGGAAAGCTTCTGCCGTGAACAGATAACGGAAATTCAGCAGGATGCGCTCGCCCCGCGCCATGGGAATCTCCTGCCCTGCCACCTGCATGCGCAGATCCCGCGATGCCATGAAACGGCGGGTTACCAGGAACATACCGTCCAGCCGGTCGTCCGGTCTCTCGCTGAATTCGATGGTTCCGTCCTCGGCTGTCAAGCCCAGCCCGGCCAGGGGAGCGAATACGAACTGCTTCTGCTCTTCGGTCGGGACCACCGGGACGCCGATGTGCAGGTTCGTATCGATGATCAGGATGTCACCCTTCTTAACGCAGTCCGCCACATGCCGGATCTGGTCCATGGGGTCGAAACCGCCCAGCGTGTTCCCGACCATGAGGAACAGCCGCGGGGCTTCACTCACATCGGCAGCGAGCACCATGTGCATGGGGCTTGAGATGTCAGCCTTGATTCCAAGCGCCTCGCAATCGTCGTCCTCGGCACCGGCGCACGCGGTTTCGAGCAACTGCTGGCTGGCGTCCACGGGGAAATATTTCACGTCGCGCCCTGCGGTTGCAAGCGCGCGCAGCAGTTGGCGATCTTTCAGTCCTTCGCCTGCTCCGAAGCTGATTACGGGGGTGCGCTTGCCGAACGGTTTGGTCAGGTCAGCTACCCGCTCTGCCAGTAGTTCCCACGTCCCGCGCAGTGTCTCGCCGGAACGGGCATCCAGTGCCTGCCAGGCTTTCACCGATTGCGGAGTCCAGTAGAAGAATTTTTCGGGCAGATCCCGCGCTTCGACCGATTCGACAAACTCGTCGGCGATCTCTGCTTCGGTAAGAAGAACCTCAATATTCATGCATCACCAGCTTAACCCCCATGGCCTAAACGAATACCCAAACGAAAAAACGCGGACGGCCTCAAAGGGCGTCCGCGTTCCAAACAGCGAAACCTGTTGACAGCGACTATTTTTGAACTTCGCCCATGGCGACTTTGACACGGGTGTGCAGGCGGCTCTTGTAGCGGGCAGCCGTGCCGGCCTTGATATAACCCTTCCGGGCAGCCTTATCGAGCAACGAGAAAGTGCTGCTGAGCGCAGTCTTCAGATCACCCGGCTGCTTGGCAGCCAGAGCTTTGCGCATCGCGCGAATCTGGTGACGCAGGCGTGTTTTGGCGAAGCGATTGAATTCTGTACGACGTTCAGTCTGCCGAACACGCTTCAGGGCGGAAATTGTATTTGCCATCGACTTCTGGTAACCCTTCTTCTTTTTCTTTGCGTTTTCCCTGGCTGGTTCGCTGACGCGCTGCACAGATATGCAAAGGCGTACGCGTTCCGCCATCGAAACGAAACTTCAGAATAGCACAGAATCCGGACAAACCGCACCCTCGGTCTTCGCCGCTTCGCCGCCGGTCCTGTGGCTTCTGTAAAAACCCGCCGGCGGCAAAACCGCCGGCGCTACCTGTGTAGAACTGATCGGCGCGCATGCATGTTGATGTTGCACACCCGCAACCACAGACAATGAGGGAGTTACTTCAATTCGACCCTGACCGAACACATGGACACTTTGCTGCGTTACTCACAACAGGAACAACTCAATGCTGAAATTTCTGGTCTGGTGCATCCTGCTGGTCGCCTGCTGGCCGCTCGCGCTTCTTGCGCTGATGCTGTATCCAATCGTCTGGTTACTGCTGCTCCCTTTCCGGATCGTCGGGATTGCGGTTGGTTCCGTCCTCGCACTCGTTTGGTCGATCGTCCTGCTGCCGGCCCGGATTCTGCGCAGAATTGTCTAAGTTAAGAGAGGAAATCATGGAAACATTACATACATTCTTCGAAGAAGTGAAAGTTCTGGGCCACGAACTGGCTGACCGCGTGAAGGCCCTGATCCACGAAGGCAACGTACGGCGCGTCATCATCAAAGACGAGCACGGCAATACTTTCGTCGAAATTCCGGTCACCGTCGCTGCGGTGGGCGCGGTGTTCGCCCCCATTCTGGCCGCAGTTGGCGCATTGGCCGCCATGGCCGGGAAGTTTACGATTGTGGTGGAAAAGGTAAAGCCTCAGGCCGCCGGCGGCGAATCCACCACCCCAACGGACGACGCAGGCTCCGGTAACCCGATAACATAACAAGAGGCTGTAAGAATTATCAGGGAGCCGCCGCGAGTGCGCATTGTTATCGAAGGTCCTGCCAGGTCTAAAGAAGTCGGCTTACAGGTCGGCCCACAGTATGACAAAAACGTGCGTCCCGCCGGGGCTCCCCGGCAATTCAGCACGTGCGGCGCTCCGTCCAACCGCTGGAGCGCCACATTCAGCTACCTTTCGCAGACCGAAGTGCACGTCTACGCACTGGCCATCTCCGCCAGCGTCCTGCTGAGCTTCTTCCCGTTCCTGATCGTCATGCTGACGCTGTTGCGCGACGTGTTCCACTTTCCCGCCGCCGAACGCGCTCTCGTCTTTGCACTGGGCGACTATTTCCCCGGCGATCTGGGAGTCTTCATCGTCCGCAATCTGACCAAGGTGAATCACGGGCGTTTTAAACTGACTTCCATCCTGCTGCTGCTGTTCACGGCCAACGGAATTTTTGAACCACTCGAAGTTGCGCTAAACCGGGCCTGGGGCGTCACAAAGAACCGCAGTTACTTCCGAAACCAGCTTCTGAGCCTGTTCCTGATTCTGCTCTGCGGCGGGCTGGCGCTCGGTTCCGTACTGCTGACCGCCGTCAACCAGCGCTACGTCGCCGAACAATACGGGCTGCAGGTGATCCCGGCCTGGCTTTCCCTCACCATTTTTAAGCTCGCGGCCATTCCGGTGACGGTGTTTTCCCTGTTCCTCACCTATTGGATCCTGCCAAATCGCAGTGTCCCGGCGAGCCGCGTGATACCGGTGGCAGCAGCGGTGGGTGTCGCGATTGAGGCGCTGAAGTACCTGTTCCTGTTTTGCTGGCCCTGGCTCAATCGCAAGTTTCAGAATGAGTACGGGCCTTTCTCCTACTCTGTTTCCATCATGGTCTTCGCCATGGGGACGTCACTGCTGGTGCTGGCAGGCGCGGAATGGTCGGCCCGCAGGCCGGAGGAAGAAGCAGATGAACAGGACGCTTCGGAACCTCAGACGGTCGCCTGAGCTTCCCGAAGGCTTTGCACTTCCTGGACACTCTTCGGTTCCTGGGCGCTCTTCGCGTCCTGCCCGGGCCACTGCAGTTGCAGATCAACCGAAACTTCTTCCAGCATCGCGAATGTCGCGGTTCGGCTTTCCATGGCGAATGAGGTCAGCAGCAGGTTGTCGCAAACGGAATTGATCAATCGCGGAATACCCTGCGTTCGGCGGTGTATTTCGAGCATCAGGTCCGCAGGGAAAATACGTTGTTCCCGAAGGCCGGCGCGAGACAGGCGGGAAGCGATATATTGGGCGGTTTCCCCGGCACTGAACGGTCGCAACCGGCACCGCAGGGCGATTCTTTGCCGCAACTGGCGATATTCCGATTGTTCCAGTTTCTGGTCCAGTTCCGGCTGACCGGAAAGAATGATCTGCAGCAGTTTGCCGCGCCGGTTTTCCAGATTCCCCAGCAGGCGGATCTCTTCAAGCACGTCCCAGCTCAAATTCTGCGCTTCGTCCACAATCAGCGCCGTGGTGCGGTTCTGGTTAGCACGTTCCAGCAGCATGTGGTTCAGCGCAAAGAGTACTTCCGTTTTTGAGGTGCGTGAGCAGGGCAGATCAAAATCGTAAGCCACCATTTCAAAAAACTGATCGGGTGTCAGGCGGGAATTAAAAACAAAGGCAAACGGGGTGTGATGCGCGTCCAGGTGATCCCGCAGACATTCCAGCATCGTTGTCTTGCCGGTACCCACTTCCCCGGTCAGTGCGATGAAGCCCTTACGGCTCTGCACGCCATAGATCAGGTTGGCAAGGGCCTCTTCGTGGTGCGGGCTCCGGTAGAGAAACGCCGGGTCCGGACTGAGGTTGAACGGGTTGCTGATTAAGCCGAAAAACGCCTTGTACATGCGCGACGTCTCAAGCGTAGCACGCGGAAGCGGGGCTGCAACGCCTCAGGTACTGTTACCACCGGGCGCGGTTTGCAGTTAGACTTGGAACAGTCGTATGGCTTACAATTCCAGTGCTGCCCGCGTTCTCCTCACAGTCGGCTGTCTTGCCGCCGTACTGACCGCCGCCCTGGTTCTGCATCCTGCCGCCACCGCGCAGGAGCCAATCCGCGTTACGGTCAATGACGTGATCGTGCCCGTTACGGTGACGGACGACAAGGGCCGTTTTGTCTCCAATCTGGAAAAAGGCGACTTTCACCTCTTTGACGAAGGCCGCGAACAGAAGATCAGCTTCTTCAACCACCAGCAGGCGCAGCCCATCGTCATCGGCTTTCTGCTGGACCAGAGTAACGGGATGAAAATCCACTGGGCGAAGTACAAGGAGGCCGCCTCAGAGCTAATGCTGAACCTGCTGCCACTTGAGAAAAGGTTCAGCGGTTATTTGATCACCTACGGCAACGAACCGGAACTGGTCTCCGATACCAGTACGGACTCGGAAAAGATGGTTGAAAAGCTCCGCAAGATGAAGCCGGGTGGTGGTTCCGCGCTTTTCGACGCCATCTACATGGCCTGCACCAGTCGCAAAACGATCAAGGGCGAACCGTATGAACCTCGCCGCGTAGTGGTGATTATTGGCGACGGCCACGACACATCCAGCAAGAAAACGCTCAAGGAAGTGATTGAGATCGCCCAGCGAAATCTGGTGACTGTCTACGCGCTCAGCACCGTGGCATTTGGCTTCCACACCGACGCGGAAGATAACCTTGCGCAGCTGACCGAACAGACCGGTGGACGCGTGGTCACGCCTCTCAACGACCTCTATAAAGACGTTTCGGGCTATCTTTCGAAGCCGTCCGACGACGGCAACTACGCCCTTGATGTCGGTTCCGGCGGTTACACGGCACAGATCTCCAGCGCGATCTTCCGCGCCATTGCGAACCTGGAAGGCGACATTACCACCCAGTATGTGATGCGGTACACGCCGGACGTAGGCGATAAGGGCGCGAACCGGCAGTTTCGGCGGATTCGTGTGGCTGTTGATCTGCCCAACGTTACCCTGCGCTACCGCAGCGGGTACTATCCCTTCGCGCCGCCACCGCAGTAGTACCGGGGCGCTACATGACAGTCAGCCCACAGCCAACATTTCCCTGACTCCTCTTCCCGCTGTAACATGGTGGGTGTCTACGTGAAGCCGAACCAGGGCGCAGCTGTCATCTCAATCCGGGAGGGGCTTCAGAAGCAGGCGAACTGGTCTCTGCTGGAAGTTGCACGGCCAGGCGATAGCCCGGTTCCTTATGGCGTTCTGCTGGCTGACTCAGCCACAGACACACTCTTTCTGCGCTGCCGGGGTGCGGCGGAGTTTGTTGATCTGGAGGAGCAGGAAGCAGACATCCTCGATTATTTGCAGGACGACCTCCGGAACAAGGCGGCTGAAAACGGAGCGGCAGCGCTGCTGAATTCTCTGGAAGACAGCTTGTCAGGCTTCCTGCGTATCAGCGACAGGGCGGCTCTTGCGTTCACCGGCAACCCCCAGAGGGCTGCGGATCGGCTGTTCGACGAATACGTCGATGCCGAAATCCGGCAGTATGAGACCCATCTGCCGTATTACGGCCTGCGGGCTGCAGCCACAAAATTCGGTGAGGGGATGGCGGCGGAAGAAGAGCAATGGATGCGGGTACCGGGGCAGCTGCGACTGGCGCCTGGCATGTTTATCGCCCGGGTGATTGGTAAATCGATGGAACCGCTGATTCCGGATGACAGCCTGTGTGTTTTTCGAAGCAATGTGGCGGGTTCGCGGAAGGGCAGGTATCTGCTGATTGAGAAGTTCGGGGAAAGTGATTTCGCCAGCCGCTACACGGTCAAGCGGTATACCAGTGAGAAGGTTGCTTCGCCGGATGTCGACGGTGAATGGGCCCACACGCAGATTCGGCTGGAACCGCTCAACCCCGATTTTGAAGCTTTCAATCTGGGTACCGATGGCTTCCGGGTGATTGCCGAATTCGTGGCGGTTCTGGATTGATTGCGCGCGCCGGGAAGGCCATTCCACGCTCTTCAACCTGTGTGATATTCGAACGCAGTTGAGCCGGATGAACGCCGATGGACGCAGATAAAAAAGAAATGAAAGGGGTTATCGGCGTTTATCAGCGTGCCATCCCCCCACTTCATTTCCGTCAGGCCCTCCTCGCCTGGTATGACGCCGTGCTGCGCGATCTTCCCTGGCGCGAAACCACCGACTTCTATCGCGTCTGGCTCTCGGAAATCATGCTCCAGCAGACCCGCGTGGAAGCCGTGATCCCTTACTTCCACCGATTCCTCGCCGCCTTCCCGGCTATTGAAACTCTCGCCGCGGCGCCGGAACAGGACGTCCTGGCGGCCTGGAGCGGGCTCGGTTATTACAGCCGTGCCCGCAATTTGCACGGCGCCGCAAAGCAGGTCGCAACCGCAGGCATCCCAAAGACTTACGAAGAAATCCGCGCGCTTCCCGGCGTCGGCGACTACACCGCTGCCGCAGTTGTCAGCATCGCTTTGGGCCTGCCCCATGCCGCCGTGGATGGCAACGTCATCCGGGTCATCAGCCGCCTGACCAACGACCCTTCCGAAGTCTCCGCGCCGGCCACCAGACGACGCATCACCGAAATTGCCCAGGCGTTGCTCGATCCTCACCGGCCCGGCGATTTCAACCAGGCCATGATGGAACTGGGCGCAACCATCTGCAAGCCGGGTGTTCCGAACTGCCTCTCCTGCCCTGTCCGGGCTTCGTGCGCCGCGTTCGAGGCCGGCACACAACAGCAACTTCCCGTCAAACTGAAAAAACAAAAGACCCGGGAGGTGCTGCTGGACCTTGTCATACTGCTTCGGGGTGCCGGCGTCTTCATGGTTCAGCGTGCCGCGAACGAAAAGCGTCTCGCCGGGTTCTGGGAACTCCCCGACACGAAGCTGCTCGCCAAAATGCGGGGCAAGCCCGGCGCCGAGTTCACGCACCAAATTGTGAACGACCGTTTCCGCGTTCGCGTTTACCTCGCGACTGTACCAAAAGTGCTCCCCGAAGGACGCTGGTTCGGCAAGGCGGAACTGCCCGGAATTCCGGTTTCGACAATTGCCCGCAAAGCGCTCGCCCGGATGGCGCGAAACCTGTTCCCCGGCCCTCCCGTCAGCAGTCCTTCCTAACATAGCGGGCGAGTTGCGCGAAGCGGACCCGAAACCAGGTTAAAATTCATAAATCGGGCGCTCCGCGTGAGTAGACGGGACAGAGTTCGTGTTAAAGGATGCAGCGCAATGTTGACAAACAGAAAATTTCTAATCGCAAAGATTGCATTGGTGATCGGTATCCTTCCGTTCGTCATCCAGGCTTATGAGACCGGACCGCCGGAGCGTCGCGCAGGAGCCCCTGGAGACTTCGGGACCTGTCTCGGGAGCGGATGCCATTCCGGCAGCCTCAATTCATCCGCGGGGAGCGTAAAGATTACCCTGCCCGGCGGGGCCACCACTTACACGCCGGGCAGCGGTAAAGTCCGTGTCATGGTGCAGATCACAGACCCCACGAAAAGCAAGTTCGGGTTTGAACTGACATCCCGCCTGGCAAGCAATACTTCGAACGGGGCCGCCGGGGATTTCTCCAGTTCCGATACGTTCACGCAGATTCTTTGTGACGACGGCAGCAATAAACCAGCCGCCGGATGCCCGTCGAAGTTCCCGGTTCAGTTCATCCAGCACAACTTCCAGGGTTACAGCAATTCCACCGCAGGCGGCTATACCTACCAGTTCGACTGGACGCCGCCCGCCACCAACGTGGGCAACGTGAATCTCTACGTGTCATCCGTTGCCGGACCTGCCGGCGCGCCCAACCAAAACAACGCCAACGTCTACACCACCAACATCACGCTGACGCCTGCAGCCGCCCCCAATACCCCGGCAATCACCAACGGCGGCGTCGTGCCGGTCTACAGCAGTTCGACTACAGTCCAGCCAGGTTCCTGGTTCTCAGTCTATGGCAGTAACCTTGCGGCCGGCGTGACCGAATGGAAGGGCGATTTCCCGACTGATCTTGGCGGTACTTCCGTCACGGTCAACGGCAAGTCCGCTTACCTGTGGTTCGTCAGCGGCGGACAGATTAATGCACAAGCCCCGGACGATACCGCTACCGGCACCGTTCCTGTCGTGGTCAAAACCGCAGCCGGCACCAGCACCACCACCATCACTCTGGCACCGAGCGGACCCTCATTCCTGCTCATTGATGCCAAACACGCCACCGGCATCATCCTGACGCCCAACGGTTCCGGCACGCAGGCGGGCGGCGTTTATGATCTGCTTGGTCCTTCCACCACCGGGCCCGGTTTCCGCGCCGCCAAAAAAGGGGAGGATGTCGCCATCTATGCGGTTGGCCTCGGCCCTCTGCAAACAGCCGTCCCGGCCGGAAAGGTCTACGCCAGCGCATCGGCGGTGGTAACCAAGCCCATGGTAACTCTGGGTGGCGTACCCATCACGGTGGATTTCGCCGGTGTTGTGGGCGCTGGTCTCTACCAGATCAACTTTAGGGTTCCGGCCAACGCCGGATCCGGTGAGCAGGCCCTGGTGGTAACGGCCAGCGGGCTGCAGACGCAGGCCAATATCACCATTCCGATTCAGTAAGATGCCCCGATTTACCCCCTCTGAATGCAGAGGAGGTATAGTCAGGAGCAGGGGAAAGACCGAAAATGTAGTCAGGGTTTGGCTATGTGGACGGGCCGTTTCTCCGAATTTTCCGTGTTGGGCAGGGTCGCGATCTTATTGTTTGCGGCTCTGCCCTCTCTTTTTTGCGCCATCGACACTTACCCCTCCTACACCGTCGCCAGCATCGTTAATTCCGCCACCCAAACGGCGTCCGCGCTCGCTCCCAACAGCATCGCTACCATTTATGGCGCGAATCTTGCCTTCTCCACCGATTCGGCCAGCGTCGCGGCGGGGGCAACGCTACCCACCATCATCGGCGGCGTTTCTGTCCTGGTGAATGGACTTTTCGCACATCTCTTCTATGTCTCCCCCGGCCAGATCAACTTCCTTATTCCTTATGAGCTGGTGCCTGGCACCGTCACCCTGGAAGTAGCCCGTCAGGGCGCTGCCGGGCCTTCGGTAAAAATTCAGCTGAACAGCACTTCTCCAGGCTTCTTCCCCTGGAACGGCAACCTGGCGATCGCCACCCACCTGACCGGGGTGCTCATCTCGAAGGATGCCCCGGCCAGGGCGGGCGAAATCATCGTGCTGTTTGCCGCAGGTTTGGGTCGGGTCACCCCCGACACCACTTCCGGCAGGCTGGCTTCGTCGGCGGCCATTATTGTGGCAGCTTCGCAGATGCAGGTGACACTCTCGGGAACGGCGGTGCCGACGCAGAATATCCTCTATGCGGGCCTCGCACCCGGTTACGCGGGCCTCTACCAGATCAATCTCCGGCTGCCGGATCTTCTTCCTGCCGATCCTGAAATCCGCGTCGGTTTCGGAGCCCAGATCAGCCCAGCTTTGATACGTCTTCCCGCCACTGCCAGCGCACCCGCTGTTGTCTCACCGTAACTTGTTTTACCGCAACCGTGATACCGGCCGTCGCGTTTGTAACTACAATGGAACACAGGTACTCTATGCGATCACTCGTTGTCCTGATGATTTCCGCGGCGCTGCTTTCCGCCCAAAACGCCGCTCAAAACGCCTATACGGTTGAATCCGGCACGCACATCGCGCTCGGCCTGATCAACAGCGTCAGCACAAAGCACTCTTCCGCCGGAGATCGCATCTACCTCGAAACCGTTTTCCCGATTGTGATCCAGAGCCACATTGTGATTCCGCCGGGAAGCTATGTGACCGGAACCGTCACGGAAGTAAAGCGGCCGGGGCGCGTTCGTGGTCGTGGCGAACTTTATGTTCGATTCGATTCAATTACCCTGCCAAACGGAGTCACCCGTGACTTCCGATCCCGCCTCGGGGCAATCGATGCCCGCGGTAATGAACACCTTGACAAAAAAGAAGGTCAAATCAAGTCGGATCCCAACAAAGGCGCGGATGCCCGCACCATAGGCGAAGGCGCCAGTGCCGGAGCCACGATCGGAGCGATTGCCGGAGCAGCCGCCGGCCACACAGGTATGGGTGCCGGAATTGGTGGAGCTGCCGGGGCTGCCGCCGGACTGATGGGCGTCCTGCTCACTCGCGGTCCGGACGCGGTTCTCTCCAAGGGCAGCACCATCGAAATGGTGCTCGACCGCCCTCTCAACTTTGAAGCGGCGGAAGTGAACTTCACTACGACTCAGGGCTCCAGCCACTACTCCGATGGCCCCGGACCTGCACAATCCAACAAAGCGCAGGGACCGCAGTCCCCTGTTCGCCACGTTCCGTTTTGAGGAACACGGCACGAACACAAAAACCACCCAGAAGTTCTTTGCGTCTTTGCGAGAAACCAAATGGTCTCAGGGCGATGCGGATTTCCCCCGGCTCACCGCTGTATTGTGACGCAGTTGATTTCACGCAAAGCCGCAAAGCAAACCTCCGGAACTGTTCCTCGCCGGGCGGTGCAGTTAAGAGAAATAACCCATCAGTGCGACCACCGTTCCTGCCGATGCACTGATCATACCCAGCACAGGGAACAGCTTTGACCGCGCGATGAAATACAACGACGTCAGAACCAGGCCGATTTCCAGCAAACCCTCCCCAAAGTCGTACCGCAGCGCCTTCGCCTCAATGTGGGCAGCTTCTTTCTCCGTTTCCTTTGCCTTGTCCTGGGCTTTCCCGGAATCCTTTTCGTAGCGTTTCTTCTCCGTCGCGTATTTCTCCAGCGTCTTCGCGGCGGCCTCGTTCTTCAGCTGCATCGCATTCAAAAGATCTTCACCCAGCTCCAGATTGTGAAATTTGATCCGTTTCGACTGGTAGTAAGACCACTGGTCATTCGCATCGGCCTTCAGGAGCACGGCTTCGGTGTGGGCGCGGTGCGAAATAATTGTCACAACCGCCAGCAAGACCGCAAGGATGGAAGCTGCGACGCCAATCAGTTTGCCGGTCGGGTCGTGATGTTCCGTTTCGTGATGAATTTCCAGTTCTGCCATATGCTTCCAGTATCCGTCGGGTTACTATCAAGTCAGGCTTTTGCTTTAGAGGAAATTTCGCATGAAACCCGTCGTCGCCCTGCTCGCCCTGTTGGCGCTCAGCAGTAATCTTTTCGCCCAGACCAGCTTCGGGCGAATCTCCGGGGCCGTTACAGACCCAGGTGGTGCCGCCATCGCGCACGCCAAAATCACCATCCGCAATACCGAAACGCAGGACACGCGCACAGCGGAGACCGACGCGAACGGCTTCTATGTCGTCACCAATCTCCCCATCGGTCCCTACACGGCCGATGTGGATCAGGCCGGATTCCAGCGTCAGCAGGTGACAGGCCTCAACGTCGCCGCCGACGCACGCCTCACCGCCGATTTCAAACTGGCCATCGGCAACGTTTCGCAGTCTATTGAAGTGGTCGCGTCCGCCGGGGAAGGCCTGAACACGGTCTCCGGCGAACTTTCCCGCGTCATCGAGTCGAAGCAGGTGGATAACCTGGCGCTCAACGGCGGCAACTACGTGGAACTGATGACCCTCGTGCCCGGAGCCGTGGTCACCAATCCCGACCAGTTCAGCGTCACCACCAGCCTCTCCGCCACCAACCAGACCATCAACGGCAACCGCAGCGATTCGCAGAACCTGACCGTCGATGGCGCCTTCAACCTGGTCGCCGGTTCCAACGGCAGCCTGATGAACAACGTCAATTCCAACTTCATTCAGGAGGTGAAAGTACAGACCTCAAATGCGTCGGCCGAATATGGCCGCACCGCCGGCGTGGCCTTCAACGTCGTCACAAAGAATGGCACCAACCAGATCCACGGCTCGGCGTTTGAAACTTTCCGCAATGATGAGCTGGACGCCCGCAACGTCTTCTCCGTCACCAAAAACAAACTTCGCTACAACGATTTCGGATACTCCGTCGGCGGGCCGATCAAGAAAGACAAGCTGTTTTTCTTCTGGGGGCAGGATTTCAAGCGCCTCCGCCAGACCGCCAACCCGACCCGCGTCACCGTTCCCTCCACTGCGCTGCTTAGCGGCAATTTCGCGGGCCAGGCTCAGCTCTTCTACCCCGGCACGAAGAATCCGATCCCGAATAACGACATCTCTTCCCTCATCACGCCGGACGGCAAGGCCATCGCCAACGTCTACCGCAGCCAGGAGAGGCTGGCTTCGTATTTTCTCGACACCACGGCGTCCAACAACGCCATCCTGCAGCCGGACAATCCCCTCAACTACCGCCAGCACCTGATCCGCCTCGACTATCGGATCAACGACAAACACAGCGTCTACGGGCGCTGGGTTTCTGACCGTAACTCGCTGATCGACCCCTTTGGCACCTTCTCCGGCGCCAATCTGCCGACTACCCCCACGCAGCGCAACCGGCCCGGCGAAAGTTTCCTGATGGCCCATACCTGGCTGGTGCAGCCCAATCTTATCAACGAGTTCCGTGTTAATACCAGCTGGGCCTCGCAGCATATTCCTCCTTACGGCGATACCTGGAAGCGCAGCTCCTACGGCTTCCAGTTCCCCTACGCCTTCCCGAACGGCACCGGCAACTACCGCGCGGACGGCATTCCCGACGTCGCCATCAGCGGGTATTCGAACTTCAAGGGCCCGGCCTTCGCTCTGCTTTCTCCCTCCACCGATATTCAGGTGGCCGACAGCGTCTCCTGGATTAAGGGCCGCCACATCACCAAGGGCGGGTTCGCCTTTATCCGCGACCGTGTGGACCAAAATGGTCGCCCGTCTTACACCGGCAATCTGACCTTCAACGCCTCCGGGAACAGCAACACCACCGGCAACGCCGTTGCCGACGCCCTGCTCGGCAACTTCCGTACTTACACGGAAGCCAGCGCCGACCCCATCGGGTTCTTCCGCTTCTCACAGCCCGGCGCGTTCGTGCAGGACAGCTGGAAAGTCTCCCGCAAGCTCAGCCTCGAATTCGGGCTTCGCTGGGAACGCCTTGACCCCTGGAATACCCAGGCGAACAACATGGCGAACTTCGTCCCGGCCCTCTATGACCCGGCAAAGGCGGTCACCATCAACTCCGCCGGTCGCGTGGTCCCCGGCTCCGGCAACCTCTATAACGGCCTGATCCGCGCCGGTGACGGCATTCCGGTCAGCGAACAGGGCCGTGTCCCCGGCAGCACGGGTGCGCTTTTTCAGCTCATCCCCTCTGGCGCGCCGCGTGGTTTCTTTGCCACCCAAAACGTCTGGAGCCCCCGATTTGGGTTCGCTTATGCGGTTCTGCCCAAGACCGTGCTGCGCGGCGGTTTCGGCCTGTTCTACGCCCGTCCCCAGGGCAACATGATCTTTTCGCAGGTCAATGTTCCCCCGATCCTGCAGCTTTCGCAGTTTGAAAACGGCAGCCTGACTAATCCCGGCGGCACGGCCGGTGTGCCAGTCCCCAACGGCAACATCACCGCCATCGACCCGAACGTGAAAAACGGCTATACCGAGCAGTTCAGCTTCGGCATCCAGCGTGAGCTCGTCAAAGGTATGTTCCTCGAAACATCTTATGTAGGCAACCTCGGTCGCCACTTGCTGCGGCAGCCCAACATCAACCAGATTCCGTTTGACCTGAATCTCGCGAACGTTTCGCTGCCCACCGCACAGCAGTTGCCCAGCGTGGCTCTCTATCCGTTCAAGGGCTATTCAAATATCACCCAGTACCGCAGCGATTCCACGTCGAACTATCACGCGCTGCAGATGTACCTTTCGAAGCGTGCGGGCAATGTTTTTTACACCGTCAGCTATACCTGGTCGAAGGCGCTTGGCGATGCCAGTGCGCAGGGCGACAACCCCGAGAATTATCTCAATCGCCACTACAATTACGGCCCGCTCAGCTTTGACCGGCGCCACGCGTTCGTCGGCACCTATGTCTGGACTTTGCCAAAGCTGACGAGCTGGAACCCGATTGCCCGCACGGCAGTTGGTGGCTGGCAGCTGAACGGGATCATCCGGATGCAGTCAGGCCAGTACTACACCCCCAGCGGCAGCACTTCTACCGGCAACCGCCGCGCGGATTACCTTGGTGGAGACGTACTGCTGCCAACAGACGAGCGCAGCGTGAACGGCTGGATCAACAAGGCGGCCTTCACGACATCCTCCAATGCCCGCTATGGCAACGTCGGACCCGGCATTATCAACGGGCCCGGTCTCCAGTTGCTCAACCTCTCGGTCTCCAAGAACCTCAAGGTCCGCGAGCGTTATAACCTGCGCTTCCAGACCGACCTGTTCAACGCCCTGAACACGGTCAATCTGACCAGCCTGAACGTCACGGTCACCGACAAGGCGTTCGGCACGCTCGGCAGCGCGTATCCGTCCCGCAATATTCAGATGCAGCTGAAACTGCAGTTCTGATCAGGCGGAATTCCTGGTGGTCCAGGCGGGAATTTTGTCACAGATGGCCCTGCGTTGGTCCGGTGGAAGCTCAGACGCCTGCCAGATGACCGCGGGCATCTGGTCGGCGTTTCCCAGGCCACAGTATTTGCCTGCTGTTGACGAAGACTATCGGAGTTGCCCGAACATCATGCTCCAGCCCGAAGCGGATGTCCGCTTCAATGGCGTTGCGTGTGGCGCGAGACTGGACACACTCTCTGAGCGCCTCAGGATGGATGAGGATTGAGGCTCTGCGAGGGAAGAATCCAGCGTGCTGGTGTAAGCCGGGTGAACCATGCCACGCCGACTTGTTGCTGAAATGGGCTAACCTGCGACCCGCGAACAGTTTCTCTGGCTGGCATTCGCTGTCTTCTTGATTACCATCGCGGCAATATCGTATCGGGACGGGTTCTACTCGATTTTCGATGTGACGGGATCGGACGATACGCTGGTCAGACTGAATTCGGAATGAAGCTCTTATGAGAAAAGCACATCTTGGTCAGGTTCCGGCGCAAACCTAAAGTTGGTCATATTCGTCAAAATCGTCGCGCGCCCCAAGCGGACCAATTCTCCGCTACAAATGACTGGGCTGTGGAGCTGGTGCGCCCGGATCGCCAAATCGTAGTTATCTATCCCCAATTCCAGTGTCACGTGCTTTAGCTTTCCATCAACAAAAGCAAGCAGTGTCGCCCGGCCTTGATCGACACCCTCTGGACGACGAAGGGCGATAACGACCCCGACGAGTTCGACGGGCGGCAATTGAGCATTCTGCTTCAGAACGCGCGAAGCCTCTTCGATAACTGAAACGAAATCAGGCTCAATGGTGATCGTTCGATCTGAAATTTCGATAATCGGGTGTGCCGGCGACCAGGCGAAATTCATTCCTACGGGGTGATGGGAAGATCCCATCAGTCCGAGGACCGCATCAAGAAGATTCGCGCTTACCCCTTGATGGGTGGATTCGCGGAATGAATCCGTACTTCCCGTACGAAGTGCAACTTCCGAGGCAGACACGGTGGCATCCAGCGCACCGGCAAGTGTGCGAGTGACCTGCCGTTCAAAAGGATCGTTGAGGCCTGGCAAGAGTGTAGCCGCATTAGGTGGCGGTAAGGGTGAAATTACGGTCAAGACATAGCTGCCGCGCTCACTTTGCCCCAAACGTGCCCCGCGAAGGTAGTCTATAGCCGCAGCTGGCTTTTTTCCGGGATAATAAACCTTGGGAACGATTGCAGTACAGGCCGCTGCCAAAACCATGTCCGCCGCCGCAGTGATGAGGCTCACGCCATCTTCAAGAAGAATTGTTCCGTCGGTAGCCTCCGCCCGCCTTATCCGGATGACATCGGCGCTGATGCATGCGAGATCGCTAAGGATCTGAACCTGCGATCGCTTCTCGACAATTTCGAGCGTGTGCAAGATCTCCGAGATCCGATCCGCGAAATCCCCCAATTTTCGGGTAAGCGGTACGAGCAGTTCATGATCGAAGCCGTCGAATTGCCGAGTGTAAATGGCTCCGAGCGAGCCATGCCGAATCGGATGCCATTTGTGCGAAACCAAATACTGCGCGAGGTCTTCCGGGCGAACGGCACGAAGGGCTTCGGAATCGCGCACTGTCGCTTTCATGGCAATTCACCGCAGCCAATCCTCTCCATTATCGCGGTTAGAGCTGCCGGAGTGAACTGGTTTGCTTGCGGAAGTTCGACTGTGATCTTCCCCTCATTCGGCACATCCGGAAGCCCGCGCAGCGACGTCCAGTAGCCGCAATGTCTCATGAGCAAATCTTGTTCAGAGTGCCTGATCCAGCTATCGAGTTCGTCCGGGACACATAGGACAACCAGTATTCGAGGGACGAGCAAATCGAAACACTGTATCAGTTGGCCCCAAGGCATGCGAATGCTCGATTGCTCCGGTGGGCTCAAATGGCAGCCAGAGAGTACAAATCTAGGCAAACAGGGAAGCGCCCGGCACGTTGATTGCCATCGAAGACGTGATGGCTTCGAGAATGGGACGGATGTTCGGCAGGTCTGTGGCTCGGCTTTTGAACAAGCGCTTCGCTCCTTGAGAGAGAAGTTCTTCGTTTCCTGTCGCCGATTCGGGTGCGCCTTCATAAACCGCAGCAAACAATGGCAACCCCAATTTGAAAGTGTCACGGCCCGCCTGAATACTCCCGCCAGTCGAACGGGCCTCGATCAGCACCATGGCACGCGACAGCCCGCAAATGGTTTTGTTGCGCTGCATAGCGTGAGAAACACTCCACGGAAGATTGGGGCCGAACTCGCTGACGACCAGCGCTCGGGTTTCATCCCAAACGTCGCGGATTTCCTTCTTCACACGGAACCGAAGAATTCCCTCGGCCAAAACAACCGTTGTCGTGCCTCCGGAAATCAGCGCGGCGCGATGGGCGTTCATATCGACGCCTGCCGCAAACCCAGAAACGATATTGATGCCGGCTCGGGCCAGCAAGGTAGAGGAGTCCCGCGCCGTTGCGAGCCCCTTTTCACTGGCTTCTCGTGACCCGCAGAAACCAACGGCGGGCCACTTGAAAATTTCCAGATTGCCTGTGCACAGCAAGAGAACCGGAGCATTGTCGCCAAGCGTCTGGCGTAAAACCTCTGGATATGCGGGATCGACAATAGATAGCGCGGTTACGTTGTTCCGCTCCAGCTGATCCCAGAGGCGCTTCGCTCGTTCGCGACTCTCCGGCAAGGCTGCGACCTGAACAGGCGTCAACGTCTCGCTTAGAAGATGGTGATCCATCAAAGGGCCGACCGATGCCCCACTCCATCTCTTAAGCAGTTTGCGGACACGACCGGATCCGACCCCCGGAGCGTCCAGCAGCGTCATCAAATCAAACGCATGGGCTGCCATGACTACATTCTCCCACTAACGTTGTCATCGTTTCGGCACGTTTTCTCGCATGCCAGCCCGAAGATTTTCTTTGCTCCGGCTTTCAGCAACAACAAACCGCAGTAGTTCATGCTGACCCCGGATTGGTAAAGGTCATCGATCAATAGCACGCGTTTCCCCTTGAAGGCGTCTTCGTTCACTTCGATTGTTCCCAGGAGCGTATCAAGTTTTTGCGCCAGGGGAAGGCCTTTAATCGACTGTCTCGCCGTGATTGTCCTGACACGCTCCGTCAGGTTCTCCCGGCCCCAAAGGTCCGCAACGCGGTCAGCCAGAAAATAGGGGAGATTGTACGGCTTCACCTCCGAAGGCGGCATAGCGACAACGCAATTTGCCGAGTCGTAACAGGTCATCTCCGTAAGAAAGCTCACGCAAGCGTGGCCAAGATTATCAGCCGCCTCTAGGGTTTGGTTCGTTGCCTCGGCGCCGCCATACGGCTTTGCTTGAAAGCGTAATTTTCCGATTTCGGTCTGGGGCTTCTGTGGGTTGCCTCCCTCCCGGTCATAGTCCAGCGCAAACGACAGGGCGAGGAGATCTTTCATCACCACCGGCTTGCTGATGGTTTCTACCCAGCGCGTGACCTCCTCGGGAGGCTCCTCATGACCCTCTGTCCCATTGAGAAAAAGGCAAAGGCGGTCATGTTTGCTGTGAAACGAGTGCGCACGCGTCGCCGGACACATTGTCTGGAATGCGTTCTCGTAGGTATTCGGAAACGGTAGTACAGCACTCCAATTTTTGTCCGCGCTCGCTGGCTTGTGTAGGACTTCCGGCCACTCTGTCCGGAGCTGCCGTCGGCTCATGTTCATGGCGCGGATACCGTCCTCGTCGAACTGAGCTTGAACAGGCGGAAAGTGAATAGTGACAGTCATTGTTTTGCGGGAGGTCTCGCTACCCTCGACCGTGCGTTGCCTCACCATTCTGTCGCAGTCATGGTCGCGATCTCAAGGCAATTGATTCGGGCGTCAGACACGCGGCCAGTCAGAAGAGCATCACCGCCGTAGTAACACTGTCGCGATCCGTCGCAGGCCCGCTAAGCTATCACTGGTTTTGTCAGTATACGGCGGTCAAAACAGGGGATAACGGATGATATGGAGTGAAGTGTGGGCTTGGAAGTCTTATCGACCGGGAAGAGGATTTTGTTTGATTTGTGCGACTTGCAAGCCGATGAATTGATGGCGGAGAGGGGGGGATTCGAACCCCCGGTAGAGTTTTTGACCCTACGACGGTTTAGCAAACCGCTCCTTTCGGCCACTCAGGCACCTCTCCGCGAGATTGCAGGCCGTACTCCAAGAATGTTAGCACGCCGAGTGGCGGATTTTCGCGTCAAACTTAGCGGTAGTGCTGTTCAGGTCGGCTCCGGGCAGTATAACCGACCCGGGGAAGCCTTCCGGTGCGGTTAGATCCGCCACACGCAGGTCGCCATCCGAGTCGTCACTCCAACGCGCCGCAGCAACTTCGTGATCGCCCGCAGGTCTCTGCGACCGCTTGCGGTCACGGGCCTGCGGAATGGCAATGTACATGCAAAGCCGCCGAATATGGATTGGTCAGGAAGCGGTTCGAGCAGCGATGTGGAAGACCGACGCGATGAGAGCGGCGGTGGCGGTGGTTTCGGTGGTGGTGGTTTCGGTGGAGCTCACCTTGGAATCGGAGGGGTGATTGTTGTAGGCCTGCTGAGCCTGGTTTTTCACCAGAATTTCTTCCAGTTCTTCTCCGGAAGTCCCTCTGCAGCAGTCTCCCCGCGAACTCCTGATGGTGCGCGCGATCAGGCAGAAGCTCCAGAGGTGAAGTTCGTCTCCAACGCTCTCGATGACGTGCAGCAGAACTGGGATCAGATGCTGCCGGCACAGGAGAACAGGCCGTATCATCACGCACGGCTCGTCTTGTATCGGGATGCCTATCCTTCAGGCTGTGGAACTGCCCAGTCGTCGACCGGTCCGTTTTACTGTCCTGAAGACGAAAAAGTATATCTGGACCTCGGCTTTTTCGACGAATTGACCAACCGATTCGGCGCCCAGGGACAGTTCGCTCAGGCCTATGTAATCGCCCATGAAGTTGGTCATCACGTCCAGAAAGTACTTGGTATCAGTTCAAAGGTGAGTCAACTTCAGCAGCGCGATCCGTCCGGGGCGAATGCGCTTTCCGTGCGACTGGAGTTGCAGGCTGATTGTCTTGCGGGAGTGTGGGCCGGCACCACCCGGAACCGGGGTCTGACTCAGGAAGATATCACGTCAGCTTTAAGCGCGGCCGCAGCGGTTGGCGATGATCGGATTCAACGGGCAGCCCGCGGTACCGTGAACCCGGAAACTTTTACGCACGGCTCATCCGCGCAGCGTGTTCACTGGTTTCAGGCAGGACTGGAATCGGGGAGAATCCTCGCGTGTGACACGTTTGCACGCTGAGACTCTTGCCCACGGAGGAGGGTGGGTTTTCGCATCAAACTTGCCGGTAGTGCGGTTCGGGGTCGGCTCCGACCAGTGCAACCGACGCGGCGAAGCCTTCCGGTGCGGTCAGATCGGCCACACGCAGGTCCCCTTGCGGGGTCAGCATGAGCTGCCCGCCCAGGGCCTTCGTGCGGGCTTCGCGCCGGGTCCAGCGGTGAAAAAGGTCAGTTGTTGAGCCCTCAAGGTCCGTCTCTCCCACGCGCCGCAGTAACTTCGCGATCTCCACGGATTCACGGACCACTTCCAGATCAATTCCCACGGGTACCGCGCGCGTTACCGCGATCATGGCACGGTCGCGGGAGTGGGAAATATTGAACTCCAGACCGAACCGCTGGTGAACCGCTGGTTTGCCGTTCAGGCCGTAGAAAAGTTCCACTGTTTCCGGAGTACATTCCAGATATGAAGCAAGCGTGGTTCGCAACGCCGATCGCGCATGCGACCAGTGAATGCGGTCCTTTTCAAAAATGAAGCGATTCGCCCGGATGGTCTCATCCGGCGTGAGCACTACGGCGCGCGGCAGATCCAGGTCGAAAGTCCAGACGTCAACCGGGCAGAAGCTCATGCAGGTCTTCCCTGAGCGCGTTCAGCAAAGCCCCGACGCTCTGATCCAGGTACATGTGTCCGCCGTCGAAGAGGCGCATTTGGAAGCGCCGGCTGGTCTGTTCCTTCCAAAGCTCCAGGCGTGCGGGTGGGACGGCAATGTCGGACTTTCCGCCATAGGCGAAGATCGGGATATCGAGGGGTGGCTCCGGGCTGTAGAGGTAGCGGCGATAGAGGCGGACGTCCGGCCCGAAGCGCGCGAGATACGTACGCAGGGTGGCTTGCGAAGCGGAAGGGCCGTGAATGCGCGCGAGGACGCCCATGAGTTCTTCCTCCGTGGGGTCCGGGGACACGGTGGTGCGCAACTGGGGCGCGGTGGCGGCGCTGATAATCAGCGCCGCGGGCAGCGGTAAGCCGTGGCGGCGTAACGCCCGCGCGAACTCGTACGAAATGCCCGCGCCCATGCTGTGGCCGAAAAATACAAACCGCCCGCGCAACTTTGGAGCGATGTGCTCCATCAGGGTGTTGATGACTTCCGCAACGGATTCCGCTTTGGCCGGGTAGCGGACGGTCAGCACCGGCAGCTTGTCGCGCCAACTGCGATACACCGCAGGGCTGGCTCCTGCGTAGGGGAAACAAAGCAGGTTCGGGCCGTTCGGATCCAGAATGCCGGGGGCCAGCCACTGATCGCGCAAACGCAGGGCCAGCAGGCGGCGCTTGTCTTCACTCAGCGTGATCGTCGTTTGGGGCGGAGGTGCAAGTTGCGGTTTGACCGCCGCACGCTCTTCCAGAAAAGCCTCGAACGGTTCGATGCGCAGAGTCTCTTCCAGATACCGGTGAGCGGCGCGACGGGAATGCTTCGCGATCTGCTGCCAGTGGGCCTCGTCAGAGGTCAGCCGCTGCACGGCCTCAATCCATGGGGCGAGATCCTGCGCCGGGGTTTCCGCCACGGGCACCATTTTTGCGTCCAGCTTGCCCGCGTAACCAGTGACAGGATTCACCAGCAACACGTAGGGAACGCCCAGCTTCGCTTCCGGAAGGCCGCCGGTATCGCTCGCGATAACCGGCACTCCGCGCAGCATCGCCTCCACCACCACCCGCGACCGGGCCTCGGCCCACACAGATGGAACCAGCAATACCCGGGTGCGCTCCAGAATGCGATCGATATCGTCCGCTGCCGGCAGCACCGTGATGTTGCTGCGTGCATGCAGCTTCGCGAAGTCCTGATCATTGGTACCCCAGGTCGGCACGGCCGCGAATCTGGTATCCGGCAATGCATCCGCAAGGGCGGTGAAGATGTCAATTCCCTTCACCACGCACGGGTTCACCAGCGTAACGAATTCATTTTCGAACCGGCCGAGGTTGGCAAACGGCCCGCGGCCCATGAAGGAAATCGGCAGTGCTTCGACCGGAATGCCGCTCCAGCGACGGATGTAATCGGCGACATACCCGCTGACGCCCACCACGCCTGCCGCGCGCCGCAGAGCGTCGGTTTTAGCAATGCCGGGGAACGCGCAGTCCGGGCCGAACGGCAGTGCGATGGTGGCGCGCGCCATGTAGACCACAGGCACGCCCGAACTCAGCGCGGCATGCAGCAGCACCTGCGCGGAATCGTCTGTGGAGGCCAGAATCACATCGGGCTGAAACGCCCCGATCTGACGTGTGAAATAGTCGCGCAGGTGGGGGGTTTCGGTGGCGGTGTGGATTTCCACATCGTTAAGCGGGAAGCGCACGATCCCGGGCTCTTCCACCGTGGCGGCTACGTCGCGGTGCGCCAGTTCGGCAAGCAATTCCCGATGCGCCTCTGCCCCGTGTGAAGCCGTGCGGCACACCACCAGACACTCATGTCCGCGCGCGGCCAGGGCTTCGATCAGCAGGCGATTGGAGATGTCGCCACCGCCGTGCGCCGGGTAGTAGGTCGAGTTGTGCGCGAGCAGGATACGCATGGTTCTAAGCCCGCGCCCTCAGTTTTCGCAGCAGCAGCGCGCGCTGCTCCGCTGTCAGGGAATCCGCTTTCTTCACAGGCACCGCGGGCGCGGGTTTGAGGGCCTGCAACATCCGTTCGAAATCCCCGGCGTCCAGTGCTGTGACAAAACGCAACGCAGCGGCACTTCCGGCCTCCGATTCCCGCTGGTACAAACGGTCGTCACTCAGCAGGCGCGTCAGCGCTGTGTCCCACGCTCCGATGTCCTGCCGTGGCACCACAGCGACCGGCATATTGCGGACATCATAGCGCGGTTCCCAGGTTTCAATCGGCCGCACCGGCAGCACAAAGTCCGTGCCCAGCTTCGCTTCCACCAGCCCTCCCGCGTCGCTCGCGATCACCGGCACTCCCCGCAGCATGGCTTCCATGACGATCAGGCCGAAGCCTTCGAACCAGAGTGAAGGCATCAGCAGCACCCGCGTGATGGCCAGTTGATCATCAATGTCGGGCACGGTGCGGACCACGGTGATGTTGGGCCGCCGGGCCATCGCTTCTTCATCCGCGGCGGTGGTGCCCCAGCCGTGCAGGGCATGAAAACTGACGAACGGAAAGCGATCCGCCAGCGCAAGAAAGATGGGCAGCCCTTTCACGGTACAGGGATTGACCATGGTTACCGCGCCCCTCGGATTCGCCAGACGCGGCCACGGGCCCGTTCCATAAATTGGCGGATGCACCACTACACTGTCGCGGCCCAGATGCTTCGCCACGTAGTCGCGAACGCTGTTGCTGATGACCACCACCGCGGCCGCGTTCTTCACCAGCGCAGAGGCGGCGGAATCCTGATGCCAGCTTTCCGGCCCGAACGGAAAGAACTGCGGGGTATGCGCCAGGTAGACCACGCGACCAGGCGCCGAGCGTGACGCCTCGCGCAACAGTGGCTGGCCCAGGTCTTCACTCGACACCAGCACCCAATCGGGCTGCATCTCTTTAATCTGCCGCCGCAGCGCTGCCGGGCGCTTCGCAGGCTCACGGACGGAGAGGAAACGAATGCCATCCTGCACCAGATCTGCGGCGGGCGTATCATGCTCCGCAGCAGCCACCACGAAGCATTCGTGTCCCTGCGCGGCCAGGTGCCGCAGCCAAACCAGATTGCTGCGCGTGGAACCGCCGCGCGGAGGCGCGTACGAAGCGTTTGACGTGAGTAAAACGCGCATCGCCTATTCTTCCCGCTCCCGGTCCTCTGCCAGCAGTACCTGGAGCTCTTCTTCTGACAGGCCGTCGATTTCCGCCATCAGGCGCGCCATTTCCCCGGGGTCGACCTGTGCCAGTTCCACTGCTGCGGCCATGCCTGCAATGGTGAGCTTGCCGCTGTAGACAAGATCCATGGAAAGCTCAACGCCGAGCTCCTGGCGCACGCTGGAGAGCAGTTGCACGGCCAGCAGGGAGTGGCCACCCAGATCGAAGAAGTCCTCCGTGACGCCGGGATGAGGCACCTGCAGGGTCTCGGCCCAGATTGTGGCCAGTTGCGCTTCCAGTTCATTGCGGGGCGGCTGGGATTCGGCGCGTTGCGCTGCCAGGCTGCGCTTCCCGATACGAACCGCATCGAGGATTTGCAGCGGTCGGTTCAGTTCGCGGGCAATGTGGGCGTAGTCGATGGTTGCCAGGCTTGAAACCACGCGAGCCTTGCGCAGGTCAGGACGGGCGGGTTCCGTATGAGACCTTCCCGCCACAAAGTCCCGCGCGGGCTGGTTGCGCGGACCCTCTGCAACAGGGACTTCAACCCTCTGCTTCCCACGATCCGCAGCCAGTTCATGCACCCGCGCCAGCATCCGCTGTTCCACGCCACGCCCCAGCGCCCGGCAACTAAGTAGCAGGTTCTGCACCACCAGCGCATCGCCGGACTCCGCGAGGAACATCGCCCCCACCAGACCGTACGAGCCGAACCGGTCACTCACATCCACGGTCCAGCATTCGGACTGAAGCACTTCGGGCTCCGTACGGCGGATCAGCGTGGTGTTCATCTGATTGGTGCGTTGTGTCAGCTGGGCCACACGCGCCACCTGCGAAGCCGACATCGGCTGGATATGAATCTCAACCCGCAGCTCGCGCAGAAACTCTTCGAGCGAACCCGACTGCCGCTCCAGTTTGCCTCGCTCCGCCTGCTGCTGGTATGACTCATTGCGCCGGCGGTCTTCGGCGGTAATATCCAGGTGGTCGAAGGCCCAGACGTGTTCGAGAAAATGCAGAATCCGGTTCGGCTGGTGTGGCAGTTCCAGCCCGAGAACCTCCGGACAGCCCGCCTTCACCTCGGCAATTTCCTTCGCGCTGTCATCCACCAGAATGAAGCTGTCAAGGGCCAGGGAGAGCTCATCAGCCATCGCCGCCAGGCCCTCGGCTTTCGAACTCCAGTTGATGCTCTTCGTCGTGAAGTCCGTCAGGCGCAGCGGCATTTCCGGATGCACCGCGAAGGTATCGTTCACATCGTTCTCATTGTTCTTGCTGGAGATCGCCAGCAGCATTCCCGCATCGCGCTGCGCGAGCATGAAGTTCTGCAGGTCACGATGCGCCCCGTCCACCACCACGCCTTCCGGTTCGTCTTCCCCACAGGTTCCGCGCCACAGCGTGTTATCGCAATCAAGGGCAATCACTTTAAGCGGACGCGCCCGCAGGCAATGGATCGCGCGAACGACAGCGGTTCCCAATGCCGTGAAGAACAGCGGCGTGTACGGCACGTCGCCCAACTGTTCAGCGTGCGCATCGAACGGATCCGGTACGGGGTAGAGCGACAGCAAATTGTTGATCCGAATCTCGTTGGGGGCGGCGGGCGGGGGCTCTGCCGGTGAGGGGCAATACGCCACAATCAACTGCCTGCCATGAGAAGCCATCGCCGCCGCGAGTTCTGACTCCGGACCCAACCGGTCCGCCCGCAGCAGAAGAACATGCGCCGAGTTCGGGTGTGCCGCAAAAGCGCCCTGAGCATCAAGCAGCGTCTGAAACACCTGGTTATACGGCGCAAACTCCACATCATCCGACCAGCCAAGCCGGCGAATCCAGAAGTGGAGCGTGTCAGCGATCAGGTCAGCCGTGAAATTGGCTGCGATGACGATTCCGTGTTGATCGGCCAAGGGGTACAGTTTCAGTCTAGCGGGTGGTTGTTTCATGTGGGCGACAATGGAAGATTCCATGAAATTTCGGTTGACTCTGTTGTTCATCGCGCGCCTGGTTTGCGCCCAAACGTCCCTGCATACAAGTGTGGTGGTTACCGGCACGGCGACGCCTGCTCCCCTTGATGAGACGGACCGCAATGTGAGCGAATTGCCGCTCCCGCGCGCCGAACGTCCCCTTTTTAATTCCTGGTTCGATCTGTTGCAGCTGGAACCATCTCTGTACCTGCAGCAGCGCTCGCCGGGCGGTTTTATTGCGGATCTTTCCATTCGCGGCGCCACTTATGGCCAGACGCTGGTGCTGCTGAACGGAATGCGGCTCAATGATGCACAGACCAGCCACTTCAATCTCGATTTGCCGGTGCCTCTCGACGCCGTGTCCAGTATCGAAGTGCTGAAAGGGTCGGGATCCACGCTGTATGGATCAGACGCGATCGGCGGCGTGGTGAACGTACGGACCCGACACACGGAGAGCCCGGAATTGCGGCTCTTCACCGGCTTGGGCAATTTCGGCACCAACGTGGAGCATGGCGTGGCATCGTTCGGAACCTCGCGCGTGTTTGAACAACTGAGCTTCGCGCGCGACCGCAGCACCGGGTTCATCCCCAATCGTGATTACCGCAATCTCTCGATGAGTTCCCTCACCAGCCTGAAATCGAAGCTGGGCGCGACAAGCCTGCTGCTTGTCTTGAGTGATAAGCCTTTCGGTGCGGATCAGTTTTACGGCAACTACCCTTCGTGGGAGCGCATCAAGACCTGGTTCGGTTCGGTTCACCAGGATCTGGGCGAAAAGACTGAGGCGAGTTTTGCTTACCGGCGGCATACTGATCTGTTTGTGCTTTTCCGCTACTCCCCGAAGATCTACACCAATCGGCATCTGCTCGACAGTTGGCAGGGCGATCTGCGTCGGCATGACAACCTGCCGTTGCATGCGGTTTTGAGCTATGGGGTGGAGGGTTTCAGGGAATCGATTGTCAGCACGAATCTGGGAATCCGAAACCGCACGCGCGGCAGTGCGTATGCGTTCTATGACCTGCGTTCGGCGCGGCGGTTTTCGTTCTCCGCCGGGATTCGGGAAGAGGTGTACGGCTCCGGCCAGGTGGCCACCAGCCCGTCACTCAGCGGCGCGGCCTGGCTGAGCCCGCGCTTCAAACTGCGCGCTTCCGCCAGTCGCGCATTTCGCCTGCCCAGCTACACCGATCTCTACTATTCTGACCCTGCGAACAAAGGTAATCCAAACCTGAAACCGGAGAGTGCGACCAATTATGAAGGCGGTCTGGACGCATATTTCCGCCCGAACCTGCATTCCTCGGTGACCGTGTTCCACCGTCGCGATACCAACGTGATCGACTACGTAAGGGCCACTCCCGCGGACGTGTGGCAGGCGACCAACTTCGACAAGCTGAACTTCACGGGCATGGAGGCAACCACGGCCTATGAACCGAAGGCCGGCCAGCGCGTTTCACTGAGTTTCGCCGCTCTGCATGGCGTGAATGCGGCCAACACCGCGCTGCTCAGTAAGTACACGTTCAACTATCCCGTGCGCAGCGCGGTGGCGGAATGGCGCGGCACGGTGGGGCGGTATTTGATTGCCCGCACGCGCCTGGGTGTTGCGGACCGTTTGAATCGTGATCCCTATGCTGTGTGGGATGCTTCGGCCACCTGGTCACGAGGGAAAGTGCGGCCGTTTATCCAGTTCACCAATATGACTAATACGGTGTATCAGGAGATTCCCAACGTGCCGCTGCCGAAGCGCGGCGTGCTGGGCGGCGTGGAGATTGTTCTGTTTCGTTAGTTCTTCCACCAGGATCTTCGCGGCGTCTGCGATGAACAGGAGGCCCGCGTTGTCCGGAGACCAGTCCACCTTCGGCATGTCAGCGCAGGTGATCGCAATCGCCACCGGCCCTGCCTTTGCGAACACGATCCCGACATCGCTGCGCAGGTGATCGAGCGCACCTGGTTTATCCGCCACATCCACATCGAAGCGCCGGGCAAGACCCTCCCGCCACTGCTGCTTCTTCATGATGTCGAGGATCTCTGCCGAAGCTTCTCTGCTGACAATTTCGCCCTTATACAAGCCTTCCAGCAGACTGACCATTTCACGCGGAGTCGCCACGCCGATACCGAAGCCTTTGTTCGCGGGGTCGCGCCCGGCATCGCTCACGCCCTCTGGTGCTGAACCCTTCAGGATCTTCCGCAGGGACCGGGTGTTCTTCAGGCCGAGCTCCTCCAGAACGGCATTCACTTCATTGCCCGGCACGTGATCCAGCACCATGTTCGTGCCGGAGTTGTCGCTCAGCAGCATCATGTATCGAACCAGATCGCGGAGGGGAATCTTCGTGCCGTCCGTCATCTCTGCCAGCACGCCAGAGCCGCCCACCTTGTTTTCCTTCGTGAGTTCAGAAGTGTCGGTCCAGTGAACTTTGCCCGCTTCAACCGCGCTGAACACCCCAATCAGTATGGGTAATTTGATGGTGCTGGCCGTATTGACTCTGTTGCCCCCGCCGAGCTCATACGTGGCGCCGGTCTTCAGATTCTTCGCGAAAATACTGACCCTGCCATCGAAGTGCGAGGCAAGCTCCTTCACGCGGTCCTGCCCGAGAGCAGCACCCGTCAGCAGGAAAACTAAGCAGAGCGAACGAGACATACCACCGCCTGGGATTCCGCCGAACGCCCTTCGCCCACCGGACCCACGCGTTCCGCGGTCTTGAACTTCACTGAAACCTGATCCACTGCCAGCCCCATGGTCTGCGCCAAAGACTCCCGAATGATGAGACGGAAATCCTTCAGCTTCGGGCGTTCCAGAATCACTGTCGAATCCACATTGCCGATGCTGTAGCCGGCCGCCGCTGCCAGGTCGCAGGCATGCTTCAGAAACTGCAGGCTGCCTGCGCCCTTCCAGCGCGGATCGGTATCAGGGAAATGCATCCCGATATCTCCTGCGGAAATCGCCCCCAGAACAGCGTCGGTAATGGCGTGCGACAGAACGTCCGCGTCAGAATGGCCGTCCAGGCCGAAGTCGCAGGGAATCGTGATGCCACCCAGAATCAGCGGTCGCCCCACCGTGATCCGGTGGTTATCCCAGCCCTGGCCAATCCTCACTTTTTCGCGGTCTCCTGCCCGAAGAACAGGCGCGCCAAATCCATATCACCAGGCCGCGTGATTTTGATGTTCCGATCACTGCCCAACACCACGCTGATCTCCACATCGTCCAGGCGTTCCACCAGGCTCGATTCATCAGTGCCGATGAAGTTGTCCACCCGCGCCGATTCGAACGCGCGCGCCAGAATGTCGCGCCGGAAGACCTGCGGGGTCTGCGCCAGAACCAGGCGTTCGCGCGAAATGGTGGATCGAACTTTGGCGCCGCCCGCCTGAGCGCCACTCACCTGCTTCACGGTATCCACCGGGACAATCCCCACGATGGCGGCGCCCGTATTGGCCGCCTCTTCCACCACCCGCCGAATAGTATCCAGATCAATGAAGGGACGAACCGCGTCGTGCACGGCCACCAGGTCTGTATCCGGGTCCAGAGAGCGCAGCGCATTCTCCACGGATTCCTGACGCGAATTGCCGCCCGCCACAACCCGGAGCGAGCCCAGCAGGGTCTTCCCTTCATTGCGAAGCAGGTCTTTCACCCACTCAATATCATCTTCCCGAACCGCAATCACCACATCATGAACAAGCGGCGAGGCGACGAACTTTCGAACCGTATGAACCAGAATCGGTGCGCCTTCCAGCAGCATGAACTGCTTGCGGCTGGTGCCGGAGGTGTCCGCAGGGCCTGTGGGTGTCCCTTTGAGCATCCGGGTACCTAACCCGGCTGAGGGCAGAATGACGGCTAGTTTCACTGATCAGCTTTCTCCAACTGCCTGTTCACGACGCGGCGGAGCGTCCCTGCGTTCCAGCGCGGCAGGCACTGGCGCCGACTGCATGCGCTCCTCATACTTGCCGAAGATCATCTTTCCCGCAGTGGTTTGCAGCACGCTGGTCACTGAAATATCCACTGTTTTTGAGACCATTCGCCGCGCGTTATCGACCACCACCATGGTACCGTCATCCAGATACGCCACGCCCTGGTTGTATTCCTTGCCTTCCTTCAGAATGAACACCCGCATCAGTTCGCCCGGCAGCACAATCGGCTTCAGGGCATTGGCCAGTTCATTGATATTCAGCACTTCCACGCCGCGCACGTGGGCTACTTTATTCAGGTTGAAATCGTTGGTGACGATCTTGCACTTATACAGCTGCGCCAGTTCGATCAGCTTCATATCGACTTCCTTCACTTTCGGGAAGTCCTCATGCACGATCTTGACGATGATTTTCGGTACCTTCTGAATTCGCTGCAGCACGTCGAGGCCGCGCCGACCGCGGTTTCGCTTCATGGAATCGGCCGAATCCGCCACCATCTGAAGTTCCTGCAGGACGAACTGCGGGATCACCAGTACCCCGTCCAGAAAGCCGGTATCGACGATATCGGCGATGCGACCGTCAATGATTACGCTGGTGTCGAGGATTTTGTGGTGCTGTCGTGCATCGGTCTCTACCCCGAAGACGCCGCCGAAAGCGCCCAGATTCAGCAATTCCCCCTTGGCGGCACCCGTTACCGCGCCGAAATAGAGGAACATCACCAGGCAGGTGATCTGGACAAAATGCAGTGCCGGAGATCCGGAGCCGATTCGACCGAGCACTACGCTGACCAGCGCGGCGGCGAACAGGCCGACGGTAACGCCGGTAGCCAGACCAATCAGGCGTTGCAGGCTGGACCGGCGCACGCGGGTTTCCAGCACGATCGCCAACCCGGCGACCAAAGCGCCAAGCCCGCCGGCCACCCAGAGTGGTGTTTCAGCAGGCTTGAAGGAGGCAGCGGTAATGCCCAGAATCAGGACGAATATGAGTCGAACAATGATGAAATCGAGCACTGTTTATTTCCAGTTGGCGGGGTAATCCCCCATCCGCTCAAATATATATGACGAGTGAGAATTGTACCACCGAATTACTTCGCGGGCGGAATCGGATACGCGTTCGGAAGATTCCCCAGGCCGTAGTATTTGTGCTCAATGGTGGTGCCCTTCAGCTCCGCAATGCGTATGCCGGAAGGGTCCGGCCCGATCGGCATGCCCGAAGGCCCGCTGGTGATCATCTCCAGATCGCCATCCTTGCCGAATGAATTTCGGTGATAGTGGCCCGCGAAGATATAGCGCACGCCATTGCTCTTCAGCAGCGCCAGTAAACGCTTTCTCGTTTCCATCGGGATGTTGAAATACTGGTCCGGCTCGTCTGCCTTCTCAAGAAAGAAAGGAATGTGCTGGAAGATCACCGGCATTGCTCCTGCGGCACGGGCTTTCCCCAATTCCTCCGCCAGCCAACCCTCCTGTTTCGCGGCTTCGTCCATCACTTTGCCCGGGGCTTTGAAAAGACTGGAATCCAGCACGATCCCGTAGATCAGTCCCTCGCGGAATGAATAGTAATCCGGTCCGTACTTCTTCCTGTACGCCGCCAGAGTCGCCGGGGATGGTTCATTCGCCACATCGTGATTGCCCGCCACGCTGTACAAATGCACTGCCGGATCCAGCTTCTTATTGATCCGCTGGTATTCGGCAATCTGGTCCGCGTTGCCTTCCTGATTGGTCAAATCGCCGGTCACCACCAGGAACGCGGGTTTCAATCTGTTCACATTCGCAACGACGAATTCCCAGTTCGCCGTCTCCTGCCGGAAGTCCTTATTGGCGGTGTACATGCCGAACTGAGGGTCAGACGCCTGGATGAAAAAAAAGGGCTCCGCCGCATAAGCGGGCAGAGCCAGAATCAGACACAGGGTTGATCGAAAAAGGTTCGTTCCTGAAAGCATCACACTTTAAGTTCCCATGGCTTGCGGTATTTCCGCTCCAGATACTGTTTCACCTGAGCCTGGGCCGCGGTTTCCCTGTCGCCATTCCAGTCGATCCGCAGCCCGCTGCGCATCGAAATGTTACCCAACAGGGCCGTGGACGTAGAGCGATGGCCAATCTCGATGTCGGAAACCGGGCGCTGCCGCGTCTTGATGCAGGAGATGAAATTCGCCCAGTGGTCTTTGCCGTGGTTATTAGAATTCAACACGGTTGTTTCGGTCAGCGAACTGCCCTTCTCCGGCCAGATGGTGTAACCCGCGCGGTCCACAAACAGCGTTCCTTTGTCGCCGTAGAAGATGGTCCCGTAGGTTTTCCCGAACAGCGAATTGCCGTTGAACATGCGGTTCTCATACGTTGCCAGCATGCCACCAGGGTACTCGTACGTCACCTGCATTGTGTCCGGCGTATCGCGGTTATCTTTGATGTTGTACTTGCCGCCCAGCGCTGTGATCGATTTCGGCGGCTGCTCGTCGAACGCCATCTGCACGATGTCCAGCACATGAACGCCCCAGTCCGTCATCATGCCGCCCGCGTAATCCCAGAACCAGCGAAAGTGCGAGAAAGCATTCGGATCCACGCCAAACCGATTCCTGTTGTACGGACGCTCCGGAGCCGGTCCCAGCCACATGTTCCAGTCGAGATCATTCGGCGCGGCTTCGTCGGGCGGATTCCCAATGCCTTCCGCCGAACCATTACCGTAGTTGAACGTACGGCAAAACGTCACCTTCCCGAGCGCGCCCTGCTTCACCAGTTCCGTGGCTTTCTGGAAGTGCACGCCCGAACGCTGCTGCGTACCCACCTGAACCACGCGGTTGTATTTGCGGGCCGCTTGCACCATCTTGCGCCCTTCATCAATCACCACGCTGATCGGTTTTTCGACGTAAACATCCTTGCCGGCCTTGCAGGCTTCTACCGCCATGTAGGCATGCCAGTGGTCCGGCGTGGCAATGCAGACGGCGTCAATGGATTTGTCCGCCAGCACCTCGCGGAAATCCTTCACGCCCTTTGCCGGTGGTGCGGAATCCGGCTTATTCGCCGCTCCCCTCGCACTGCGCGCAATCGCCTTTTCCAGATTCGGCTGGTACACGTCACAGACCGAAACCACCTCCACTTCCGGCTGCTGCATGGCCGAGCCCATGTTGCCCTGGCCCTGCCTGCCCACGCCGATGAACGAGACCCGGATGCGGTCGTTCGCGCCCTTCACATTCCCGGTAAAAATGGCGGTGGTAAACGCCGCCGCGCCCAGCTTCAGTACGTCACGACGATTCTCGGTCATGCCTGTCTCCTGCCTGTTTGATGACGATCCCGCTTATTTAATGACAATATTGATCAGCTTGTCGGGCACGGCAATCACCTTCACCACCGTCTTCCCTTCGATCATTGCCTGCACTTTATCATCGGCCATCGCCG
>JBBQDH010000008.1:0-45945 GCA_038319515.1 Bryobacterales bacterium
TTGAGAGAATTTCAAAAACAATCGGGAACAAGTGGTCAACCCCTCGGATGATCTGAAACTATATCTCTTCGAATTGCCAACGTCAAGCGGCTGCGCGACTAAATTTTTCATCTGCACGGTAGCGAACCCTGGTATGATCCGCTCTGCGCGGGGCCTCAGGCAACCACGGCGGTACTCAGGATTTATCAGCATGGTTAGTTAAGGGTCTGACACGAAATAACCAGATCGTGCAGAGGGGCGAATGGGTAAGATTTGTAATTCCAATCGCTGTGGAATATATCCCCGAATAGTGCTCCTCCAATTCGTCCTGCGCAGGTGAGTCGTGCTCGCTGCATACCTGTAATCGAATCGCCGACGCCGGCTGGCAGCCAAATTTCCGGAAAGTAGCGCCGAGGTGATACGACGACAGATATACTGGGACCCCGGTCGTGCTGCTCCTGCGCAAAGCTTTCCTGATCTTCGGTGCGAATATGCTGCTGCTTGCGGTCTACAGTGAGCAGGCCGCCAGACCGGAGCCTCGCGAAGTCGGCCGGGTGCAGTTCAATGAAGTCGCGGCGGAATCGGGCGTTACCTTTCGCCATGAAAACGGGGCTTCGGCCGAGAAGTACATGTTCGAGACCTTCGGCTCCGGGGTGGGCGTGATCGATTTCGACAACGACGGCTATCCCGATTTGTTTTTCGCCAACGGAGCCGACCTGGCCCACGGCAAGCCATCGCCTGGCAATGTACTCTATCGCAATTCGGGCAACGGAAAATTCGAGGATGTAACAGCCAAAGCGGGTGTCGCAGGCAATGGGATGTTCGCTACCGGCGTGACCGTGGGCGACTATGATAACGACGGCTACCTGGATATCTATGTCACGGGCTACGGCGGTAATCAGCTCTTTCGCAACAATGGCGACGGGACCTTTAGTGAGGTGACGGCAAGGGCCGGAGTGGGTGCCAGTGGGTGGAGCAGCAGCGCAGCCTGGGTGGACTATGATCGCGACGGCTACCTGGATCTGTTTGTGGGGCGCTATCTGGATTACGACATGCGTAAGGCGACGTACTGCGGATATCAAAAGCCGGGCTACCGCATGTATTGCAATCCGCAGCAGTTCGACGGGACGCCGGCATTGCTGTACCACAACAATCGGGATGGCACGTTCACTGAGGTCTCCCGCAAAGCCGGCGTGGCGAATCCGGCGGGAAAGAGTTTGGGAGTGGCCATCGGCGATATCGATGGCGATGGATGGCCCGATATCTTCGTGGCCAACGATGGTGTCCGCAATTTTCTCTATCACAACAAGGGCGACGGCACCTTTGACGACATTACCTACGGTGCCGGCACAGGTTTCGACACGAACGGCAAAGCTCTGGCAGGCATGGGTACCGAGATCGTGGATCTCGATGGCGACGGCCTGCCGGACATCTTCCTGACGGCCTTTTCGGGCCAATACAATCCGCTCTACCGCAACCTCGGAAAGCTGCTTTTTGAAGACGGCACCGTCAAAGCCGGATTACCCTCCAGCGTGAAGACGCTCGGCTTCGGCACCAAAGTCTTCGACTTCGACAACGACGGTTATCCGGACATCTATGTCACCAACGGACACGTCCTTGATAATGTGACGCTCTACGACCCGCGGCTTTCTTACCGTCAGGCCGACCTGCTTTACCGGAACCTTGGCGGTGGCCATTTTCGCGAAGTGTCGGCGGAAAGCGGTCCGGCGTTTCGCATCCGGCATGTGGGCCGCGGTCTGGCGGTGGCGGATTTCGACAACGACGGCGACCTGGACATTGTAGTGACCGATTCCGGCGGGAGCCCGCTGCTGCTGCGCAATGACGGGGGCAATCGCAATCACTGGATCGCGCTCCGCGCCCGCGGCCGCGAGAGCAATCGTTTCGGGATCGGCGCGAAGGTGCGGGTGACCAGCAGCGGCCGGACCCAGTTGCGGGAAGTCAATCCCTATGGAAGTTACCTCAGCACCAGCGACGCGCGTTTGTATTTCGGGCTGGGCAACGCAACCTTTGCCCGCATCGGGATCGAATGGCCCAGCGGGAAGAAGCAGGTGATCGACAGCGTGCGCGCCGGCCAGATTTTGCTTTTGGATGAGGCCGATGCGAAGCGCTGAAAGCCGCAGGTACGATCTGACCGTGCCGTGGCTCCGGATTGCCCTTGTCCTCGTCGCTTCGGTCATGGCTTCGGTCATGATTTGGGCGCAGACTCCTCCTGCCGATCTGCCGGGCGCGCAACTGGGTGCTGCCGCGGAACACCTGCAACAGGGGAAAGCCGGACAGGCGATCCGCGAGTGTAAGGGCGTGCTGGCGGCAAATCCGCGCTCAGCGCCCGCACACATGCTTCTGGGACTGGCGTATCTCGCGCAGGGGTCGACGGATATGGTCGCCGAGGCCAAAGCCGAATTGCAGCAGGCGCTCGATCTCGATCCGGAGCTTCTGTGGGCGCGCTTCTACCTGGCTCGGCTCTATCTCGACCAGGGCCTGAGCGAAAAGGCCCGGGAGCAACTGGAGCGAGGTCTGAAGCAACACCCTGATTTCCCTCCTCTTCTTTCACTGCTGGGTGAAGTTCGGCGCAAACTCGGAGATCCTGGCGCCTCTCTGGAGTTGAACCGCAAGGCTCTTGAGGCAGACCCCACAATGACTCCGGCGCATTATTTCCTGGCGCTGGCGTATCTGGACCTGAAACAGGAACAGGCTGCAATGGCCGAGTTGCAAAAAGCCATTCACTCGCCCAACGTCACGCCGGAGATGTACAACGCGCTGGCGTCGCTGCACATCAAGAGACAGCAGTTCGCCGAAGCGGAAGATTTCTGCCGGAAAGCCATCGCGCTGGACCCCTCGCGGCCCGACGCATACCTGAACCTCGCGCGAGTCTATAACGCCCGGCACGCGAGTGACAAGGCGCTGGAGGCTCTGCGCGCCGCGCTGCCGGAGGGCAGGGAGTTCCCCGTGTCCGAATATTACCAGGAACTGCAGGCGGATCTCGCGGTGGAGCGCGGCATCGCGTACACGGCCCAAAAAATGAACGCTCTGGCGATCAACGAATACGCTCGCGCGCTCGATTTCGATCCGCGCCGCGCCGTCATCCACCGGCGCCTGGCGGAACTGTATTTACAGAAGGGAGACCCGGCCCGCGCCGCTCTGCATACGAAGGAAGCGGACAAGCTCGGGAACGGCCAAAAGTAGGACGCATTCTATCTGGCCGGTCGAGCATCCACCTTCCCGCCAGGAGATCTGTTTCCAGTGCGGCGGCCTGTCCAGGCAGTTCCAGACAGGGGCACCCCATCGGACTATTGCCGGAGCCGCCGATGCTGAACGAGCCGGATCAACGAGCCAAGGTCCATCAGGCCTCCGATCTGGTCGGCAGTGTAGGTCGATTGCAGTTTTCGGGGGACGACGAGTTGCAAACCACGGGATTTGATCCGAGACTATGCCGGCAGCATGACTTGTCGACCATGAAGGGGCTTGTATCGAAGAATCACGTACACCTGTTAATCTCACTGCCGCTGCGTCGCCGTTCTCGAAGCAAGAGAAAACGCTTCGGCAGGCGAAGCTGGGCTGCGGATTGCGGCGGCTATCACGGAGGCGATTGCGCTGGCTTTGGCGGTGTGGAAGGCGACGAAGACGGCGCGGTGTATGAACGGGCCAGGGCCTGGGCGTCACTTCCCGGCAACGACGAGAATGGTGAACGTGCCGGGCTTTTGCACGCGTTTGCCGTTCGCTCCCATCTCATATTCGGCGGTGGGCAGGTAGATTTTGTGGGTTGTGGGATCGACGGCCATGGTTCTGGCACCTTCGCCGGTGTGGATGGTTTCCACGAGGGCGAATTTGCCGGGCGAGGTTTCACCTGCGACGAAAAGCTGAGCGCCGGCGGTGCTGGCCAGGGCCTGGCCACCTTCGAACTGGACGGCGTCGACGCTTTCTCCGATGGGAATATCGGATAGTACTTTGCCGTCACGGGTGCTCATGACGATGAGCTTTTGGGGACCACGGCAGCCGATGAAGAGGCGGCCGGCGGGGTCATCCAGAGCCATTCCGACGGGCAGGCCGCCGGGGGCGACGGGCCAGTGGGTGAGGACTTTCCCCGCTTTGAGGTCGACGACGGCAACTTCGTGAGTATCCATGAGGTTGATGTACACCTTGCCGGTGTGGTCGGCTGCGAGAAACTCGGGCTCACCACGGAGCGCCACTGGCGGGCCGAGTTTGCCATTCACGGGATCGATGTCCGGAGGGAAAGACAGAAGAGCTTTGCCGCGTCCGGAGACGACGAGAACTTTGCCGCTGACGGAGTCAAAAATGATTCCATCGGCATCGGGCAGAGTGGCGAGTGAGCCGAGGACGGCGTTCGTTTTGAGATCGAAGACGATGACAGCGCCGTTGGCCTCGCCCTTGCCGCCGCCATCGCTGATGAAGCCGCGCCCGGAGGCGGGAGCGAGGGCGACGCCGTGCGCGTTCTTCTGGCCGGGGATGTCGGCGATTATTTTGCCGGACAGGCCGTCAATGACCAGGGTGTGGGTGGTTCTCGGCACGTAGAGCCGGTGGGTTGCGGGGTCGACGGTGAGGTAATCCCAAGAGCCCTGACCGCCGATTTTGAAGGTGTCGACGACAGCCCACGCGGCGCGGGCGGGCTGTCGGGAAGCTGCGGTCAGGAGCAGCAGACCGCACGCCGTGAGGAGTATTTTCAAGGCGTGCATTTTGGCTACTTGCCGACCATCAGGAGCGTGAATGAACCAGGGACAACCGTACCCTGTGGTCCGCGACCGCCGCCTGCCGGTGGGGGCGGGGCCGGGCCACGCTCCTGCGCCATGGCGAAGAGGTGGCCCGTTTTGCCGTCGAAAGTGACGGTGCGGGCTCCGTTCATGGTCTGGAGGTTTTGTTCCACTTCGAAGCTGACAGGGCTGTTCTCTTTCACGATCGTCATGGTGCCGTTGCCTTGGGTGCTGAAGGCTTCCATGGTGGCGGGGTTGAAGGCGGCACCGTCAGACCCGCCGGCAAGGGGCAGGCTGGCGAGGATTTTGCCATCTTTGGCACTGAGGACGACCATCATGGGCTGCGCGGGTTGGGCGGGCGGGTTGCCGGAGCGACCGCAGGCTGCGAAGAGGATCTGATTCTTCACGTCGAGCGCGAGGCCGTTGCAGCCGCCCTTATCGACGAATGAGTAATGGCCGGTGACTTTCATGGTCTTGACGTCCACGGCGGTGACACTGCCGACGGCATCCTGCATCACTACATAGAGCATGCCTTTACCATCGCCAACGCCCTGTTCCGGCACGCCGCCCAGATCGATGGTGCCCAGCACGGTGCCGTCTTTGGTATCGATCACGGTAGCGTCCTTTGTGGGGTGGCTGAAGACGTAGACGCGTTGATTAAACGAATCGAAGTAAATGCCATCGGGGCGTGCGGCGCCGACGTCGATGCTCTTGATGAGGGTCAGGGTTTTGGTGTCAAACATGGACACTTTCGGATGGTCGCTGGTGAAGCCGTGGCCGGATTTTGCATCGACCGCGGCACCGTTGCCACCAACTCCGGCGATCTGGCCCAGGGGCTTGAGGGTATCGAGATCAAAGACGGTGAGGCGGGCTTCTGTAGCCGGCACCTCAGGCGCTGAATCGGTGGCAGGAACGGCTTTCGCCGCACCACGGGGAATGTAGAGCCGGCGCCCGGCTTCATCGGCGTAAATGTAGTCCCAGCCGCCTTCGCCGCCGACTCTGGCGGTCTTGAGGACTTTGTAGGGGCCGGTCTGAGCCGAGATGATCGGCATGGATATGGCGAACAGGGCGGTGGCGAAGAGGACGGTGGCTGACGAAACGTTTCGCATTTTTATTGTGCTCCAGAAGTTTTAGATTGTGTCACGAAATGGTGTTGGGCAGTGGGTTTATCAGAAGGCAAACTTCACCTGCAGGTCGAGTCGCCTTGTGCCGGAGGTGCCCTGACCTCCCGCCAGGGCAGTGTACTGCCCATAGAGGGGGGAACTCAGGTTACCGCTCGGCAGTGCGTAGTTGGGGTGATTGAGGAAATTCCGGGCATTGACGGAGAAAGTCAGTTCGAGGGGATCTCGCCCGGCGTTAAGATTACCCCTTGGCGACTTCTCGCCAATCAGGAAGACTTTGGCCAGCCTCATGTTAGCGGCCACCATGCCGGGTCCGTTGCCGGTATTGCGGGCAACACCGACGGGACGGTCATTAAACAAGCCGTCGCCGTTCAAATCTTTCCCGAGCGTGATGTTGTAGGGGCGGCCGGAGGTGGCGGTCAGAAAAGGGCTCAGTCGGAGACCCCACTTCGGGGACCAGGACCCGTTGATTTGCAGGCGGTGGCGAATATCGAAACCGGCGCGGCTGAATTCGGTGGAGAGATCGTACTGGTTGGCGGGGAAGCTGCCAATGCCATCGGTGTCGCTGCGGGCTGAACCCAGGGTGTAAGCACCAGCGAGGGTGAATTTCGAGCCGACCTTCGCAGAGACATTGGTGGTCCACTGACTTTGGCGGAAGATGCCGCTGGCCTCATACAGGTAGATGCCGCTGACACCGCCGTAGGGGTGCAAGCCCGTACCGGGCAGGGGCGCATTGATATTGCGCGAACGAAGTGTGTGAGCGCCGGAAGTGTGGAGGTAGTTGGTGCTCAGGGTGATGCGGCGCGTGAGTTGGCGCTCGAATCCGATGGCCGTCTGGAACAGGGCGGGGGCTCGCCAATGGGCGTCTGTGACGCGGATGGTTTGGGGTTGAGCGGTGCTCAGCAGGGTGGCCACCAGGGGGACGAGGGGGTAGAAGACGGGGTTGGGAATGAGAAAGTTCTGCTGACGGATGCCGTTCTGGCGTTCGGCCTGCAGCGTCATGCCTTCACCGAGGCGCTCATAGAACATGCCGACACCGGCGCGAATCACGTTTTTCGGGGATTTTCCCGCATTCCTGCCGACCGCCCAGGCGAGGCCCACACGAGGGGCAATATCGCGACGGTCGCCTGAATGGGTCTGGAACTCATAGCGAAGGCCGAAGCTGAGCGCGACGCCGGGGCGAATGCGCCAGTCGTCCTGGGCGAAGAAGCCGAAATCGAACTGACCAAGATTGGCGAGGGGGTCGCCGGCATTGCGCGTGAACTGGCTCGCCCCGCCACCGGAAGCGCGGATTTGGGCGTCGGTGAAGCCATTTCGTAAACCGAGGAGGGTAGTTCGATAAGCGGCGAGCGAGGTGAAGGTAAAGGTTCCGGCATAGTTTTGGGCCGCCTGATCCGAGATAGTGACGCCGCGCATCAGGCCGCCCCAGCGCAGGGTGTGAGCACCGGAAACGCGCGAGGTGAAGTTCTGGAGTTCGTATCGGTTTTGGTGATTGAACGAGTCACCCTGCGAGGAGCCGCCGGTGGTGAAGGCATCGGGAACGGACGTTATGGGTGACTGCGTGCCACCCGACTGACTGTTACGTTGGCGCCGGAAACGGAAGCGGGTTTCGTTGACGGCCTGCGCGGACAGAATGCCGGTTTCCGCCAGTTGCAGGGTGTCTTCGGAGCCGTGCCCATTGAAAACTGTATCGGGTAGAGAGAAGCCGCCCGCACCCTGATTTTCGGCGCTATCCCGGGCGTAAGTGTAGCGACCGGTGAGGGTGTGCGAAGCGGATAATTGGCGATCCACGCGGAGGTTCATCTCGGCGTTGGAAAGAGGCGTGGCAAGTGCGAGCGTGAGGGGCGCGACATTGAGTGATGAATCGAGGGTGACGGCGTTGATGAAGGCATTTTCCTCAATGTCACGGCGTTCGAAGTCAAAGCGGAAGGATGTCTTTCGATTGACAGGCCCGGCGAGTTCGCCCTCCCACTGTCTGCGCTGAAAGGGCGGCCTGACGGAGACGAAGGGGTTCCGCGAGTTGAGGGCGGCATCGCTGAACTGAAAGATGAGTTCGCCGCGATAGTCATCGGCGCCGGGTTTGGTGAAGATCTCGATGCGCCCCTGGCCGGGCTTGTCGTACTGGGCGGCGAAGGGATTCTGGTTGACGCGGATTTCCCGAATGGAAGACTTGGGGGGCAGGCGACCGCCGGTGAAGCCGTCGACGAAGAACTGCCCGCCACCGGGTCCTGCGGCGGGGCCGGCGAGGGCCTGCAGGTCGGCTGCGAGGTCGTCGGGATCGTCGGGAAGTGCATCGAGATCGTTGCCGCTGAGCACCAGAGCACCGGCGTTGTTGGAAGGGTCGGTGTCGAGCTTTGTTGTGTCGGTGGCGGTTACGGTGACCTGTTCGGCCTGCGTGAGCAGCGTCAGGGCGATATCGAAGGTTTGAGTTCGGCCCTGGGCGATTTCGAAGCGTGGAGCTTCGAACGGCGCGAAGCCGGGTACCGTGACGCGGATGGTGTAGAGGCCCGGGGCCAGGCCGGCGAACTGGTAGTGGCCGGTGGCGTCAGTTCGGGACGTGCGAACCGGGTTGGGGGATTGGGCAAGAGCGATGTTGATGTTAGGTACTGCGGCCCCGCTGGGGTCAGCCAGAGTGCCGCGCAGAGAGGCGGTGGGGGGCTGGGCAAGCAAATGACCGGCCAAGAGCAGGAGGCCGGCAATTTTCACGGTACGCGAGGGCTCCACTAGCCTGAGTATGAGGTGGAAAACTGAAGAAGCGTTGAAAGGCCCGGGGCGCAGGGGGACGCAGGGGGGACGCGGGGGGGACGCGGGGGGAATCGGTATTCTCAGCGGGCCTGCAGCTTTTCGATGTACTTCGCCAGATTGTAGATCCGGACCTTGCCGAAATCCTGATCATTGGCGACCTGTGAGAAGACCGGACCCCAGACAGGCATCTCCCGACTGCCATGGCCTTTGGTGATGTTCTCGTCACCGGCGATGATACGCTGCACGCGCGCGAGGGGGAACTTGCCGGCTTCGCGGCGGGCGATGCGGGTCAGGTCAGGAGCTTCGATTTTGAGCCATTGCGTCATGGGACCCACACCCTTTGCGTCAACGCCGTGGCAGGTGGCGCAGTATGCCTTGTAGAGCGCGGGGCCTTCGACGGTGTCGAGGCGCTGGGCGGAGCAGAGCGCGGTAGCGACGAAAACTACGCAGAGCGCGGCTCCCGGAATGCCGATTTTCATAAAGTTCCTTCTCACGCAGGTTGAGGTCGCAACAGCCTCTACCCGGCGCAGGAGCACGCGCCGGGCCAAAGGCCGCGCAGATTATTCGGCGGAGCGGAAGGGCGAGGCGGGAAGGCCTTCGGCGTTGTAGAGATTGCAGTCCGGGTTGTCTGACCAGCCGTAACGGACGTGGGTGGGCACGGCCACAGCGAGTGAAGAGACAACCACTGAGCCGCCTTCGATATGCGCTTCGGCGGCGACAAATCTGCGGTCGGGCCCGGCGATTTCGAAACCTTTCAATTTGCTGCCTTTGGCGATGAGACCTGTGCCGGTTTGATCGAACCAGACGCGCATGGCGTTGCCTTCACGGAGGGCCTGTCGATAGAGCGGGCCGGAGTACGTGAGCTTTTCGCCATAGGCCACGGCGCGCGCGGCGAGGGCGAGGCGCAGGCCAACGTCCTGCTTGTTGGTGGGGTGGATATCAGCAGGATTGCCGACGTCAATGGTCACAGCCATGCCGGTGTTGACGAGGGAGAGGGTCTGACGCTGGGCTTCGCGGAGGTCCGGCCAGGAGGGGTTGGATTTGTAATTGGCGAGCTGGACGTAGAGAAAGGGGAAATCGCCGAGGCCCCAGACGCGGCGCCAGTCGCGGATCATGGCCTGAAAGGCGCGGGCATAGAGGGATGCTCCGTTGGGATTGGGATTGGCGTTGCTCTCGCCCTGATACCAGATGGCGCCTTTGATGGGGTAAGGGGTGAGCGGGGCAATCATGGCATTGTAGAGGCCCGCGGGTGTGTATGCGCCACCAGGGCCGGTTTCGGGCTTGCCGGGTTTGGGCGGCGCGGCGGTTCCTTCGGCTTTGGCCTTCGCGGAAGCTTCATTCCACTGATCCAGACGGCGGTTGAACTGGGCTTCAATGCCCGGCCAGGCTTCCAGGGAACGGGCCCAGCCGCCGAAAATCGGCATGAGGGCGGGGTCTTCGCTGATGCCGTGGAGGCTCACCCAGGATTCGACGGGCGTGCCGCCCCAGAAGCTTTCGATGATCCCCATGGGAACGCCGTTCAGTTTGTCTTGCAGGTGGCGTGCGAAGAAGAAAGCTACTGCGGAGGCGTTGGCAGCGTTTTCAGGATTGATGTCTGTCCAGGGCTGAGCGGCGGTCTCGTCCATGGGGTGATCGGTTACCTTTTTGGGGATAAGAATGCGGCGGATTTTGGGGTACCTGGCCGCGGCGATTTCGGTCTGGGCATTGGCGGTTTGGCGGAGTTTGAATTCCATGTTGGACTGGCCGGAGGCGACCCAGACATCGCCAACGAGGATGTCTTTGAAGGCGATGGTATTGGTGGCTTTGATGGTGAGGTCGAAGGGGCCGCCGGGCGCACCGGGGGCGAGGTAGAGGCTCCACTGGCCGAATGCGTTGGCGGTGGTTTGTTGGGTCTCGCCGCGAAAGATGATGGCTATGGCTTCAGAGGGCGCGGCTTTGCCCCAAAGGTGAACGGGGCGGTCGCGCTGCAGGACCATGTGTTCGGTGAGGATGGCGGGCAGGGTGACTTCGGCTGTGGCGCTGAAAGCCAGAAGGGCGAGGGGGAGGAGTCGGATGAGCACCTTTAGATCGTATTACAGAAAGGTCGACCTTCCTACCCGTGCGACTCTCACGAGGTACGGCAGCCAGCGCCATCAGGCACGCTACGCCTGCGCAATGTCGCTCTTCGCGAAATCATGGCCGAAAAAGAGCAGCGGGCGATTCGCCAGCCGTGCCAAAGTACACCGCATAACGCCCGTGAGAACTGCCCGCGAAGAATAAATCGCCCTTCAGTGCTATTACAGGAAGGTGGACCCATTACTCGCCTGGCGCAAAGAATTCCCCATTCTTTCAAATACGACCTACATGATCAGCCATTCGCTGGGGGCGATGCCTCGCGGAACGGCAGATGCCCTGCGGGAGTTTGCTGAGACCTGGGCGACGCGCGGAATCCGGGCGTGGGAAGAGGGTTGGTGGGACATGCCGGTGACCGTCGGCGATCTCATCGGCAAGGTGATTGGAGCGGGCACGGGAGAAGTGGTGATGCAGCAGAATGTGTCGATCTGCCAATGGATTGTGACGAGTTGTTTCGACTGGAACGGCAAGCGCAACAAACTGGTGACGGACGGGCTGAATTTTCCTTCGAACGACTACATCTATTACGGTCTGGAGCGGCAGGGCGCGCGGGTGGTTTCGGTTCCCTCGCCGGACGGGCTGACGCTGCCGCTGGAGCTGATGCTGCAGGCGATTGACGAGGAGACGCAACTGGTTTCGGTGTCGCATGTGGCGTTCCGCAGTTCATATGTGCAGGATCTCGCCGCGATCACGAAGCGGGCTCATGAAGTGGGCGCGATGATTGTGGCGGATCTGTACCAATCGGCCGGAATTCTGCCGGTGGATGTGCGGGCGCTCAATGTCGACTTCGCGACGGGCGGTTCGGTGAAGTGGTTGTGCGGCGGGCCGGGAGCAGGGTATCTGTATGTTCGGCGCGATTTATGGCCAAAACTGCAGCCCGCGGCGACGGGCTGGATGGCGCACAAAGCCCCGTTTCAGTTCGATGGGGGCCCGGTGGAGTATGCGGACGATGCCTTTCGGTTTCTGAACGGCACACCGAATGTTCCGGCGATGTATTCGGCGCGGACCGGGTATCAGATTGTGGGGCAGATTGGCGTGGAGGCGATTCGGGAGAAGTCTTTGCGGCAGACGCAGCGGCTGATGGATTTGGCGGATGAGGCGGGGTTGACGGTGCGCACCGTGCGGGATAACGCGCGGCGCGGGGGCGTGGTGATTCTGGATGTGCCGGATGGCGCGGCGGTGACGAAGGAACTGGCGCGGCGGGAAGTGCTGGTGGATTATCGGCCTCAAGCAGGGATCCGGATTGCTCCGCATTTTTATACGACGGATGAAGAAGTGGACCGGACGGTGGCGGAAATTCAAGCGATTGTGCGGGGGTAGATCGGGTACAGTTGCTAAAAGACATGATTCACAAGTCGCTATTCCTGGTCCTTTCGCTTACAGCGCTCTGCGCTCCGGCGGCACTGGCACAGCTCTCGATCACAACTCCTCCTGCGTTACCGGTGGCTGTGGCGGGCCAGGCGTATTCGGCGCAACTCGCGGCGAGTGGGGGCACGGCCCCCTACATGTGGACTTTTCAGGCGAGCGGCAATCCTTCCGCGCGCTTCAGTCTGTCGCAGGCCGGCCTGCTCGGCGGAACTCCGGCCAGCGCGGACATTGGGGTGCTGACCTTCACCATTCAGGTGGCCGACAATGCGGGCGCCACGTCGAACCGTCAGTTCTCTGTGCCGGTGCAGGCCACGCAGCCGCTAACGGTGACCTCAACCGCCTTCCCGGCGGGCGTCGTCGGCGTGTCTTATTCCTACCAGCTGACCGCAACGGGCGGGGTGCTGCCTTTTAAGTGGGACGTGCTGCCTGGTATTGTGACGCTGCCGACGCCGGGTCAGATCTCGCCCGGCCTGCTGCTCAATTCGGCGACGGGGCTGGTCAGCGGAACTCCGGCCAGCGGGGGCAATTTCACTTTCACTATTGTGCTGACTGACAAGGCGAACACTTCAGTTTCCGTTATGTTCAACCTGGTGATTTCGCAGGCCGGGCCGCTTGGTATTACGACGACGACGTTACCGAACGGCACGCTGGGCGCAGCGTATTCTCAGGTGCTGAAACCGACTGGCGGAAACCCGCCTTATAAATGGTCGTTGGCGGCGGAACCGTTGCCGTCGGGGCTGTTTCTGGATCCGCTGACGGGACTGCTTTCCGGTGCGCCGCTGGCCTCCGGCACAGCGGGCTTTACGGTGGCCCTGACGGACAGCGCACCAAATCCCGCAACGGCGAGGCAGACCCTTACGCTGACGGTTGTGGCGCCCCCTGCGCTGAGCATTACAACGGCTTCGCCATTACCCTCCGGGTTCCAGGGCGCCCCGTACTCGCAGACTCTGACCGGGACGGGGGGCGTGCCGCCCTACCTCTGGACCGTGGCACAGGGATCGCTGCCAACGGGCCTGAGACTGGACGCCGCCACGGGAACGCTGAGCGGAACGCCGTCCTCGCCGATATCCGCCACGTTTTCAGTGCTGCTGACAGACAGCGCGGCAGGGAAAGCGAATACGGCGTCGAAGCAATTTGCGGTCAACATTGCACCGCTGACGCCCATCATAATTTCATCCGGAACGCTGCCGCGTGGCGCGGTCCAGACCCCGTATTCGGCGACTCTGACGGCGTCGGGAGGAGCCACGCCTTACGCGTGGAGAGTAGCGGCAGGCCAATTGCCGCCGGGCCTGTTGCTGAGCACTACCGGCACGATTTCAGGCGTACCAACAGTCGCTGCCGATTTTGGTTTCACGGTGCAGGTGAAGGATGCTTCGGGCGCTTCGGTTGCAGCGCCGATTCAGCTGGGAGTTGCAGCGGCACCTTTGCAGGTGGGATTGCTCGGGTTTCCGTCCGGCCTGGCCGGAGCGCCCTATCCGGCGCAGGTGCTCACGGCCAGCGGGGGAGCCCCGCCCTACGTGTTTTCTCTAACAGGCAACCTGCCGAACGGGCTCAGCTTATTTAATGGCGCGATCAGCGGAACGCCCGCTACTCCGGGAACCGGCAGCTTCACCGTGCAGGTAGCAGATGCTGCAAAGGCGACCGCGACCAGCGCGCAGCAGATCGTGATTCGTTCCGGCCTGCCAACGGATCTGGCACTCTCCACGGCATCACTCGCTTTTGCACTTTCGACCGGCGCGACTGACCTGCCCGAACCACAGAACTTTACGGTTGCATCCAGCAGCGTGGGAACCATTCTGAAGTACCAGGTGACGGTGAGCCCGGCTGCCCCCTGGCTCAGCGTGGCGGGCGGACTAAACGGGTCGGCCGATACTCCGGGCGGGATTGGCGTGTCGCTCAATGCGCAGGCTCTGACCTTGGCTGCGTCGGCGACACCCTACGCCACCACAATCACGGTCACCTGTCTTTCGCCCAGCCCGTGCGCGGGCAACACGCAGAAGGTAGCGGTGAGCCTGAACGTGACTTCGCCGCCGGCGCTGCTGAGTCTGACGCGGACGCTGCTGGCGCTGACCGCGACGTCGATCAGCGGTACGGTGAGCGGAGTATTTGGTGTTCAGAACGCAGGTGGTGGCGTGATCACTGTGAACTCTACCAATTCGGGCGGCGATTTCCCGGTGCAACTGACAGGCGTCAATACCACAATTAATCCCGGGCCACCCGCATACTGGCTCGCTACGGTTGACCCGACCAATCTGAAACCCGGCCTCTATAGAAGCACGGTCACCATCGACACCAGCGCGGGCGCTGCAACCCTTCCGGTTACGCTGCTGGTGGCGGGGAGCTTGACCATGGCGCTCGAACCGTTCGGGCAGCAGTTCCAGATGTCAGCGAGAGGCGCAGTCGGGAATCCGAACGGATCTGTGCAGGTACTGGTGGCGGGCGGCGCTTCGGCGACGTGGAACGCGACGGTCCTGCCGGGGTCTTCGTGGCTGACGCTGAAGTCCGCGACGGGATATTCCACGCCGGCTGCGCCGGGCGCGCTGCTGTATGCGATTGATCCGGCAGCCGCTGCAGCCCTGAATGCCGGCACTTACTACGGGCGCATCCGCGTGACTTCCGGCCAGGCAGCAAATTCCCCTTTTGAATTTCTGGTGGTGCTGACGGTCTCGCCGGTTGGAACGCAGGCGGACCCCGATCCGCAGCCTGCCGGATTGCTGTTCGTTGCCAACGGAACCGCGGCCATCCCGTCGCAGAGCCTGATGCTCTATTCGGGTTCTGTGGCATCGACGCCTTACCAGGCTGCTGCGATCACGCCGTCCGGCGCATCGTGGCTGACCGTCACACCCACGGCGGGGGCAGCCTCCGCATCCGCCCCGGGACGTCCGACCATCTCGGTGAATGCGGCAGGGCTTGCTCCGGGCGTTTATCGCGGCGTGGTGACTTATCAGTTTTCCGCTGCTTCTCTGCGCAGCGTGAATGTGACTTACATCATTCCCAACGCCACCGGGGGCGTGCTGCCGTTTATCCGGGAAGGTTCGGCCACGTTGCCCAGAGCCACCTGCGCTGCGACCAGGGTGGTGGCGACATCAGTTGGTCTGACTTCGAACTTCGCGCAGCCGGTGGCATGGCCGGTGCCAATGGCAATTCTGGTTACCGACGATTGCGGGACGGCGATGGGGAACGCAAACGTGGATGCGACATTCAGCACCGGGGATTCGCCGGTATCTCTGCGTCCGGATCTGACGAGTGTGGGCCGCTACACCGGCACCTGGATCCCTCGCGGTACGGTTTTGCAAGTTACAATCAGCGCAAACGTATCCGTGCCCGGATTGCTTCCTGCACGAGTTCAGATCACCGGTAAGGTAACGCCGAACCCTGCGCCGGCATTGACGCCTGGTGCCACGCTCAATGTATTCAATCCGCAGGTGGGCGCAGGCGTCGCGCCCGGTACGGCAGTGCAGATTTACGGCGCGAATTTCGCTCCCCCGGATACCAGCGCCATCGCGGGTGCGGTGCCATTCCCGACCACGCTGGCCAACACTTCTGTCTTGATCGGAGGCGTACCCGCGCCGCTGTATTTCGTCAGCGCCGGGCAGATCAACGCACTGGCCCCGTATGAATTGAAACCGGGTACGCCTTACCAGATTCTGGTGAACGCGAATGGCGCGCTGTCGACGCCGGACAGTTTCACAGTAACGCCGGGGGCTCCGGGAATCGCGGCATTCCCGAACGGGACGATTATCGCGCAGCATCTGGACGCCACGCTCGTGTTGACCGATTCACCCGCCAGGCCTAACGAGATTATCGTTTTCTACCTCGCCGGTCTGGGGACGGGGACTAACCAGCCGCCTACCGGAAACCCAGCTCCACCGCCGCCAACTGATCCGACAAACGCCGTTACGGTGACGCTGAACGGAGCGACTGTTCCGACGTTGTTTGTCGGGCTAACGCCGGGGTCGGTGGGGCTATATCAGATCAATTTGAAGGTGCCGGATACAGTGCCGGACGGAAATCTGATTCTGAACGTCACGCAGGCAGGATCGGCCGGCAACGTGACCATCCTGCCTGTCAAGCGCTGATCAGCGCTGATTACTTCGCGGAACAGGCGTGGCCGCTCTCAGCGATGCCCCACGCCATGGCGTTGTCGAGAAGCTGGATGATGTTGGGTTCTGTATACATCATGCCGCCGTGGCCGAGCGCGGAATAGAGGGCGCGGCCTTTGCCGACGCAATGCCACCAGACGGACGGATGGTCGCCGCCCATGGCAGTTTCACCGGGTTCATAGCTTTTTTCGTCAACGGTCGCGATGATGTGAAAGCCTGGCTTCGAGCGGGGGTTTGAAGAAAACGAGTACCATTCGTCCGACCGGTGCATGATGGCGGGCAGGCCTTTAGTAACAGGGCTCTTGCGGTCTTCAATGTGGACGTCGGCGGGCATGATGCGTGAGTGTTCGGTGAATTGCGCGCCGATCACCTCGTCGATGTACCAGGTCCAGGGAGTAGCGGTTCGGGGCGCGGGGAATTTGGCTGGGTCGCCGCCCGCACCGTGGATGCCAACTGAAGAGCCACCGTTCTCCAGCCAGGCTTTAAACGCCGCGCGCTGTTCGTCCGTGAGGATATCGCCGCTGTTGTTGTTCCAGATGACGAGCTTGAATTTGGCGAGCTGTTCGGGATTCATGACCGCGCCGTTTTCCGTGACGAAGTATGGGACGCCACGGTTTTTTGCGATGACGGCGAGGGCGACATCGGACGCCTGAATCGCGGCTTCTTCGCGGAAGCCTGAAGTCTTGGAAATGATGAGGACGCCGCCGGCCTTGAGGTCGGCGGGCAATTCGGGAGGCGTTTTGTCTTTCTCCGGGGTGGTGACGAACCCGGCAGCGGCACCGCCGAGAGGGCCACGCCCGCGTCCCCCGGGTCCACGCCCCGGGCCGCGTCCATCAGGGCCTGCGGCGGGTGGCGCGGAAACTGGCTGTGGTGGCTGAGCAATCAAGATGGTACCGATCGCCACCAGACCAGCCGCAATTACAAGTGATGTTCGCTTCATATCTTCTCCTGAACGCCTGTGAGTTTATCAGTGGCGAGCCGGACGACAGTAGAGAGGACTTCGGGCCACTGGGCGGAGTGGGGATCGACCAGTTCGAAATGGCCGGTACCGGCGAGCGAGAGCAGTTCCACATCGGCCCCGGCCTGCCGTACGGCGGCAGCGTAGGCGGCGCTGATTTCGTGCGGCACGATGTCATCGTCCAGGCCGTGGATCAGCCGGACGGGAACGCGGGCGGGCGGCAGTTCGATGGGAGAAGCGTCACGGTCGGGGTGTGCGCCCATGAATTCGGCGACAACGCCCTTGCTGAGATTGAGTTCGCGGGCACCGCGCAGATCCGCGACTCCGGCGAGGGAGACCGCTGCGGAGACCAGCCCATGATGAGCGAGCAGTAAAGCCAGGTGCCCTCCGGCGGAATGCCCGACCGCGATGGTGGGGCCATCCACCCATTTCACGGCAGCAGCAACATCATCGAAAGTAACAGGCCAGCCGCCGTCGGTGCCGATGCAACGGTATTCGATATTCCATGTGGCGAAACCTGCTTCGGCGAGAGCAATTGCTGCAGGTTCAATGTGGTCCAGACCGTAGGCGGACCGCCAGAAACCTCCGTGGATAGTGATGACGACAGGCGAAAACGCCTGTCGTACCTGAGGCACGCGCAGATCTCCGAACTGCCGGGGGTGCGAACCATATTGGTGGCGCGTTGACCATTTCTCCGCTGGATTCCGCATGTAGAAGTGGATACCACATTACTGACCAACTGAAAGACTCCTGTCGCGGCGAACTGATTGAACCGGGGAGCGCCGGCTACGATGCCGCGCGGGCCGCTTACAACGCATCCATTGTTGTGGCGGCGGTAAAGTATGGCCGTGAGAATGGCCTGCTGACAGCGATTCGCGGTGGGGGCCATAATGGCGCGGGCCTCGGAACCTGCGGTCTGTCGACATGGTGCTGCCGGACGGTAGCTTCGTGGTGGCGAACGAGACTGAGAATGCGGATCTGTTCCGGCCCGTGCGCGGCGGGGACGGGAACTCGCCGGGGCCGCCGTTTCCTGAGGAACTGCACATGAAGAATTTGTGCGGCATTGTGTGGAGCATCACCGGCACGCCGGTTTTTGACGCCATGGGACCGGCTCCATTCCCCGCCGCGCAGGGCTTCTTCGATCCGCTGTTTCCCGCCGGGACGCAGTGGTGGCGGAAGGCCGACAACTTCACGGAGCTGACCGACGAAGCTATCGAACGGCATCTGGAACATGGCTCAAAACTGCCGACGCTGCTTTCGACGATGCACCTCTGTCCCCTGACGGGTGCGCGCGCAGGGTGGGCCGCAATGATACGGCTTACAGCTTCCGGGAGGCGCTGCATCCTTATTCGGCGGGCGGGGCCTGTGTCAACTTCATGATGGAAGAGAGGCAGGGTGCAGGCAGCCGATATGATAGTCATCCAGTGCAACAGAATCGGCCTTCGCATGTAAGACACGTGGTCCTCGGCCTGACGGTGGCCGCGTACATGATCACCTATATGGACCGGGTGGTGATCTCGTCCGCCGTTCCGTCAATCCAGAAAGAATTTGGCTTTTCGGTGATCACGATGGGCTGGATTCTGGGGGCGTTCCGGTGGGCCTATTCCATCTTCCAGATACCGGGCGGCTGGCTGGGGGACCGGTTCGGCCCCAGGCGCGCGCTGGCAGGCATTGTGACCTGGTGGTCAATCTTCTGCATGGGGACGATCGGGATGTGGAGCGCGGGCTCGATGATTGTCTGCCGGTTCCTGTTTGGCATGGGTGAGGCCGGGGCGTTCCCCATCGCCACAAGGTCTTTATCGCGGTGGATGCTGCCTTCGGAGCGGGGCTTCGCGCAGGGGATCACGCATGCTGGTTCGCGCCTGGGGGCGGCGATGACGCCTGCACTGGTCGCGTGGATTATTGTGCGCTACGGCTGGCGCACGGCGTTCGTGGCATTTGGATCATTGGGCCTGGTGTGGGCTGCGGTTTGGTTCTGGTATTACCGGGATCATCCGGCGGAGCACAGGGATGTGAATGCGGCGGAACTGGAACTGATTGCTCCGGTGGCCGGGAAGCGCACCACGGCGATTGGCGCGGTGCCGTGGAAGCAGATTCTTTCAAGTTCACAGATGTGGACTCTTTCGGCCGCCTATTTCTGCTACGGGTATTCGCTGGCGGTCTATCTGGACTGGTTCCCGAAGTATCTCAATGCCGAGCGGGGCTTCAGCCTCGAGAAGATGGGGCTGTACGCCAGCCTGCCGCTGCTGGCGGGGACGTTCGGGGATATTGCGGGCGGCTGGGTTTCCGACATACTGGCCAAACGTATGCCGCTGGCCAGGGCGCGGCGGCTGGTGGCGGTGACCGGGTTCCTGATTGGCGCGGTGGCGATTCTGGCGGCATGTTTCGCGCACGATCCGGTGCAGAGCGTTTGGTATTCGTGCATCGCGATGTTCGGGCTGGAGCTGACGGTGGGTGTTTCGTGGGCAATCCCGCTGGATATTGGAGGGGATTTCTCGGGGTCGGTCTCGGCAGTGATGAACACGTGGGGGAACATGGGCGGGGCAATTTCCACCACGATTTCCGGGTATCTGGTGAAGTACTACGGGTGGAATTCCACGTTTGTGGTGATGGCGATTCTGGCGGCGCTGGGGGCGGTTTTGTATCTGCGGATTGATGCGGGCAAGCGCATCGCTTAACCCACACGTTTGCTGCCCGGGCCGCCAGCGGTGAACGCACGCTCCAGGAGCTGACTACTCTTGTCTATGGCGAATTACGGTGAATCGCCCGCGCCCATTGGAATGGTCAGGCTGCAAGGGCTTCGGCAACCGCGCGCGGTCTTTCTCTCTCACCTCAGTTGCGACCTGCGATCTACGCAGGCGATCTTTCAGCGAACCGGAGAGCGCCGAAGTAGCCGTGCTCATCTGCTCCCCGGAGTTTTCTGCCTCATTGCCGCGGTCCTGTCTATCGCATCGGCCCAACAGCCGGCGTATGGCGAAGTTGTCGCGCGTGCCCGCAATCAGGTACATGCCGCACAGGCCGAAGCGGCTGTTCGCAGCGGGTGGGAGGCGATCCCGCTCAGCAGTTCGCCCTGGGAAGCGTACATGATTGTCGGCATGGCGCAACCCGACCTCAAGGACTATGCCAAAGCCGAAATGGCGCTGCGTTCGGTCTGGTCCCAGGCTCCGAACAATGAAGAGAAGGCGATCCAATTGCTGCTTGACAGGGCGGTCATCGGTAAGCAGAACGGCGCTCCGGCACCACGTGCGGTAGCTCCCGTAGCTACCAGGTATGCATTCGTAGATCCGCGAATCACCGACCGAGTCGCCGCCGGATACACCGCAGAAGCCCGCGTCGCCGGACTCCAGGGAACCGTTGCGGTTTATCTGGAGGTAACGGAGGAGGGCCAGCCCGCCAACGTTCAGGTGGTGCAGGGTTTGGGAATGGGCCTCGAGATCGAGGTGAATTTCCGCCTGCTCTGACGCAGTCTGTCCAAGGACCTGGAATCCGACAACACGGACGCACTGGCCCTGCTCAGCGACATCAAACCGGGGCGAGGCGTGACTGCCGGCGCAGACCAGCAGTTGGATATGAGCTGGCGAAATTATGTCCACTAAATGTTTGGTGACAGAAAGAGCGACGTGACATTGCGAGAGCATATCGCGGAAATACGAGGATATTGCTGAACCGGGATCTGAATGCATTGCGTGACATGAAACCCGTTACGCGCGGGCCGGAGGGAAGTATGGCGAACAGACAGATTGTCGGGCCCTTCCGCCAGTTCAGAGTGCCGCCGGGAGGGCCGGAATCGAAGGAATCCAGGTTTCCTGATAGAGCCGGCATAGCGGCTGGCGTACGTTCGAAATGGAGCCGGTGCGGTCAAACCCGGCGGCCACGTCATCGTCAGCACTTTTGGCCCGGAGGGTCCGGTCAAGTGCAGCGGGCCCGACGTAGTGAGAGACGGTCACGGTCGCGGGCCTCATGTGAGACCCTATGTCGAGGAAGCAGGACGAATTCAGGCCACGCTTCCGCCTGGTCGAAAGCCCGAAGAAACTGCACCGAACGCCGTTCTACAGCTCCTGCGTTTCGAAACTCAAGCCGTCATAGTCATGCCTGAAAACCCGCACGCTCCGATTCTGAACCACCCGCTCGAACAGCCATCCGTTTTCACAGCGCGAGACTTAATGGATGATGTCCGCCGGACAAGGAAAGTCCCGGACGGCGTCGTTCCCGCACTGTGCTTCCTCGAATTTGATGGCGATCTTACCGACTGGCTGGTACGGGAGGGTCTGGCGAAGCCGTTTGCGCCGTGGCCATGTTTTCACACGACAATGTTTGCAATCGAGCTCCAGGGTATGGTCTGCGGTATCGTTCCGCGAACCATCGGCGGACCTTACGCCGTCCTGATTGCCGAACAGCTCGCCAGTGCCGGCGCGGACCTGATTATCGGACTGACCTCCGCGGGTCGTGTCTCACCCGACCTGCCTGTTCCATGCCTGGTTGTTGTGACCAGCGCGATTCGTGACGAGGGGACGTCTCATCACTACTTGCCGCCCAACAAGGAAATTGCCTGCCCCGCACCGATTGTGCCGTTGTTGGAACGGGAACTGGCTGCAATCGGCTGGGCGATCCGCTCGGGCAAAGTCTGGACCACTGATGCCCCTTACCGTGAAACACGACAGCAGCTTCAAGGCTGGTCCGCGGAAGGCGTCCTCGCTGTTGAAATGCAGGCAGCGTCGTTGTTTGCTTTCGGCACCGCGAGGGGCGTTGCTGTCGCCTCGGTCGCGATGGTCAGCAATGCCGTGGATCATAACGGACAGCAGTTCGACACTGGCTCGAAGGAAGACGGGCTGCGGATTCTGGAAGGCTGCGCCCGCGCGTCACGTTCATTCCTGTCATCCAGAGGAACCCGGGCAGACGCTTAGAGACACCGGCAAGCAGGACGTGGAACCTTGCCTCAACTACCCCGCGCGAGTGCCGTTCGGAACAGGCGATTCGGGCGTGGAGAGGACGGGCCTGATGCCGTCCGCGTAGCCAATATCGAAGAGCATGCCTTCCGACATGATGCCGCGCATTTTTCGCGGGGGCAGGTTGAGTACGAACAGCGCCTGTTTGCCCTCAATTTCGCGGGGGTCTTCGCGTTCAGCTTTGATGCCGGCCACAATGGTGCGGGAGTGGTCGCCGAAGTTGACGCGGAGTTGCATCAGTTTGTCAGAGCCCGGAATTTCCGCGACTGATTCAATGGTGCCGACACGAACGTCGAGCTGATCGAGAACCGCAGGGTCAATCAGGGGCTTTACAGGAGCGGGCTGCATGAGTTCATTGTCTCAGGGCGGGTATGCCATACTGTCGCCAATGCGATCCCGAATCCTGATCTGTTTTTGCCTGTTCTCTGTGAGTCTTTTTGCGGCGGACACGATGCCTCCGGCGGCGGAACAAAAGCTGGCGCGGGAAATCTATAAAGAGATGATTGAGGTGAAGTCGGGCTTCACCACCGGGACCACAAGTCCAATTGCGGAGAGCGTAGCGGCGCGGTTCAAAGCGGCGGGATTCCCGGCGGCGGACATCTTTGTGGGCGGGGCAATTCCCACCAAAGCAAACGTGGTGGTGCGGTATCGCGGGACCGGGGCGCGGAAGCCGATTCTGCTGCTGGCGCATATCGACGTGGTGGAAGCGAAACGTGAGGACTGGACGGTGGATCCGTTCGTGTTCCTGGAGAAAGACGGCTATTTCTACGGGCGCGGTACAGCGGACGACAAAGCCCAGGCCGCGGTTTGGGTTGCCACGCTGCTGCGCTTCAAACGCGAAGGATACAGACCGGATCGTGATTTGATTCTGGCGCTGACGGCGGATGAGGAAGGCGGCGGGCCTTACAACGGCGTCGACTGGCTGCTACAGAAGCATCGCGATTTGATTGAGTCTGAGTTCGCGCTGAACGAAGGCGCGCGCGGCATGCTGGTGAACGACAAACGGGTGGAGAATCAGATTGGCCTGGCGGAAAAGCAGTTTTTGAATTTGCGGCTGGAGGTTCGGAATAAGGGCGGGCACAGCGCGCGACCGGTGGCGGATAACGCGATCTATCACCTGGCAGGGGCGCTCTATCGGCTGTCGACATTTGCGTTTGAGTTTCAGCTGAATGACATTACGCGGGCGTATTTTGAGAAATCGGCGAAGAATGAGAAGGGTTCGGTTGCGGCGGATCTGGTGAGTGTTTCGAAGGGCGACGCGGCGGCGATGCAGCGCGTGGGGTCCACGGCCCCTGCTTTGAATGCGATGATGCGCACCACCTGCGTGGCGACCATGCTGGAAGGCGGGCATGCGACGAACGCGCTGCCGCAACTGGCCGCCGCGAACGTGAACTGCCGGTTATTACCGGATGATTCGGTGGACCGGGTGGTGAAGGAACTAAAGCGGGTGATTGCGGACGACCAGGTGGCGGTGACGATCACGACGAACGAGGGGGCGAGCCCGGCTTCGCCTTTGCGACCGGATGTGGTGAAGGCATTCGACCGGATTACGGACATTCTGTGGCCAGGTGTGGTGACGGTGCCGACCATGGCGGTGGGTGGGTCAGACGGGCGTTATCTGCGGATCGCGGGGATTCCCACTTACGGCGTGCAGGGGTTCTTTCAGGATCGGGACGATGTGCGGGCGCATGGCCGGGATGAACGGATGCTGGTGCGGTCTTTTTATGAAGGGCAGACGTTTCTGTACGAGTTTGTGAAGGCCCTTTCAAATTAGTTCAGATTAGTAAGGCCGGTAAATGGTCCCCCACGGGAAGTTTCAATTCTCGGCGGGAATCCGCTCAGCATGGTCGACCACGAGCACCTCCACCGGCCCTTTCCCCGGTTCGAGCTTTAAGCCAAGCTGTTCCTCGATTGCCGTGAAGAGGCTGGCGCCGAGTTCCTGGCTGTCCTCCGGCGTCCATCTTAAGTCGATGTCAAATGCACCCGTCAGGCCTGTGTGGTCCAGCACTTGATATCCCAGGGGACGCGCTAAAAGCCCGGCGAGCGCTTTGAGGGGTAGCGAATGACCGATGATGCCCCCGCGAATAATCTGAAATGCGAGGTGATCTCCGCGCACGTGCCCGGTATCTTGCTCATCCGCCGTCTGCGCTGCCTTCAACTTCGCCCCGTTCTTTCCCACCACCAAAAAATACACGCGCTGTTCCGTCGTTTCGCGGTGGACAGCCAACTTGAATCTCTCCGCCAGCAGCGTCTCGAGCATCAGGGGGACGCGATCTTTGGAAGTACCGGGCGGCAGCTTTGCAGCAAGATCATACGGTTGATCATCGAGCAACGCAGACCCGCCCTGAATCAGTGTGCTGTCGAACCCGCAGGCAATTGCAATCAGGTTCCTGAGGGTGACATTCGAGTACCGCACCATGGCTGGATCTGTGTCCATGGCGATAAAGCGCGCCGTTCCCGTACGCGCCGGAGCGGCCTTGACCAAAGCTACTTCGAACGTCGGTATCGGCTGCGCCTGCGCCAAAATCCCAACGACAGCAGGGAGGATAATGGCAAAAATCGCTGTTCCAATCGTTTTCATCCAGAGGCTCCACGAGTCGCCGGGGCTGGCAGAACCCCTCGCCATCATACGCCAATATTTTGATAGGCGTCCAAGGCTGGTCCCAGGGACTTCGAAACAGGACTCACGAGGAAAGCTGCGGGGCGGGCCGCAGCGTTGCTGAGGCCCGCCTGAAAATCCGAACCCAATTATGCGGGGTAGGTTTCCCAGAAGCCGGGCGTATAGGCCCGAACATCCTGACGCTGCTCGCCCAGGTTCGAAATTCCGAGAGTGATCACATCGCCGCCCTTCAGGAACACCGGGGGCTTCATACCCATGCCGACGCCGGGGGGCGTGCCGGTGGTGATCACATCGCCCGGCAGCAAAGTAATGAAGCGGCTGATGTAGCTCACAAGATGAGCCACGCCGAAGATCATGGTGCGTGTATTACCGGTCTGGACGCGTTTGCCGTTGACGTCGAGCCACATGTCGAGATCCTGCGGATCGGCAATTTCATCGGACGTGACGACGTAGGGGCCGATGGGTCCGAACGTGTCACAACCCTTGCCCTTATCCCACTGCGAGCCGCGTTCCAGCTGAAACTGGCGTTCAGAAACGTCGTTGATCAGGCAGTAGCCCGCGATATGACTGAGCGCGTCGGCCTCCTCGACATAACGGCAGGGAGAGCCGATGACGACGCCGAGTTCCACTTCCCAGTCGCCTTTCGTGCAGTCGCGGGGCAGCACGACGGGGTCGTTCGGCCCGACGATGCAACTGGTGGCTTTCGTAAACAGGATCGGCTCGGCAGGGATCGCCATGCCGGTTTCCGCTGCGTGGTCGGAATAATTCAGGCCGACGGCGATCAGTTTGCCGATGCCGGCGATAGGTGTCCCGTAGCGTGGGCTGCCCTCCACAAGCGGAAGCGATTCCGGAGAGATGGCGCGCAGTTTCGCGAGGCCGGCGGGGGTGAGTTCCGCAGGGGTCACATCAGAGATGACTCCGGAAAGGTCGCGGATCTGACCCGCCGCATCGAGCACACCCGGCTTTTCATGGCCTGCCTGGCCGTAACGTAGAAGTTTCATGTTGGCTTGTTCCAACACCAGTATATTTGCCGTATACTGAGGGCCATATGCGTCTGCTTCGTCCCTCTGCAATCACTGTCGCGACTCTCGCACTGGTTACGTGTCTGTCGGTTTCCGCCCAGTCCCCGAAGGGCTGGAAGATGCGGGTGGACCGCAGCGCAGAGGCGTCAGATCCGGATGGCTCCGGCGAGATACAGTTCCTGGCCATGGGGACGGGTTTCCGGGCCATCAATCCGCAGGCGGCAGTGTACTGGAATCCTGAGAATACAGCTTCCGGAATTTACACGCTGAAGGGAACGTTTGTGCTGCAAAAGCCCAGTGGCCATGCGAATTATTATGGGCTGGTGTTTGGCGGCAGTGGTCTGGAAGGTGCGCAGCAGAAGTACCTGTATTTCCTGGTGGCGCAGAACGGCATGTGGCTGATCAAGAGCCGTGACGGCGCGGCGACCAGTAACGTGGTGGGCAAGACGGCGAACGACGCGGTGCAGAAGCCGGGTGCTGACGGCAAGTCGACGAACGCTCTGGAAGTGCGCGCGGGCGCTGACAAGACCGATTTCGTGATCAACGGCACCGTGGTGCACAGTGCACCGAAGAGCGACGCGATGGTGATGGACGGCATCTGGGGCGTTCGGGTGAACCATCTGCTGGAAGTCCACATCGACGGACTGTCGGTCTCGAAGTAGCCGCATTGCGAATCGCACCGAAGCCCGGGCAGGAGTCGGTTTGGGACTACCCGCGTCCCCCGCGTGTTGAGGCCTGCAAACACAGGATTCGGGTTGAGTTCAACGGGTTGGTGATCGCGGATTCGACGCGGGCCTGGCGTTTGCTGGAGACCAGCCATCCACCGGGGTACTACATTCCGCAGGAAGATGTGCGGATGGAATTTCTTGAGGCGAGCCCCCGGCGGAGCTACTGCGAGTTTAAGGGTGGGGCGGGTTACTGGAATTTGCGGGTTGCAGATCGGGCTGCACGCGAGGTGGCGTGGAGTTACGCATCGCCAGAAAAGGCATTCGCGGAGCTGAAAGACTGCCTGTCGTTCTATGCCGGTCGGGTGGATGCCTGTTTTGTCGACGACGAACTGGTGGTTCCGCAGGCCGGGGAATTCTACGGGGGCTGGATTACTTCCGGCATCACGGGGCCGTTCAAGGGTGGCCCCGGCACCTCCGGCTGGTAGGGGATTATGGCGACATTCCGGAATCTGTCGATCGGCACGAAGATTTTCGGTATCAGCGTGGCGCTGCTCTCGATCATGCTGGCGGCGGCCATTTACACGTATATCCAGACAACGCGCGTGCGGGACGCCTCGCATGATCTGACCGCAATCCTGATTCCATTAGCGGGGCAAATCGGCACGATTGAGACGATCACGCTGGAACAGGCCCTGATGCTGGAGCGGGCGAACCGGCACTTCACTATTGAGGATGCGGAGCCGGAACTGGCGAAGAACGAGGTCGCCCGTTTTCAGAAGCTGAACGCCGATGTTGGCGTGGCAATTCAGCAGGCGCAGCAAGCCGTGAAGTCGGGCCTGGAAAAGACTGCGGTGGTGGAGGATGCGGCCCAGATCGCGCGGCTGGAACCGGAACTTGGTGCGCTGAAGCGGGATCACCAGCGGTACTCAGCCATCGGTGTCGCCCTGATTGAAGCGGTTTCTGTGGCAAATCCCGATGCCCGGAAGGCGCGCATGCTGGAGGAACAGCTCTCCGCAAGTGAAGATACGCTGGACGAGACTATTGACCGGCTGACAGGCCTGCTGAAGACGGCGGAAACGGTTGAGAGTGAGCGTGTTTCCAGCGAAGAGAATGATGCTTATCTGGCGTCGACCGAGAGCCTGACGCTTGCCATTGTGGCGTTCCTGACGGGAAGCCTGCTCTCCGCGCTGATCACCCGCCGGATGGTGAAACCAGTGCAGGCGCTGATTTCGGGCGCCGAAGAGGTCACGCGCGGCAATCTGGACGTGACCGTGGAGGTGCATAGCAGGGATGAAATCGGGCGGCTTTCGCTGGCTTTTCAGAACATGATCATGGAGCTGCGCTCCAAGGCGCGTATCAAAGAAACATTCGGCAAATATCTGGACCCGCGCGTGGTGGAGCGGCTGCTGGGCGATGGGCGGCAGGATTTCTGCGGGGGCGAAAAGGCCGTGATGACCGTCTTTTTCTCAGACCTGCAAGGCTTCAGCAAGATCTCCGAATCGCTGACCGCGGCGGGCCTGGTGAAGCTGATTAACAGCTACCTGACGCTGGCTTCCGCTCCGATTGTGGGCAACGGCGGCGTGATTGACAAGTACATCGGCGATGCGATCATGGCGTTCTGGGGACCGCCGTTTTATGCGGACTCCGACCATGCGCGCCGCGCCTGTGTGGCCGCTCTGGCGCAGCAGGAGCAACTGGCGGAACTGAAGCGGCAACTGCCGGACATTTTGGGTATCCGCAAGAACCTGCCGGAAATGAAGGTACGCATCGGTTTGTGTACCGGCGAACTGATTGTGGGAAGTATCGGTTCGAATATCAGCAAGTCGTTCACGGTGATGGGCGATACGGTGAACACGGCGTCGCGTCTGGAGTCTGCGAATAAACAGTTTGGGACGCGGATCCTGATTGACGGCGGCACGTTTGACGTGGTTCGGACGGAGATGGAGACGCGTGAACTGGATCTGCTGGGCGTGGTGGGAAAGGACGATCCGGTCCGCGTGTATGAACTGCTGGGCGAGAAGGGGAAGGTGGAGGCGGGGCGGCTGGATTTGCGGGATTTGTTTGAGGCAGGGCTGCGGGCGTATCGCGCGGGTGACCTGGATTTGGCGGATGGTCAGTTTGAGATGGCGGCGGCAATGGACCCTTCGGATATGCCTGCGCGGCTGTATCGGGAGAGGGTGAGGAGGTTTCGGGAGACACCTCCGCCGCCGGGTTGGGACGGGGTTTGGCGGTTGACCGAGAAGTAAGGGTTCCGGGCCGCCCCCGACAATAATGTAGGTACAGATGCAAGCCCGGTTCGAGTGGGATTTACACAAAAACCGGGTGAACATCGTTAAGCACGGGATCGATTTCCGGGCGGTTACTGCGCTGTTCAGTGATCCCCTTATCTTTCCCGAACAGGACCGTGAAATTGCTGGCGAGCACCGCTGGTTGGCCATAGGTTGGGCCGAACTGACCTTCGTGGTGTTTGTGGCGCACGCGATCAAAGATGAGGACGGCGCGACTATAATCCCGATCATTTCAGCGCGGCGAGCCCACGCCGGGAGAACGAAGACGCTAGGAAGAAAACCACGACGACCGTAGCTAAGGCAGAGAGTGCCAAGGCAGAGAAGACCGTGAGTATGACGAGCGCGGAAGCCGGGAAGTGGCCTCGATCAAAAGAGGGCCGTGAGGCGGCCCGGCGCATGGCAATCAGACTTCAGCAAGTTCGTGCGCATCCTCGATCACCCGGAACACCCGCTTTGCCATGCTGTGAGCCGGCGCGAACGGCGGGCGACCCGGGAGGAATGGGCGTGTCAAATCTCTGGTGCGGATCCTGCGTAACATGCCAGCCCTGCGTGTAAACATCGCGGAGTTTTTTGGGCCCTTGCGAGTGAGGTCCTACGTCCGGCTCGCGCTTCCTGGCGGCAATGTCAGTCGGCGGTGGCGGGTGTCGGCGCGCGTTTGGTCGGATCGCATCGCTATGCGTCCGGTATTTCGCGCAGTCGGGGATTTCGGGTGACGTATTACCTGTAGGGTAATATCGTGGTAGAGAAATGATTCAGTCGTTCAGGGACGAGCGCGCGCGACAACTACTGGACGGCGAGCGCGTCGTTGAACTGGTGAATATCGAGGAGCAGGCCCGGACCCGTCTGATCCGGCTGGACGCAGCCACTTCCCCCGACGATCTGCGGGCCCTTCGCGGAAACCGGCTGGAAGCGTTGACCGGCAACCGTAAAGGCCAGTTCAGCATTCGGATCAACGACCAGTATCGAATCTGCTTCAAATGGAAAGCGAAAGGACCGACCGATGTCGAAATCACCGACTACCACCAGGGGCAGGAACCTCCCGCCGATTCACCCCGGCAAGATCCTGTTCGAAGACATGCAGGATGAACAGATCAGCATCAACGGACTGGCGCAGGCAATCCGCGTCCCGGCGAACCGGATCAGCCTCATCGTCAATGAGAAGCGCGGTATCACTGCCGACACAGCGGCGCGCCTTGGTCTCTACTTCGGGACCTCGGCGCAGTACTGGCTGAACATCCAGAACCGCTTCGATCTCGATTCCCTCGACCGTGACGTGATCGTACGCGACGTGATCCCGAAACAGGCGGCATAGCGCGCGCAAACTCCGGTCGCCTTCGCACCGTATCGCCGCCTGATCACCACTTTTCCGCCGTAGTGCAGCGAACACCTGTCCGGCGCGTATCTGTTTAGTGGAGATGCCGACGCGCTCTGAGGCGGGATGAATTTGCGACAAGGCACGTGCGCCGCCAGGCGTCGACACAGCCGGGAGCTATTTCGCCCTGCGTCCCCTCACACGGGTATTCACGAGCCGACTGACGTATTCGAGAAACTCATCGCGCTGATACGTCCCCTTTTGCACAACGCGGCTGACCCGACCGTTCAGTCTGGCCCGGTCATCGGCCGTGAGGTCTTTCGCAGTCACCACAATCACCGGTATGGACTTCCATTCAAGCCGGGCGTCCATTTCAGCCAGCAATTCAAACCCGTTCATCTCAGGCATCATCAGGTCCAGCAAAACGATGCCGGGAGGGCTTTTGGCCAGCAGGTCAAGAGCCTCGTGGCCGTTGCAGGCTTCCAGCACCCGCCACCCTTCGCCCTCAAGCAGCCGTCGCATAACCTCGCGTGCGGCGCTGTCGTCTTCCACAACCAGAGCCGTGGTCGCGGCGTTGTCGCGGTAACGAAGCAGCACGGCGGCCAGGCGATCACGATCAATCGGTTTTGTCAGATAATCCGCCGCACCCAGCGCATAACCCGCGTTCCGGTTGTCCACGACCGTCAGCATGATCACCGGAATGTCAGCCAGCTCCGGATCCGCTTTCAACGCTGCAAGTACGGCCCAGCCGTCCATACCCGGCATCATTACGTCGAGCGTAATTGCCTGCGGCCGGATCTTGCGCGCCATTCGCAACCCTTCTTTACCGTTTGAGGCGCTCTCCGTGCGGAAGCCATACCGGTCCAGCGTGCGCCGCAGAATGTCGTGAACGGAGCTCTCGTCGTCAATCACCAAAACGGTTCCCGCGCTTGCGGCAGAGCCCGACGAAGAGGTTGCAACAGCGGCTTCCGCACCCACCGCCATGTCGATCGACTGAGGAAGATTCATCAAAAAAACGGAACCCTTGCCCTCCTCGGAACTGACCGTGATATCGCCGCCCATCATCCTGGCAAAGCGGCGGCTGATTACCAACCCGAGACCTGTGCCGCCGTATTTGCGGCTGATCGAGGAATCGGCCTGCACGAACGGTTCGAACAGTTTCGCCATCTGATCGGGACGGATACCAACGCCCGTATCCGCCACGGCAAAGGCAATACGCTGTCCCGGCAAAGCCCTGACATCAAGCGACACCATACCATTCGAAGTGAACTTTCCAGCATTGCTCAGAAGGTTGAAAAGGCTCTGCCGGACCTTGGCCTGATCCGCGCGCATCACCCCCCTCTCCCCTATCCCCGTGACGGCGGGATCGACTGTAACCTGGAACTTGTTGCCGTTCTTTTCGAGCTGCGGCCGAATCACCGACACAACATCGTCCACCAGTCCGGCGACGCTGAAGTTCTCCAGACAGAGCTCCATCCGATCGGCCTCGATCTTCGAAAGATCAAGCACGGCGTTGATCAGTTCCAGCAAGTGTTTGCCCGCGGCCAGGATCTTCGTAACGTCGGGCACATGCGCAGTCTCGCCCGAGTCTTCCGATTCCTCAATCAACATTTCGCTGTAGCCGATAATGGCGTTCAGCGGCGTCCGCAGCTCATGGCTCATGTTGGCAAGGAAAACACTCTTTGTCCGGTTCGCGGTTTCCGCGGCCGCCTTTTCATTTCTGAACTTAATGGTTGCCAGCGCCACCAGAACGAAAAGGATGCAGCTGGCCGAAACGCTGATCAACCGGGCATTCAGCGTCTGCGCGGCCGCGATACGGTTACGCCGTTCCAGCTGGAGCTGAAGCGATTCCTGCATGGCCCCGCAAAGGTCGCGGATCGAATCCATGGAGCGCTTGCCTTTTCCGAGGCGGATCCGCTCCGCGGCGGCTTCCGGCAGGCCTCCGCGCATCAGCTCGATGGGAATCGGAAGCTCAGTCAGCTTATCCGCGATGTCCACTTCAAGCTGTGCGAAGGCAGGGCCATGGGTTGACTTACGCAGGTCGCGGGAAAGGGGGCTTGCAAGCTCCTTCCGAATTTCGCTCACGGCGCGGTTGTAGGGTTCAAGGTACGCTTCGTCTCCGGTGATGACAAAGCCCCGCTGCCCCGTCTCCGCGTCTTTGAGCGTGGAAAGGATTGTCTCGACGTGGCGCAGCAAATTTTCCGTCTCTTGCACGTTGGCGGCAGCGGTCTGAAATCGCTGCCAGTCCCACCAGGCAAGCGACAGGATCAGCGCCAGTGATCCCAGCGCGAACAACAATACCCGGTCTTTTAGTAAATGAGTTGCTCCGCGAAGTCCGGTCATTTGGTTTTAGGCTGTTCTTCTTCCGGCTGTTTCTATCTTAGTGGCAAGCCATGCGCGATTATAATGAAGGGCAATGGCGCGAATCCTGCTGGTGGAAGACAACGAGATGAATCGCGACATGCTGTCCCGGCGGCTGCAAAAAAAAGGTTACGAAATCATCTTCGCGCAAGACGGTCAGGAAGCGATTGACATGGCCATCGCGCAGATGCCCGACCTGATTCTGATGGATATGAGTCTTCCGGTCATGAGCGGCTGGGATGCGACACGGCTGCTGAAACAGACGCCGGCAGTTGCCGGGATTCCCGTAATCGCGCTTACCGCTCATGCTCTCAGCACCGATCGTGAGAAGGCCACGGAAGCGGGTTGCAACGGCTACGAAACCAAGCCCATTGATCTGCCGCGCCTGCTTGAAACCATGGAACGGCTCCTCACGGAACGGCTGCCGGAGCGCGTTAATCCATGACAGTCGGTACGACCGCGGACGGCATCTCTCCCACCCATCTGGCGCATGAGCTTCGAACCCCGTTGACGCACATCATCGGGTACAGCGGGCTGCTGCTCGAAGATGCTGCAGGCGATCCCGTGACGATCGCCTGCCTGGCCCGAATCAGCCACGAAGCGGGCACAATCCAGACACAGATCCATGATCGGCTCGCGCCCGCAGCGGAGGGTACCGCAGCGTTCAGGATCGCCAGCCTCAGGAAAGAAATATCCGCACCTCTGGGCGTCATCATCCATGAAGTGGCGGCCCTTGCAGCGCGCTACGAAGGAATGATGCTTCTGGACGTGATGCGTATGGCGCGCGCCTGCACTGCACTGCTCACATTCGTCCAGCAGAACAATGCGCAGTTGCCGATAAAGCCGACGGCAGGCGCGCGCGCTGAGGTCGCCGGTGCCGCAACCGACGTCCGGGAGCGCTCTTCGCAAGTGCTGGTAGTCGATGACAACCCAGGTAATCTCGACATGCTGGGGCGCCAGCTGGACCGGCACGGCTACAGCGTGGTGTCCAGTGCCAGTGGACCCGAAGCTCTGGGATTGCTGGAGTCCGGGCGGTTCGACCTTGTGCTTCTCGACGTAATCATGCCTGGAATGAGCGGCCCCGACGTTCTGCGGAAAATGAAGGCGACAACCGCGCTGGCAACTGTGCCGGTAATCATGATTTCGGCGCTGGACGAGGTGGAAACCGCGGCGAGCTGCATTGAGATGGGAGCCGAAGATTATCTGGTCAGGCCGGTTGACCCGGTGCTGCTGCACGCACGGATTCATTCCGCGCTGGAACGAAAACGGCTCCAGGCGGAACAACTCGCCCGAACGCGCGAGCTGGAAGCGACAACAAGAGCCCTTGCGCGCGCGAATGAAGATCTGCAGGCTTTCGCCTTCGTCGCCTCCCACGATCTGCAGGAGCCTCTGCGAACCATCACAACCATGCTGGAACTGTTCTGTCTCAACAGTGGTGTGGAACTGACGGAGGAACAGCGCAACCTCTCGCGCATGGCTCTGAATGGTGCAGCCAGAATGAGGCGTCTGATATCCGGTCTGCTGGCTTATTCGCTTGCGGAGGGTGGCGAGGAACGTCCGCAGCCGGTGGCATGTGAAGCGGCTCTTGCCGAAGCCCTGGGAAATCTGACGGAAGCGATCCGGGAGTGCGGCGCAGCGATCTCTTTTGACGCACTTCCGACGGTCCTCGTGGACCACGGCAGGCTGGTGCAGCTTTTTCAGAACCTGATCAGCAACGCCATCAAATATCGCTCAGAGGCACCGCTTGAAATCAGGATCCATGCGCACGTCGAGCGGGGGGAATGGACCATTTCCGTCAGGGATAACGGAATCGGCATTGATGAACCGTATCTGAAACGGGTCTTTCAGCCGTTCAACAGGCTCCATGGGCATGAGCTTGCCGGCACAGGCCTGGGCCTGGCGATTTCCGAGCGTATCGTCCGGCGGTGGGGTGGAAACATCTGGGCGGAATCGCAGGTTGGCGTTGGTTCAGCATTTCATTTCACGGTCCGCGGGGCGACTGCGGAGGATTGAACAGAAGCATGACTGCCTTCCCGATTGTGAGGAGGAAAGCACGTGCAATGGTCGTTCCCGACATCGGCGCAGGATCCCCTTGGGCGAAAGCTCCGGGGAACCGTGGCGGGCGCCGGAAGAGATTTCAATCGGACGAGACGGGCCGCTCGGGATATGGCAGCTGTGTCTCAGGCTGGGCAGCTCAGGGCAGGGTTCAATAACGTCCTGGCGAATAGTCGGACGGGTTACCTACGAACGCGATTCCCATGCCTGCTCCGAGACGGCGCGAACGATTGGATGCGGCGCTCAACCTTCAACGCCCGTACATATTTGCGTATTTCACGGGTCACAGCGATTACCGCACAATCAGGCGGTAGGTGCACCCGAATCTGAACATGGCTTGGGAAGCGATGAAACAGGCGCAAAAGGCGCAGGGTGCGCAGTATTAGGATGGTGCACCCGGCCTGATTCGAACAGGCGACCTTTTGCTTCGGAGGCAAACGCTCTATCCAGCTGAGCTACGGGTGCGTGAAATCAACAACTTACGAAGAAAACGCCAAATTCTGACCGTTTGCCTACTGAGGTTCAGGAATGACGTTACAAGAGCAGTTTATCATGGAACGGCGGTATCTGAAGTCGGTCACACCAGCAACCGTCATTTGGTATCAGCAGGGCTTCAAAAGATTTGAGGGAGCCATCGGAAGCCGAGCGGATGCCATCGAGCGCATTGGAGTCTTAAAAGACCGGGGTCTGTCGGTCGTATCCATCAACTGTCACCTGCGGGTGGTGAACGCTTTTTGGAAGTGGAACGGGCAGGACATCAGGATTCCCAAGCTCAAAGAACAGGAAACAGTCTTAGCTACTCTTTCCCAACAGGCCGTTGACGCGCTTCTGCATTTCCGGGCTAAGGGGACGAACCAAATTCGTGCCCACCTTGTGGCGCTGACGATTCTGGATACCGGGCTTCGAGCGAGTGAAGTTTTGGGACTGACGAAAGAAAACATTGATTTCGACAATCTCGTTTTTAAATGTCTCGGGAAAGGACAGAAGCAACGGCTCGTGCCCTTCAGCATAGAGTTGCGCAAGGCGCTGTACCGCTATTCTGTGCGGAGTGGAACTGGCCGTCTTCTCTTCGGCACAAAGAACAATTCGACCGTCACCGTTCGGAACCTTGAACGGGACTTCCAAGCACTCGGGAAGAAGGCCGCGATTACCGGCGTCCGTTTCTCTCCTCACACCCTGCGGCACACGATGGCAACCAACTGGATTCGCCGGGGCGGTGACCTCTTCATGTTGTCGCGCGTTCTCGGGCATAGCGATTTCAAAACTACCGCTCGTTATCTGAAATCGTTGGGCGTGGCCGATATTGCGCCGACTGCCCAGCGGGTGAGTCTGCTTTCGGCCACACGTTAAACCTCGCTTCAATCAGTGCCGTCAGGGCAAGTTCAAGATGCTCTGGCAGCGAGGATTTAAGGGCTTCATGGATTGTGGATTGGAGCGTTATCATTTGAAGAGCTATTAAAAGAGGCTTAACATGCGCAAACCGTCGTATCGGACTATCCTCGGGACCCTTCTCCTCGCAGCTCTCTCGCTCGCTCAGCAGGGCGCGCAGCCCGTCGTACAAATCGAGAAGGCGATGTCAGCATCAGATTTTCGGAGCGCGGGTCTGAACAAACTTACACCCGAGGAGCTTACCGTCCTAAACGGCTGGTTGTCGGACTACGCGATTCGGGTCTACACTGCGGCGACGAAGAGTAGCGCAACTGAACAACCGGCGGCTGCTGTCATTGAAACTCAGATGGATGACGAGTTCAATGGTTGGGACGGCGATACACTTTTCAAACTGGCAAACGGCCAGATATGGCAACAAGCCTCGTACGCATATACATATCACTACGCCTACCGACCGAAGGTTCTCATCTACAAGTCTGGCACTGTTTACAGAATGAAGGTGGACGGTGTAGACAGTACGATTGCGGTGAAGCGCCTGAAGTAGGTTCGCGCCGCGTTGCTCTTAGCATCCTCCACAGCCCGGCCACAAATCCCACTCCTCCCCGAGCAGTGACTTCTTCTGTACAGTCGCTCAGCCAGTGATTTCTTGAATATCGAACTCATGGATATGGTCATTCAAGAATTGTGCGACCATAGTGGCTTCTTCTAGGCTTTGGGTACGAAGGTGGAAGCTGACCAGCTTCTTCTTGAAGTACGGGATATCAACCTGCATGGCGACGTAAGCCATACCGATACCCTCTTTGGGGGAAAATCTAACGCGGTCTTTTTCATGCATCGCTAAAAGATATCACGGGAAGTCACCTCCTCCGCGCTTCGCGCCACAAACGCCACCCCTCCCCGCGCGTTGATTTCGTCCAAGAACTGCTGCTGATGAGGCGACACTTTGCCTGTCGGGGATTTCACCTCGATGGCCAAGAATCGACCGTCCTTGAGGATTCCAAGGATGTCTGCGACGCCGGGAGCGTGTGAAGGGATGTAGGTGTTTCGGGCTTTGACGACGATGCCTGCGGTGTTGTTTTTCCAGCAGAAGATTCCGCGATAGCGGAGGTAGGAGAGAACAGCACGTTGTATACCCTGCTCAATTTGCACGTCGCTTGCGTCTAATGCTCTTCTTCGGACGGACTTCGTTCTTGCGCGGCGGTTTCGTTATCGGATTGGCGGTCGCTGCGAGGTGCTTTCGGATACCGCTGTTTTCGCCGAACCGTTTGAGAACTCCGGCTTTCGTCGCCTTCCTGCGGTGCGTCTGCCTCCGCACTCGGCGCTCTCTCTTCATGGAACTGTAAATCATAAACTTCTCCTACGCCTCTTCGGGCGCTTAATTGTTATACCGGCTGGATGCAAAAATGGGAATATGCAATGATTTGCGCGTCGAAACCGCGAGACACCAGTCGCCACTCGGCTGAGGGTCGCGTAAACGTTCCTTATCTACAAGGTGACGATAAGGAGCAATTCTTGATTGGGCTGTACAACGACATGGGAGCATCTGGCTGGGAAGCTATTCAGATTGAGAACAGTACCGCGTTTTTCAAACGCCCTAAACAGTAACCTCGTTCGGCAACGGAATCTGTAGCTCCAAGAATTCATTCGCCCACATCCGACACTTTTCGGTATATTCCACGAAGGCGATGGTGTCGAGACGGGCGGTAGATGTTGGGATGGCTTCAAGGCTCGTCGGATTCAACGTCACCGTCATCTGGCACTTCGGACTGAACTTCTGCTTTAGCAGTTCGTGAACCTGCTCCGAGTCGTGGCCGGTGTGCTGGGCAATCTCTTTGACCACTACGCCAAAGTAGTATCTATTCTGCTGCCCTGTCCTCGGGTGCTTCAACTTCTCGACGCTGAACTCCACGCGTTTGCCGGTCGGGAATGTGTGGAGGTGCTGCTTGAACTGCTCGGCCTTGTCGAGGAAGAGTTTGCCTTCTTTGATTGTGCCGTTGAAAATCATGCTGCTTGTTTCGTTAATTCTCTTGCTACCTCCCACGGCTGTCTGCCGTTTTCCTTAACAGCTTGCATGGGCAGGAACATGCCCTCGTTGTTCGCTTGGTCTCCAGCGTTGCCGTGTGGATAGCGGAACAAGCCGGAGACGCCTTGGTCGAATCGCTTCACCTCCGCCAATTCGTTGTACAGCTCCATTAGGCGGAGGACAGAGAAGATTCTCATGTCCATTCCGTATGGGCTGGGTATCCAGTAGCAGAAGCGCGTCGATTGAGTGTGCTCCAGCGAAGCCTTCTCGACGAAGATTCGTTTACTGGTCGGCGCAATCCAGTCGGTCTTCACGTCCCACAGTTCACCGGCAACGACAATGTCGTGGCTTGCAAGGGCGGCGCGGTCTTCTTCCGGGGCGTCGTTGATGAAGGCTTCTATGCCACGGGCGCGGAAGTATTCAACTGTGAGGTATTCGGCTGGTCGGCCTCGGAGATTGAGGTCGGTTTGAAATTTGTTCGTATGGGTAGTGCTTAATTGTCTACCTTAATGTTAGCAAGCCCGTAATGTATTGAGAAGGTAGCGTTTTTACGCCTCTTCGCTGTTTGGTGTGGGTAAGGACGGACGTGCGCAAGGAGGGCATTCTGCTCTCGGAGACATCGGCAAGAATAGAATCTCGAAGGGATGAGGTGCGGGGTTCGCTTCTTTGGGTTTGGAGTTGGAAACGGCAATATCGCCGTCGCGGCGGTGGGAATGTGGAAATCGCGCCGTTTTTGCGATTTCCAAGGGCTGTGGGAAGAGTGAGAAAACCTGCTTTTGGTTTTCCTCGCTTTCCACCGACCGCCATTTCCACGGCCGGTCTTGCGGGCCGAATGTTCTTGCCACCATAAGCGAACCTCATGGCGGGCGATCTTGCGCCCCGCTTCTACCCACACCAAACAGCGAAGAACCGTTTTTACTGGGGTTTATGAAGTAGTGCCGGAGTTATCCACAGGTCATTCCATGAACTGCTTTACCAGCTCCTCAAACTCTTCGGTGGTCTTGCAATATACAACTTCTCCCGACAACTTCTCTACCTTGCACATGAACGGCGCTACCTCCCAATATTTTTTACCTTTCTCAGCCTTCCACGCGTACTCGGCGTAGTTTTTTCCCTCGTAAGCATCTGAGACATACTTATTGTTGAAAACGTCGCCTCCCTGCACGGTGGTACTTTGAACTTCCATAAAGCACTTGGTCAGTTTGGGATTGTAGTGATTCGTGTATGTCGCCAACTGTTCTTTGAGCCATCCACCCTCAGCATAACTTGCTTTTGCCTGATTGGCGCATTTGCCCTGCAACTCCAACTTAGCTATGACAGCCGCAGTCTTTATACTCTCCCTAAGTTCATTGTTCTCTTTCTCCAGCTTGGCTATTCGCTCCGAGTCGCAACCAGCGAGCAAAATGGCGAGAACGGATAGTGTAAGAGGCTTCATATTATTCATGCTTACTTGAAGGCCCATTTCGTAACTAGCTGACCAATCTGCTCAAGATGGAAACCGAAGACATACCGCAAAACTAAACCGACGGCGAGCATAACGATACACCATCCAAAGATTGTCCTCTGTATCTGACTTGGAAAAAGCCATGTCATCATCTCAGCAAATCCCATTCCGCTGCGCTTCAGCCCATCAACCAGCACATTCGGGGGATTCTCGGCCATCTGTTTTAATCGGCGCTCACACGCGATTAGTCCCTTGTTGAGCAGGTCGAGCACCTGAATCAATTTTGGACGCTCGTCAGAGTCGAGCTGGAGGTCGATGAACGCCTCAAAGATGTTCGCGCTCTTCATTAACCCACCTATAGCCCGAGGTGGGTATATCTTCCAGATATACGGAATCTCGTTCGCATGAAGGAACTCAGTCACATCATCAACGCGCCTCATGACCTCATACCGCGCCTGCATCAACGCCACATTCAGCGCATTTCCCTTTTGTTGAACGGCGCCGTGGTCATAATGCATCATCATGAAGTCACGCTCAGCGTAGTTTTTCAACCGCTGGAAGTCAGAAAAGTGCTTGTCGAACTCGCTGAGCGCATCGCCCATCTTCTGAAGGGTGTCGGGCATCACAATGAGGCGCTCGGTGATGTCCATCTGCGCGATTGTATCACTCCTCTAACTTGCGCTTCAAGTACTGGTAGACGGAGCGCGTGGCTGGTAATGATGGCAAACCTGCGGAGGGCGTCAACTTCCCGAATTAGCTTTGTTTGTGAGGGGTGGAACTGAATTATCCACAGGCTGCGGTTCTTCCATATAGCCTTTATCGATGTCTTGCGCATATTGACGAAGCTTTCGAAACTGGTGTTGTAAATAAAACACAAATATTCGAGCGCTCTTTTCGTTCAGCGTACTAGCTGCATCACCGCGAAGGAACTTGCCGAACTCACAAAGGGGGTAGTCAGCGTCGGCTAGTTCCATCTCTACGTGAGAATGAGATGGAAGAACCTCGCGCTCAGTTAAGTCCGCTCGAAACTTGCTAAGGATATCGGCCAATAGCTCGACGTTCACCAACGCGAACGAGCGACGGCCATTTTCATCATCACTTCGACAACCCTCGTAGCACTTCTCGATGTAATATTCAATCTGGTCGTGGAAGAGTGCGGCCAGTTTGTGGTCTCTGAATTTCATACGGTGCTCCTCTTCGCGCTTCCGTAACTGTTCGAGTGCGGCTTCTAATATTGCTGCGATGCCGCTTTCTTGTTTTTCAATCAGCTCCGTCACGGACACATCAGTTATCTCAACATCTCCGGTTGCCGGATAGGATAACAATGCGAACCCCTTCAAATGAAGAGTGCATCGGGTGATGCCGTGTGAGCTTGGAGGGATATTCTTCTTCGGCTTCCCCTCGCGCTTGGTTGGATGACCACTCGCCATATTCCGTATTTCACGGATATACAGGAGGTTTTCCCGAGAGGCAGCGCACGTGATACCGAGCGCCTCCAGAATGTGTTCGGCGGCGTCCTGCTGGATGAAGAACGCCTGCAGGAGCCCGTAAAGCATCAAATACGAAACGCCGAAATCTCCGGGCTCCTCAAGACCGCCATAAGAATCAATCGCCATCGTGGTGTCGCCAATGACATCCAGCGAACTGCAAACCACGTTGAAGGCCTTCAGGTCATTCCGGTAGAGGCCGTGGTGAATCCGTGGCTCGTTGATGTACTCACGAACCTCCGTTTCCAAATCCCGAACTTTACCTCGTGCCATCTCCTTTTGAATATCTTACAGCAGTTCAGCAAAGGGCTTGAGCGCGGTTTGAGAAGGTCTTGCCCGAATGGACAAGCCTTCTCACTTCGCCGCTGGGTTCCGTTGTGTCTCGGAGCGGGTGCAGGTAGAGCTTAAACTTCGGCGGTTGCGCCGGAGCCGGTGCGTCAACATATGGCACGGCCTTGGAGTCGTGGCACTCTTTGGATTCGCCCCTACCGGCGAATTTAAAACCTCAGCAAATGGGAATCGGCGGAATCGTGAGGCTGTCAGGCTTCTCTGTCGAGCGACCCCTGACATTTGACTTGCGGTCGCAGCCATCGGTTACGACGGCTCAAGCTTCCTGAGCTTGCCATCCCCGGCAACCGAAGTTGCGCAGGGCTGGTAAGGGCAGGAGAATTTCAGGGCGAAGTCTGTACATCTCACTTCTGCCTAACGCCCTTCTCGAAGGACGCTTCGGTCAGTACAGTCTCCGCCCCTTCACGGCGGCAATTTCTTGCCTACGGCTAGGTTTACCAATTGGCTTCGAGGAGACGAATCCCCCAAGTGCATCGCTCTAGGCTAGCTGATAGCAGTCTGGCCGTTCCCTAGCGCGGCTTGAAAACTTCCGTCGCTGCTATCTACACAACTGGAACCGGAAGTGTTTTATGAGAGCAGAAATCAGCTTGCTCATAGTGCACCTCCAGAGGGAAGAATCCCTGTCAAAAGTATACGCGAATCGGCGGGAGAAAGTTCAGACGAAAAGAGCTGGGTCTACGGGCGTGAGGAAATCGCAATAACCTTCCACGACAACCGACATCGCCCTGAGAGTCCGCAGCAGGAAGTGGTGCAGATTTAGGTGGCAACGATGGCAAAGGGTGATTAGCTTGTCCTGATTTGCGGCATCGTACGCATAGTTCCGTTTAGATTCCATACGCAAATCAATATGATGAACGTCGAAACGGCGGTCGCCGTCTTTCCATTGGCGCTTGCAAAACTGGCAAGCTCTCTTATCGCGTATCCTGACTTGCTCTCTGATGTAGTCTAGCCCTTCGAACGGAATTCCCATAAATACAAAAAGTTCCTAGTTGCGCCCACAAGATAACGCCTTGTGAGCAAAACTAAGAACTCTTCTTTACCCCACGGCGTTATCGCGAGCAAAAGTAAGTATGACAGGTATAGAAAAGTTGTCAAGCTTATTAGGCGCGGTTGTGGATAAAGTCTTGAAGGACTCCAGAACTACAATGTTTTACTATGGTAAAATCATAATTCGTTGAAGTAGTTGCGGCCCGCTGCGGAATCACCGCCTCGGACAGCGAACGTTTCGTCAACACCTTCATCAGCGTCATCTACGAAAACACAGGTGCCGGTGAAAGCGTGAACATCAGCGGCTTCGGCCAGTTCTCCGCCAGCCACCGCGCTCCGCGCATCGGCGTCAACCTCGCAACCCATCTCAGAAAATCACGCTACCGGAGCTGAACACTCCGAAGTTCAAGGCCGGAGAAGCGTTCAAAAAAGCAGTAGCAATCAAGAATTAAGCCCGCATAGACGGGCATTGAAAGGGACAGCAAATGTCCATGTTAGAAAATCTGAAGAAGACCGAAGCCGAACACGGCCTCGGCGGAGACTATTTTAAAGTTCAAAATGGCAACAACCTCGTTCGCGTGCTCAGCGAAGGCATCTACCGCGAAAACTGAGCTACGGGTGCATCCCTTTAATTCCAACGCATCGGGGCGGGTGTGGGGAAACGGTGCCGGAGGCTGCGGCCTCTTCAGGCGCTGACCCTTGCTTACCGAAACGAGTATTGCTGAAAGATGTAGAAATACCGCGGGTTCACATGCGGCGTGGTGTTGTCGATAAACTCACCCTTAAAGAAATGCCCGAAGCCCGCGCCAAACGTGTGCGCCCCGGTTTTATACGTCGCGAAGACATCCAGCTCCTGACCGACATGCGTACCGGCCGTACCCTTTGGCGAAACTGTGATGGACCCTCCCTGCGCGTTGTAGAGCGCATCGGTGGGGCTATAGAGCCAGTGATTCGTATACATCAGGTTTAGCGCGACGGCTTTCGAAATGTTCAGTGTTTCCACGCTTTTCAGGGTTTTGAGATTGCGCCAGCCGAAGAGGTCCTGATGGCCGAATTTATCGTGATTCGCAGCGGCGATTTGATCGTATGTACCGCTGTTCGCGGCAGCCGGCCTGGTGCCGGAGGCGACCTTATATTCGACTGACAGACTGAGCGGGTGATTGAGCAGTGAGGTCTTTTCTGACAGGCCGGCGAACCACGCGTACGCCCGCTGGCTGCGCAGACCGATATGTCCGCCCTGCCCAATGACTTCCACGCTATAAGCCAGATTGCCCGGCAGGGGCCCGAAGAGCCGCGCCCCGAAACTGTTCGTGCCCAAAGTGCCCGCGCCGGTGAAGCCGCCAATTTTGTTTTCCGAATGCCGCAGAAAATAGAGATCGATGGACGCTTTGTGCCGGAATCCGGAGAAGGTATCGTAGGCGCCCCAGATTCGGTCGCCCAAATCCGGCTCGTTGAACTTGTCGGTCAGCACCTTGACGGGCGAAACCAGCAGCACTTCAAAACGGTTTTTTTTCGTACGGTAGAAGAGACGACCCGTGTCGTAGGTCCGCGAAGTATTGCCCCACTGTGGCGTACCGATAACGCGGCCTTCGCCGTAGTCCAGCATTTGCCGGCCGAACACCGCGCCGAAGCCGGTCTTGCGAACGGGGAAGAGTTCGATGAATCCTTCCTGCAGGTCAATCGAATCGCGGACATTGTTCGGGGCCGGTACGCCAAAGAATGGAACGCGGGCATCCTGAGCCATGGCGGAAACTTTCAGCCATTCCACCGGCATCACCTGGACGCCGAGACGGATGCGGCTCAGCATATCCTGCTGGTTCACATTCCTGCCGAAGCCCACACCGAACCTGTCTTCCCAGCGGGTGCGTTCTTCGAAGCTGAATCGAAGGATTTTGCCTGTCTTTGCAAACATCTGCTCGTTCAGGTGCTGCAGGGGGTCCTGCCCGGCTAACATGCCAGCGGCCAACAACACCCCAAAAACGGGACGCGTGAAATTCACTGCACCCAGCGTATCAGGGCAGCGGAATTTCACGTTTCACGGGCATCTTCGGGCGCTTCGACGTGTTGGAGAGATCCCAGCTGGATTGATACACCAGTTTGACGATGCGCTCCATTTTTGGGTATTCGATGCGTTCGGGCCGGTCCCCGGTGGTGTGATAATCCGGGTGCAGGCCGGTGTGGAAGAAGACGGAAGGCACGCGGTGTTGCAGGAAGGGCCATTGGTCGCTGCGGCGCACCAGGTTGGAGCGGTTATTGTCGTACTCCATCTTGAGAGTCAGATCGATTTCGCGATTCGAGGCTTTCACCATATCCGTGAGTTCGGGGTTAAAGCTGTAGCCCATGATGTTGACGGTGTTGGCGTTCGATGCAGAGCTCTGGGGCTTCAGGCCGTTGAAGCGTGGACCGCCGTTTTCGGGCACTTCTTCATTGCGGCCGATCATGTCCATATTGAGAGACGCCACGGTCTTATCAAGCGGCCACAGGGGATTCGCAGTCCAGGCCCAGGAGCCCAGCAGGCCACGCTCTTCCGAACCCCAGATGGCGAAGATCACGGTGCGTTTGGGGTGCTGCCCCATCTTCGCGGCGTTCACGTACGCTTGAGCGATTTCGAGGACTGCGACGGTGCCGGAGCCATTGTCGTCAGCTCCGTTGAAGACGCGGACACCGTCGGCGCCATCGTGATCGTAGTGCGCGGAGACAATGATCGCTTCGTCTTTCAGGGCCGGGTCAGAACCCTCCATTTTCGCGACCAGGTTGCGGTCCACAACCACTGTGCGCGCTACGGAGGCCGCAAGTTCCACAGGCATGGTGGAAGCCAGGTAAACCTGGCCACCCGCGGCATCAGCTTGTTTTTGCAGGGGTTCAAGAGGTGCGCCAAGAAGCTGCTCGGCAACGGAGAGATTGATCTGCATCACCGGGATGTGAATCCTGTCGATGTCCGTGGCGAGCTGGAAGCGGTCGATGCGCGGCGCATTCTTTGGCCAGTACGCCGCGGCAAAGCCGGGAAGGCCGCGCGAGTTGCGTCGGATATTCACGATCAGCAGTGCGGTGGCCCCGTGTTCCTGCGCGATGAGGGCCTTGCGACGGGGATTGGCGTAGTCGGAAGTGACCACTCCGTCGAACGGGCTTTTGGGGTTTTCGGGGTCTGGATCGCCATCGAACGCCACAACAACGGCGCTCTTCACGTCGCGGCCTTTGTAGTCGTCCCAGTGGTGTTCAGGGGCCGTGATGCCGTAGCCCACCATCACGGCACCGCGCGCTTTGATCTCGCCGCTGCCGGAGAACGTGAGCGGGTAGAACTCTTCGCTTAACCGAACGTTCCGGCGTGTGTCAGTGCTTCCCAAAACAAGCTTATTCACTTCACCCAATTTGGTTGTGACCAGATCGAAGCGCTGGAAATAGTTCTCGAGGTCGCCCAGCTTCTGTAGCCCCAGACGTGCGAAGCGGCTGGCGATCCACTCGGCGGTGAGGTCGTATTCCGGGGTGTTGGTGAGGCGCCCGCGCATGTTGTCGGACGCGAGGAAGAAGAGGTCCGCGCGGAGTTCCTCGCGGCGAATGGTTTCGATGGCGGGAGCGCGGGCTGCCTGTTGCTGGGCTGTCAGGGAGAGGGCGAGGAGGAGGGCGGCGGCGGCGAATCGCATTGGTAGAAGTGTAGCGCGGGTTCGCTAAACTCGAGTGATTCATGAGACTGGTTACTGTCGTGCTGTTCGCCCCCGCTTTGTTCGCACAATCATGGTTTCAACCCTCACTGCTGGAGAAGCCGGAGATTCGGAAGGCCATGCAATCGGTGGACGACCGCTCGGCGGGCATTATTGCCGAATGGATCAAGCTCGTCGAGATCCCGGCCCCTTCAAAGAAAGAACAGGCGCGGGCGGCATACAT
>JBBQDH010000009.1:0-45650 GCA_038319515.1 Bryobacterales bacterium
GCCTGAAGTCCTTCTCGCGAGTGCCGCGACGCCTTGGAGTGTGACAATGCGGGTACGCTTCCGCGACAACGGGACCGGCTCGAACTGCATCACTTTCTCCATTGAGAACTCGACGAGCGCGCTGGCGGGGGGAAACAACACCACGAACGGGCAGTACCTTCTTCCCGCTACGGGGAAGACGTTCCGCGTGGTTGCCAGTAAGTACCGGGCGTGGATCTTTCAGCCGGCTGCGTCAGGCAATCGCTCCTTTGTTGCGTTCGGCGCGCCGTACCTGCCAACGTTCCTGCCGGGAGTGATCATCGAGTGCGCCCGGTTAATCGGAAATGCTTTCAACGACTCGACCGCCGCCATTTACCCGAGCTTCCGGACGGGTTTTTGCCATACGACGTCGAACAACCAGAGCGACGCCAACACACAGACCATCGTCAACACAAACGTGCTGGACGTGGGGAACTCATCGAATCTGGTGTCTACTCCGCAGATCATCATCGGCGCGGCACAGCTTCCGCGCGGAGTTCCCGGTGGCCAGACAGGAACGCACTGGCATGACGGTTCAGCGCTGATGCTGGAGCCCCTGCTCGCCTGGCCCACTTCCAGCACGGGCGGCGAGCCATTGATAAGGGGGCAGCTTTGGGATAGCGTCGTCATACAGGACACGTTCGTCGGGGACACGACCACCACGTTCGATTCTCATAACTGGATCGCGCTCACGGACACGGACAGCAGCGACCGGGCGACGCTGTTCATCGTGACTCCGTAACGCCATGGCCACGGTTGTACTCCAGAACGCAATCGCCCCGCCAGCCGGATCGAGAGCACAGTATTCCGCCACCATCGGATCACTTACCAAGATCAGCGGTGTCCAGCACACTTCGTTCGGACTATTCCTGAGCAAGACAGCAAACGGCGCGGCAGGTGGGGTACCGGTCGCAGGGTTTCAACGATTCACCATATTTAGTCCGGCTGCCTCCTTCCTGCCGACATACTCAGAGATTCAGTACAGCCCTGCGGCGAGCCCGATTGCCCCGGTCGGCACGACCACCGAGTATTCCGCCGCGATTGGTTCGCTGACGAAGATCAGTGGCGTTCAACACACGACGCTCGGTCGATTCCCGCACGCGATTAGGGGTATCCTCGCACCGGCTCTGATGGGGCGCTTAAGGTACCCGCTCAACGGCACCTGGCTGATATCGACACCGGGTTCCACCCCCGCCGTTCAGCTTCCAGCCGGGATGATCGTCTCCGTCAGTTGCTGTCGGCGTCACGCCGCCCGAAGCCCTTTTCATTGCCTTTGCCAAAACCACAGCAAGAGGTTCTACATGGAAGATCGTCAACAGCGACTCAATGAAGTGGCGCGCATTTGCCCTGGAAGCCGAAACGGATGCCCGGCGCGGCTGATGATTGCGCAGTGGGCATTGGAGTCTCAGTGGGGCGCGCTGAAGTGGAGGGGGAGTTCGATTCACTAAACTTTTAGTACGAGTGCTTCGGCGAAATCGGCGCTGGTGAAGTTGCGGGGCGGAGATGCGATCGGCGCCGACAGGCATTCGGCTGGCGACGTTCCAGCAAAGGCGGAAGTTTACCTCGGGAGTTGCGAAATTCTGATCTTATGCTCTGCGCCGTCAGCTGTTCCGCCAAAAACACTCCGAATAGGTGGCGTGGCGAATATCCTTTGACCGCCTGAAAGCATTCCAATAGAACACTCGCCTGAGTCCAGGTGAGCAGGCCGAGGCCATCGGTGAAGGTGTGGGTTTGGGTGGCGATGAACAGCCCGGCGAAATCATCCCGCACGAACTAAACGACGAGACCCTGGCGGAAGAGAGCGCAGCGGGCGACAAGCGGCGCGAGCAACAGCAAGGCGCGCACGGCCCGCGTTTGCGTGTTCAGCATGCCTTGGTGGGCCTTCTGCGATGTTGGCCGGCCAGCCGGGATCCAGCGGCTTAGGGTTTGACAGCCAACAGTATAAGGCTTTGCCCGGCGGGCAGATTCCAACCCCTGGAAATGAGCGCTGATTCCAGCTTGAGGGGTTGGTTGAGCAACTGATCCAACCACGACGGTCCGGGAGCGGTGCCACTGGCCACGGGGCTTCCCATCAATGGCTCCCAGACTCGAAAGCGCGCCAGGGCAACCGGCAGGAGGATCGAGTTTGCGTAAGTACATCGCAGGACCTGAAACCCGCTTTCGCTGACGGCCTGGATCAGGCGGCGGCGAGTGAAGCGCTGGAGCTCGTGACAGAACTCTGAGTGGCGACTTCGCAAGACGTCAAGCGCGGACACGCGCAGGATTAAGCGGCCTCCCGGCTTCAGGACACGAGCAAACTCACGAAGCGCTTGACGCTCAAGACCCCGGGGGAAGTGAACAAGGACGTCCAGAGAGACGACGGCATCAAACGTACTGTCTAAAAAAGGACAGGCTTCAATGTTGGCCTGGACCGGCAGGACTCCCTCTCGCTGCGGCGTTCGGCGGACGCCTTCCCAGGAAAGTTCGGTTGCGAACATACGCCATCCGTAGCGTTCACGGAGGACGCAAGCCATATGCCCTGTGCCCGCTCCAGCCTCCATCACAAGCAGCGGCTTGTTCCCTGCGGCGAGGGGATCGAGCAGATCAAACAGAATCCGCTTCATCCCCCGGAACCACCATAAGTCGTTCTCGCTGAGCGCCAGCGTGGTGAATTCCGCGGGATTCATGTGACAAGAGTTGCGGACACCATCGCGGGGACGGCCCTGAGCTTCGTGACCCGGTCGGTCATGGCAAGGTACTCATTGCCATACTTGCGATAGTAGTCCAGGGAAGCACATATGCCCTCCGGAAAAGCGATCTGAGGGGTCGATCCAAGTTCACAACGGATCCTGGTTGTATCCGAAACATAGCTGCCAATATCGATCCGCAGTAAGTGCTCAGGGAAAGGCAACTGACGGATCATGCTTCCCCCGCTTTCGCCGGCTACGATTTCGGCAATTCGGCGCAGCGAGAGAGGTTCAGGGCCACCCACATTGAAGACGCGGAATCTGAGTGAAGGAGCGGCACCGGCCCGCAGAAACGCGTCAACGGCGTCATCCACGTGAATCGGATCCCTGAGTTGGCTTCCGTCACCATACAGGTCGAGGGTTTCGCGATTCAGCGCCCGTTGAAGGTACACACCCAGAAAGCCTTGTTGCGGGAGGTGCAAGGCCATCCGCGGGCCGTAAACGTTGCTCAAACGCAGGACCACACAATCGAGATCGCCCCGCCGGGCGAGAAGCAGGTGATACTGGGTGGCGGCGTATTTGTGGACCCCGTTGAAGTCGATGGGTTGTATTGGGTGTTGCTCGTCTGCGGGCAGGTATTCCGGCTTCCCGTAAACCTGGCGGGTACTGGCATAAACGATGCGTGCGCCCGGGCAATGGGCGAGGCAAGCCTGCAGGAATCGCAACTGGGGCAGTGTGTTCAGGCGAAGATCCCGCTCAGGGTCGGCCATACTGCGGGAATGACTAATTTCCCCGGCAAGATTGAAGATGATTTGGGTTTCCCGAAGGATGGATTCAAAGGCGACCGTATCGCCAATGTCCTCGTCGACGACGTCAACCTTCGATGCAACCGGGGCCAGGTTGAACGGATTGGCACCACAGCCGGCAACTGAGGAGTCGATGACGGTTACCTTTGCTCCGGCCTCCGCGAGGCGGATTGCGAGGTTGCTCCCAATAAATCCCAGACCGCCTGTTACGAGGACGCTCTTGCGCTCGAAAGCCCTGGCACTATTCATGGGCGAAGCCATTGCAGAAATCTTTGGCGCCAGGCTGTGCCTTCGCTTCCGGGCCAGTCAAAAACACGGCCCTGGGTATGCTCACTTTGAGTGCAAACTCGCCGATCACCGGCGAATATGGAAAACACTTCGCGTAGATGGGTTCATCAGACTGGCGGGCAAGGCGCAGCAGATCTTCGGTTGGCTCGGCGCGGAGAACGTATTGGTCATACTTCACTGTCGAAACGTAACCGGACTGGTGGAGGGCGATCCCGATGGCAACGACAGCAGTGATCCATCCCTGCTTGCGGTTAACACTCCACTCGCGAAACGTGATGAACCAGGCGGCAACAATCAGGGAGAGCCCGACGCTGGCCAGGTAGGTGTGGCGACTCGGCACGCGAGGCATATACGTGAGGAAGCTATAGGGCAGCAGCGTGAGAATAATCCAGGCTGCGGAAACCGACAGAAGAACGCGCCAATGACGAGATCTCCAGGCAGGGAAGGCGAGTAGTGCCACGATCCCCCAAACCCAAAGCAACCCTCCGGCGCTTCGAGCCAATACCACCCAGAAGGGTGCGCTCAGGGAGAACGTTCCGTCATTGAAATGCAGATGAGTATCGCGCGCGCCGAACGCCAGACCGAAGTAGACGCCGCTAACCAGAAAAAACGGCGCTGTCCATCCAAGGTCCTTGAGCCCACGTCCAGGTTGAACGGAAATTGCCAGAACACATAACGGAGCGACGGCGACGGCGGATTCCTTCGACAACAGCGCTAACACGAAGAAGCCCAGGGCACCGGCGTAGTACCTGACGGGATGCGACTCCGATTGGAGCCAGTGAACCCAGCACAGGAAACTGGAGAGGCAGAACAGAAACACCAGAAGTTCCGGAACGGCCGCATACCAGATCACCGCTTCCTGGTGCCGCTGACTTACTGCGAAGAAGCATGCCGCGAGCGCCGAAACCTTCCAGCCGACCGGTCGCCAGAGCCCCAGCGCAAAGACAAGAAGCGAGTTGGCGATATGGAGCAACAAACTCGACACGTTAAATGCGAACGGGTCGAGCCCGAAGGCGCGCTCCGTCCAATACGTCAAAACCAGCGATGTTGCGCGGCAGCGATAGAGGGCGTCATGAAACAGGGCGGGCCAACCAGCGACGGGCCCGTAGTCACGACCGAGTTGGATCTGTATATAGTCGTCCGAGATGAAAGGCAGGCGGAGGGCTCGTCCGTAGGTCATCAGGGACAGAGCGGTTACGCAAAAGAGCATCAGGATCGCAAGTGCCCAGCGAGAAGCGGGAGTGCGTTCACGAACGTTGGCGGTGCCGTTTGAAGAACTTGTAGTCCCTCCGATGATCGCCGGAATGGCAACCAGCCGTACAAAGAGAGCGCAGAGTTGCACGAAGGTGTTCACCAGGGACGGGATGCGGAAGAACTGTGATCGCCCGTGCAGCCGCGGATAGTGGTGAACCGGTAGTTCGGTGACTCGGGCACCGCTCAACTCCAGGCTTCGCACAATCTCGATGCAGATGGTTCCGCCCGTGGAGCGCAACTGGGAAAGATCCAGAGCGCTTCGCCGTATCAGGCGGAAGTCGCAATCGATGTCACGCAGCCGGATTCGAAACAACCATCGCGCAAATCGGTTGTAGAGAGCTCCGATCATTACGCGGTGCCAAGGATCGTTGCGTTCGATCTTATACCCGTTGACCAGCCCGGTTTCGGGTGTTACGGCTTCGAGGAGACGTGGCAGTTCGGCCGGGTCGTATTGGCCGTCTCCATCGGTATAGAAGATAAACTCTTTCGTGGCGGCCGCGAGACCGCTCCGCAAAGCTGCACCGTAGCCCTGGTTCTGCTCATGAGTGATGACACGCAGGCAGGGATGATAATCCTGCCGGAGCCGATCGAGCACTTCGGCAGTATTATCACTACTGCCGTCGTTGACTACGATAACCTCGTAGTCAACGGCAGCCTGGCGGAGCGTCGCCATCGTCGTTGCCAACAGTGAAGGCAATGAGAATGCGTCGTTGAAGGCGGGAAAGAATACACTGATACCTCCCCGAAATTTCCCGGAGCCGTCAGGCCCGTCTTGCGGATAGCCCAGTAAGACGTCTTCCATGTGGCTCACGGTTACATAGGCTATCAGATTTTTTGTAAATTGTATACGAACGCACCATACGTTTCAGAACACCAGACGAACGCACCTCGCGCTCTCCGCTGAGGGGCTACGTACGGTCAACCCGACCGCATTGTACAATCCAGGCCACTTTTTATGATTCAAATGAATGACTTCCGCAGGCAGTGGGCCGAGACCCGAGAATGCGCTCATGCGGCCATGGAGGAAGTCGGGGCAAGCGGCTACTACGTTCTCGGCAATCAGTTGCGGATGTTTGAAGATCGACTGGCGTCATATTGGGACGTACCGCACGCCATCGGCGTAGCAAGCGGGCTTGACGCCCTTGAGATCTCACTGCGTGTGCTTGGATGTTCGCCGGGGGATCGCGTTCTAACGACACCTGTCTCGGCTTTTGCTACCACGCTCGCGATCGTGAAACTCGGCGCCATCCCCGTATTTGTGGATACCGACAGACAAGGCCTCATCGATCTGACACGCTGCACCGATCTCCTGCGACGAAGACCGGAGGTTCGGTTTTTTGTGCCCGTCCACCTCTACGGGCACGTTCTCCCGATCACCGACCTTCGTCGTATCAGGAACGAGTTCGGTTTGATGATCGTGGAGGACTGTGCCCAATCTATCGGCGCACGCTCATTCGGCGAAATACCCGGCTCGGCCGGACAACTGGCAGCAACAAGCTTCTATCCAACCAAGAATTTGGGCGCCATGGGAGACGGAGGGGCGATTCTCACCAGCGACGCAGCATTTCGCGCGAAGGCATGTGCTTTGCGCGACTACGGGCAAACCACAAAGTATCGCCACGAGTACATTGGGTATAACAGCAGGCTGGATGAGTTGCAGGCCGCCTACCTGAACCAGGTCTGTCTGCCCCAAATTGAGCGGTGGACTGTGCGGCGGCGGGCTATCGCGTGGTCTTACCTCGACGGAATTCGAAACCCGGATGTGAGGATTTCGGCGGTACCGGCAGGGTCGGAATCTAACTGGCACCTTTTCCCGACGTTTGTTCCCCCCGCACTTCGGGAGAACTTTATGGAACACCTGCACACGGTGGGCGTTGCGTCCGGTGTACATTACCCAACGACGATTCCGGACCAGCCGGCGCTGGCGAACGTGCCGTTCGAACTCGCTGATGACTGCACAAACGCCCGAATGGCGTGCCGGAGTGAGGTAAGTCTTCCAATCCATCCGTACCTCACAGACAAGGAGGTTTCGCAGGTTGTCGACGCCGTCAATACCTGGCAGCCAACGCGATAAAAGGATTGGGTGTCGGTATGACCTCGAACACCAGCCCGCGACCTTACCAATCCGAAGCATGCGGGGTCCGGATCTCATGGAGGCGTTGCGCGAGCGGCGATTCCGACAGCACGCCGGAATTAGTGATCGCGATGGCAATGTCTGCGGGCGCGTGAAGCCAGCCTTGACGAGCACGTCCCGGTTTCGAGTTGCTTGCGCGCCTTCCACCGATAAACCCCGGCGGCGAACACACAACGGAGGATTTACACCGTCCCCACAATCGCCGTTGGCGGCATCGCCTTTTCTCGCTCGCATGGCACGTCGTGCTCGTTTGGAAAACCAGGCCATGTATGATCACGGGTCCTTGTATTACACGCCCTAATGTCTTTCAGGGATACCTCGTTTTCCCTGAACAGGTTACCGTTAAGGGATTGACGTGAAGCAGGTTACAGAATAGTCTGTTGAAAAGGCGAACATCCATGCCTGCGTGCCCGCGTTGCGTGCGGGCGTCGCTCCCGCATCCACCGTTAAAGCACAATGACTGAAGACCCTGAACCGGAACGCCAAAAGCTGAACTGGACCGGCTTTGCAAACCGTGACGATCAGTTGCTGATCGCCCTTAGCCTCGTCATCGGTATACTCGTCGGCCTGACAGTCATAGCATTCATGCTGCTTACCGGACGGCTGAGTGCTCGCATGTACCCTCCTGACAGCGCAGCGTGGCGACGAGTGCTGGTCCCGATTGCCGGGGCGTTGCTGAGCGGCTATCTTCTCTTCCGCTACTTTCCAGTCGCACGCGGCAGCGGAATCCCCCAAACGAAGTTCGCACTCTTCCTCGAAGACGGTAACATTTCGATGAGGACCGTCTTTGGAAAACTAATCTGCTGCTCCATCTCGCTCGTGAGTGGCATTGCATTGGGGCGTGAGGGCCCTTCGGTGCAGATTGGTGCGGGTATTGCGTCCACAATTGCGAGGCGTTTTCGTCTCAGCGCGGAAAACGTGAGAGCACTTGTGCCTGCCGGCTCTGCTGCCGCACTGGCGGCTGCGTTCAACACATCGATTTCAGCAGTGCTGTTTACGCTCGGGGAGATTTTGGGCGACCTGCATGGCCCGGTGCCGGGATCGGTTGTTCTGAGTTCGGCGACTTCCTGGATCGTCCTGCACCTGATCCCTGGAGACCAGCCACTGTTCCATGTACCGGCCTATCAACTGGTCAGCACGGCAGAGTTCGGAGTCTATGCCGCTCTCGGCGTGGTTGGTGGTCTGGGCTCCGTCTGCTTCGTTAAGCTCCTGCTTGGTCTGCGCCTTTGGTTCCGCAAACTACCGAAGTGGACGGTATGGTGCCAGCCATCGGCGGACTGGTCGTCGGTCTGCTGGGTTGGTTTCGCCCTGAAGTGCTCGGCGTGGGATATGACTATGTCGACCGGGTCCTGAGTGGGGACTTCCCGCTAAAAACAGTGATCGTTCTCGCGGTTCTCAGGATCGTCGCCACGCCGGTATGCTACTCGTCCGGGAACGCCGGTGGCATCTTTGGTCCGAGTCTGTTTGTTGGGGCCATGATGGGCGGCGCTGTTTCCCGGCAGCACGGCAAGTCCCGGCGCCTATGCCCTGGTGGGTATGGGTACGGCATTTACGGGCATCGTTCGCACACCGCTGACTTCGGTCATTATGATCTTCGGGATGACACGGGACTACTCCATCATTGTCCCGCTGATGATCTCCAATATGATCAGTTTTTTATCTCTAAGAAGTTGCAGCCGGAGGCAATCTATGAGGCGCTCGCTCACCAGGAGGGGGTTCACCTGCCAGGTCACGGGGAGCGCGGCAGCACCTCCGGGCTCAACGCAGCCGACATCATGGTAAAAAGCGGACCGATGTTGCCGAGTCTGGTCGGCCCCGAGCGCCTGAAAATGGAGCTGGAAAGGAGCAATGCAAGTGGTGGCCTGTAGGCGACGACGGCCATCTGTACGGCATGGCCGCACACAGTCATGGCGTGACTGAGATCAAAACCAGCTTTCCAAACGCATATCCCGATCATTCACTGAGCCAGTTGTTGGAGCGGATGCGTGAATTCAAAGTTGACACGCTGCCCATCGTGAGTCGCGCCGCCATACACCGATTGTTCGGTGTGGTGACGCTCCGCCGTGTGCTTTCGGTTTACCAACTTCAGGAAGAACATGCGTCCGCGGAGATCGAATGAAGGTTATTCCGCATCTGAAAGTCGCACTGTCTCTCTCGCTGATTGACGCGGGGTTGCTCTCATTTGACCGGTTTCCGGCGCGAACGGAAACACGCGAACTCGCCCGCGAAGCAGAGTCGGCTTACCAGCGTGGAACCAGCCTGCTGCAACAGCGGAAAAACGAGGAGGCCGTCGAGCTTCTCCGAAAAGCTCACACTTTGGAACGAGAGAACGCAGGATATGAACTCCAGTTGGGTAATACTCTGGCCGCCGTGAAGCCAGACGATGCCGAGCCCCTGATCATGGATGCGCTCGGGCGGCGGGCCACTGATGGTGCGGCCAATCTTGCGGCAGCGCGCCTGATGGTGATGAAGGGTCATGAGCCGGAGGCAGAATCCTTCTTTCACCGCGCAATATACGGCGAGTGGAAAGAGAATGGAGCCACCTATCGAATAGCCACGCGGTTTGAACTGATCGAACTCCTTGCGGAGGCAAAGCACAAACAGGAGATGCCGGCGGAGCTGATCTCGCTGGAGGCGGAGACCGGGACCGACCGGGAGACCCGAAAGCGTCTTGCCCGGCTGCTTTTGCGGGCAGGCTCACCGGTGCGGGCCGCGACCGTCTATCTGGACCTCACAAACAGCGACCCGACCGACAGCGAGTCACTGATCGGCCTCGGTGAAGCCGAACTCGGGAACGGCAACTATCGCGCGGCGCGTAATTCTTTCCTGCGCGCCGAGCTGCACAAACGCGGAGCCGCGATTCAGTCCCGCCTCCAGCTTCTCGATACCCTCACTGCGCTCGATCCCATGCCGCGCCAACTGACTTCGCTCGAGAAGTATCGCAGAAGTATCAGGATTGTGGACCTTGCGCGCTCTGATCTTGAGCAGTTGGCACAGTCGAATCCGTCAACGGATTCAGCCCGGATCAGCGACCTGCTTAAACGTGCATCGGAAGTGCCTGCAAAGCGACAGCCAGCCTATGTTAGCAACGAAGTCGCCGAAGCAGTGCTGTCGCTGGCAGAGCAACTTTGGCGGACCCGAACTCAGGATTTTGGCACCGTGGCCAGCCCGGACAAAGAGGCTCTGCGCAGGCTCGTGGAAAGGCTGGCCTCATGATTTCCGGCCCGTATTTATCCCGACATTAGTCCCTTTACGGGATAGCCCCGGGGTGCCTGTCGGCATAAGCTCGAATTGCGGGGCTGCGATAATCCCGGCTCGGGACGAAGCCCGCGAAGGAGTTTGAACAATGAGAGTCACGGCTGCAATTCTTGTATTGCTGTCCCTATTCACGTACCGGCTTGTCGCATCCACAGACGCGGCAGGAAAGTCCGGATTTTCCGGAAGATGGGCACTTCAGCAGGACGACTCGGTTGAGTTGGTACTGGAACAAACGAGCGACAGCATTCAGCTTCGCGAGACCAAATCCGGCGCTGTGAGGACGGAATACACCTGCAATACTCGCGGCAAGGAATGCCCCGCGAAGGATGAGGGGCATTCGGCGAAAGTCTCCCTCTGGTTTAACGGGCCAAAGCTTGTCGAGATTATGGCGAAGGGTCACGAAGTGACCCGCAGACGCTACTCGATCGCCAACGACGGGGTCACGCTCCGGGTTGAAGTGTCCCCGATGTCGGGCGTGGGGAAGAATGAGACCTTAGTCTACACGCGACATTAGCCATTTCAGAAGCCCACTCAGCCTTTTTTGATTCCAAAATCACCTGTTTCAGGGATAGTTTCAATCGCAGGGTCTGACGCAGGATAAGCTGGTGGAGCTTTGCACCTGGTCGTTAATCAGACCAGAGTGACTGCTCGTTTCTCTGAATTGGCGCCCTGGCGGATCGAGGCATACCAGATCCGCCAAGGGCTCCGTTTTCTAGTGTAGTGTCCGAAATAACTATGCAGCTTGCACCCGCGGAATTGAGCACTTGGGCATTGGCTGGCAACCGACAGGAGGCGGCCCAAATGGCCGACTCCACTCTTACGACGTGGACGCAAAAACTGTACAGTTATTTCGCGGACACTACACTCGCAGGGTGCTGAAAAACTAACTTTGTCGGTAGCCCGGTGGCTAAAGAGTCGCCTGGTGGTTATGCGCGGCAAAGACATCAGTCAGGAAGAGTTATTCAGCTACGGGACCCTGGAAGAGCGGATACCGGTTGGGCATCCCTTACGGCCGATTCGTGTGATGGTGGATGAGGCGCTCAGAGATATGAGCGCTCGGTTTGACGAGATCTACGGAGAAGAAGGTCGGCACTCCATACCGCCGGAAAGGCTAATGCGTGCCCTGCTGCTGCAGCTGCTTTATTCAGTCCGGAGCGAGCGGATGCTGATGGAGCAACTGGAATACAATCTCCTGTTCCGCTGGTTCGTGGGGCTCTCCAGCAGCAAACCGGTTTGGCATCCAACGGTGTTTTCGAAGAACCGCGACCGGTTGCTGAAAGGCGCCCAGGAAGCCCAGTCTCGCTTCCGACCCGCTGCTCTTTTTAAAGAGTCGCGCCATCGGATCGGTCGACGACTCGTGGGTCTCATTGGAGCGCTTCTCTTTGTGCCAGTTCACGGTTGGATTATTGCCCGGATCACGAGGGGGCGGGTTCAGCGCATCGTCGTCGGTCTTCTTCCACTGAAAGCTCTTCTGCCCTGCCCATGCTTCAATCAGCGTCCCGTCCACAGTGAAATGTTCATCCGACAGCAGCTTCTTCGACTTCGCCTGAGCCACGATCAAAGTAAAGAACTCTTCCGACACCAGAGGGGAGTGTCCTTCCCGGCGCGGCCATGAGAGCCCCGCGGCCTCGAAGATAAAGAAGAACGCGTGACAAAACCGATGTGGTGCGCGGCGTGCTGGCAGAAAAGTGAGGACTCAAAATGATAAAGCAATTGCGTTTAGCGACCGCACTTTCCGTTGCGGGGCTTTTCTTTTCGGAGACTGGTGAGCAAAATTTACTGGCAGCTCAGGGGGCCGGACCTGTATATCACTCGACGGCGAGACGTTCGGTGAATCAAAGCACGGTACGTCGCCGTCCTGTTCGTCATCATCTGAAAAGGGACAGTGCTCTGAGGATCGGTGGGAGCAACAACGGGTGCGGCGATCGGAGCCATTGCCGGGGGCGGAGCAGGCGTAATTTATGACCAACACAAGCGGCATAAGCGCTAAGGCGGACGTCCCTTCTCAGAGCGGACTACAATAGGGGGACTCTCTCATTTATGATGTCGACCTTATGGCGATTTGGCTAGCGCTTCTTTTGTTTGCGGTGGTGGACACCAGTGCAGGTGACCGGTTTTATAACGCCGGACAGTTCGAACAGGCGGCGATTGTTTATATTCAATTGCTGAAACAGGCTCCAGGGGATTTGAATCTGTTGGTCCGGCTGGGTGCCACGCAATACCAATTGGGAGCGTTTGAGAAGGCGGAAAAGCTTTTTCGGGCGGCGGCTGCAGCCGCGCCGGAACTGGCGAGGGCAAAGGTCGGGCTGGGAACTTCGCTGCTGGCTCTGGACCGAAGCCGGGATGCTGTGCCGGTGCTGGAAAGGGCGGTCCGTCTGGATCCGTCCGATCAAATGGCACGGCGAGCGCTTGGCCACGCCTATCAAAAAGAGAACGACTTCCTGAAAGGCGAGAGGGCTTTGAAGGCACTGGTGGCTGAGAATCCCGGAGATGCCGAGAGCTGGTACTACCTGGGTGAGTTACTTTATGACAATAACTATTACGAGCCTGCCCTGGAGGCGTTGAACAAGACGCTTGCCTTGAATGCTTCGGAAAATGGAGCCCGAATTTACAAGGCCGGAGCGCTGGCCCAACTGGGGCGAACCGAAGAGGCAGGTAAGCTTTATGGTGACCTGGTGAACCTTCAGACGGTGGCGGCGCGCCCGGAGTTGTGGCTGGGCTATGCGCAATTCCTGTTTGAGACGCAGCAGCTGAAGCCATCGCTCGAGGCGGTGAACCGGGCGCTGGGCTTGCTGCCGGAATCCGGCAAGCTTTATTTTTGGCGGGCGCGAATTCGCATGAGCCTGAATGAGACTGCGGAAGCGGAGGCGGACGCACGCAAGGCGATGGAACTCTCGCCCGAACTGCCCAACGCCCATAATCTGCTGATGAAGATCTATCTGGTGCGCGGAATGAAGGCAGAGGCGGACGAGCAGGCGCGGTGGCTGGCAAAGCGGGTATCCGGCAAAAAGGATAGCGCTCGGTGACGATATGGATCCGGCTGGCGCTCTGCGCAGGGATGGCTCGGGCCGGCTCCGCGCAGATTACGTTTGAAGAAATCGCGAAAAAGGCCGGGCTGAATTTCACGCTGAAGAACGCCGCAGACTGGCAGTTCCGGCAGGTGGAACTGATGCCGGGGGGAGTGGCGGCTTTCGACTACAACAACGATGGCTGCACGGACATTTACTTCACGAACGGCGCGGCGCTGCCTTCGCTGCGAAAGACCGGGCCGGAGTTTTCAAACCGACTGTTTCGCAATAACTGCGACTCGACGTTTACAGACGTGACAGAAAAAGCGGGCGTGGCTGGAGAGGGCTATTCGATGGCGGTCGCCACGGCCGATTTTGACAACGACGGATTCGCGGACATTTTCGTGGCGGGCGTGAACCGGAACATCCTCTTTCGCAACCGGGGCGACGGCACGTTCGAGGACGTGACGCGTAAGGCGCGTGTGGAGGGCGTGGACGCAAAGTACGGGAAGCTTTGGTCTGTGTCGGCGGGATGGTTCGATTACGATAACGACGGGCTTTTGGACCTTTTTGTATCCAACTACGTGCGCTGGGATCCGCTGCGGGAGAAGGCCTGCGGCACCCCCGAGCATCGGCTTTACTGCCACCCGGACAACTACGCGGGATCGCCCAACCAGCTGTTTCACAACAATGGAAACGGCACGTTTACGGACGTTTCGCAGAGTTCGGGAATTGCGCATCATATCGGAAAGGGGATGGGGGTTGCGTTTGCGGACTTCGACGGAGACGGGTTCACGGATGTCTTCGTGGCGAACGATTCCATTCGGAATTTTCTGTTCCGCAATAAGGGTGACGGTTCGTTTGAGGAACTGGGCCTGCAGACGGGTGTGGCGCTGGCCGATCACGGAAATGCAATTGCCGGTATGGGTACGGATTTCCGGGATTACAACAACGACGGACGACCAGACGTGGTGGTGACCGGGATGGTGAACGACACGTATCCGCTGTTTCGCAACAACGGCGGGAAGCTCTATTTCGAAGATGACTCGATCGGTTCCGGTCTGGCGCGGATCACGAGTCAACTGACCGGATGGGGCATGGGGCTCTTCGATTTCGACAATGACGGGTGGAAAGACCTGTTCTTTGCGAATTCGCATTTTCCGCAACTGAACCGGTATTTAGGTAAAGAGTCAGAACTGGCGAACAGCGTTTTGCGAAATGCCGGGAACGGGCGTTTCGAGGATGGCTCGGGCACGGCGGGTGCGGCATTTGGTGCGAAGGCGCTGTACCGCGGGGCGGCGTTCGCGGACTTCGATAAGGACGGTCGCGTGGATGTTGTGGTGACGGCGCTGAACGGACCGGCCCGACTGTTCCGGAACACGACGGCTGCCACGGGGCACTGGCTGGGGATTCAACTGATTGGTAGTAGGAGCAGCCGTGACGGACTGGGTGCGAGGATTTGCGTGACAATGCCGGACGGGCAAAAGCTTTACAACCACGCGACTACGAGTGTTGGCTATGCCTCATCGAGCGAAAAGATCGTGCGGTTCGGGCTCGGAAAAGAGGACCACGCACGGTCGGTTGAAATCCGATGGCCTTCGGGGCGGATTCAGACGGTGGAGAATATTCTGGCGGACCGGATTCTGGAGATCCGCGAATAGAAAGCGATAACGAAGAAGCGGGGGACCCCGAAGCAGGGGACATCACCGGGCAAGCCGCTGGTATCCCCCGCATTTGCGAACAGTCTGTCAGGTAAACGGTTTAGTAGTAGAACTTCACCGCCACCTGTAATTCGCGTGGGCCTCTGCCACCCGCATAGCCGCTGATGACTCCGAAAGTAGACGATCCAAAGGAAGCGTCGGGAACGCCAAAAGTAGGAGTATTTGTGAGGTTAAAGGTTTCGAGCCGGAACTGCAGACTTCTGGCTTCCGTAAACCGAACACTCTTCAGCAGCGACATATCGGCATTCTTGAGACCGGGTGCCCGGTAATTCAAGGTACGGGGAGCGGTACCGAAGGTATCGGGGGCAGGGCGGGAGAAGGCTGCCGCGTTGAAGTAATTGTTCATGCGGCTTTCCACTGAACCCGCGACGCTGGGATCACCAAGCAAATTCGGTCGTTGCGAACCTTCCCAGAGGACGCCACCCTGCAAGCCGGGGATGAGCGGGAACCCTCTGCTGAATGTCATGAGACCATCGATTGACCAACCGCCGAGAATTGCGTTCGGTACCTTTCCCATGCCTGCTCCGATCGTTTTGCCTTTTCCGACAGGGATTTCGTACGCGAAGCTCATGACCAACCGCTGCGGTACATCCATAGCGGAAACGCTGCGCTCGAGACGCAGATTTTTGTAGTTCTGCACGGAAGTGGTTCCACCCAGCCAGGACACGTTGCCGGCAGAGAATGACGAATCATCGATCAGCTTGGAGATGGTGTAATGGCCCTGGATGGAGAAGCCATGTGAAAGGCGCTTTTCATATTTGAACTGCACCGCGTGGTAAACGGAGTTGCCAATATTCGGGGTGGAGCCGCTGACACCACCGGCATATTGAGGAAAAGGCCGCAACAGCGTATTCATTGTGACTGTCGGCTGGCTGAGACGGGACTGGGTATTGGTGACAATTCCATAGAACGGATTGGGCACCAGCGCGTTGAGTGCTGTGCGTCCCATGCTCCAGAAGCTGGGATCGAGGCGATTCTGATTTTCCACGCCGCCGCCAAAATACAGGTGGGTGCCCTTACTACCCGTATAATTCACCTCAACGACCGAGCCGAGAGGCATTTGGCGTTGCAGTGAGAAGTTCCACGACTGGTATTGGGGATTGCTGTCCGGACGGCTTTCAGTGCCGATGCCGAGACCCAGAAAGGTTGCGGGGCCAAGAGAAGTGCCGGGAGGAATATTCAGGCCGTTGGGGTAGGGGTTCTCCAAAGTGGCGTATTGGGTGAGCCCTCCGTCGCGGCTGAATTCGGGGCCGGAGTCGGTGGAAAAGCCCGAGCCCGTGTGGCCCTTAATGGTAGCTCGGGAGACGGTGTAATAAATTCCGTAGCCGCCGCGAAGCGCTGTTTTGCTGCCGAGTGCGTAGGCAAACCCGATGCGGGGCTGCCAGTTGTTATAGTCGCCGTCGATCGGGCTGCGCGTGTTGGCGTCGGCGAATTTGAATTGCCCTTTGAGATTGGAATAGCCGGCAACTTTACCGGCGATGGGAGAAGGGGCATTGAAATCGAACCAGCTCAGACGGTTGTAGCGTTCGGTGCGCGGTACGTCGAAGTCAAAGCGGAGCCCGAGATTGATAGTCAGTTTCGGCGTGATCTTCCAGTCGTCCTGCCCATAGAAGCCAAAGTATTTGGAGGCGGAGGCGGAAGGCGGGTCGAGATGATAGTTGCCGCCGCTGCCCCAGCCAAGAAGCATGGAAGCGATGGCGTTACCCTGCAGGGAATTGTTACTGTTTGGATCCTGATTGGTAACGGCACGGTTGAAATTGAAGTTTCCCTGGGGAAAGCCCGGCTGGAGGTAGTTGAGTCGCATCAGGCGCGCTTCCGCACCTACCTTCAGACTGTGACCGCTAAAGATCTTCGTGACGTTGCCGGTAATACTCTGGACATCGTCACCGCGCGCGATTCGTCCATAACCAACCATGCCTACCTGCTGATAGCCTTCGGACTGAAAGGCCGGGAATTGCAGGAGGCCGGAGGTCAGGTAGATGGAAGACAGGCCCAGCGAGGTCGGGTTAAAACCGTCGCTCTTGGGGAGCGTTACCGCGTGCTGCCGGAGAACGCCGTAGCGGAGTTCGAATACGGTGGAGGCGCTCTGAATCCGGGTGAAATCGAAGACGAAATTATGCGTCCGCGACATGGAGTCGCCATTGGAATAGGGGTCCGCCATGTTGCCGAAAAAATTCGGCGGGGTGCTGTGTCCCGAGTTCAGGCTGTAGCGCGAGGTGAAGCGCTGCCTGTCATTGATGTTGTGGTCGAGCTTTGCATCCATCTGATTGGCGGCTGATTCCGAGATACCCTGGCCAAAGAAGTTATTGGTGTGGGTAAAAGCGTTCCCCTCGGAAGTCGGCTTGGGGTAGTAAGAAAGCGCGTTCTGCGCGATCTTGTGTTGCATGGAAAGGGGGACCATATTGCCCTCGAAGAGGCGGCGTAAGGTGCGGCCATCCGCCGTCTTGTAAGTATCGAAGGGGTTGTAGATGGTGATCAGGGCACCGCTGGCGGCTCGGGTCTCGCTGAAATTCCCCTGGCGTTCCAGCAGGGTCGGGATGGAACTCAGGCGGGTATCGGCGTTCGACTGGCGGGTGCCTTCGAAATCGCCGAAGAAGAAGGTCTTATTGTGGCCGTCGTAGACTTTTGGAATCAGGACAGGGCCACCGATAGTGGCGCCGAAAACGTTGCGTTTGAAGTCTGGAATAGAACGACCGGCACGGTTGGAAAACCAGCTGTTGGCGTTCATGGCCGCGTTGCGGGCGAACTCATAGCCGACACCATGGAACGCGTTGGTGCCGCTCTTGGTGATCATGTTGACAACGGCTCCGCCGGTGTTGCCGAACTCCGCGCTGAAGAAGTTTGTCTGGACCTTGAATTCCTGCACGACGTCGACTGAAGGCTGGTATTCGAGATTGGTGATGCCGCTGTTCTGCTCGACGTTGGTGAGACTCATGCCATCGAGCAGCACGTCAGAGGTGGAATTCCGGACACCATTGGCGACAAAATTGGTACTGGACTGGCCGCCGGCGCTGGTGTTCACGGGATTGATTCCCGCAGTCAGGGCGACGAGCGCGAGTGGAGCGCGTCCGGCAAGCGGCAGCGACTGGATGGAACTGTTACTAACCACCGTGCCAAGATCCGCACTGGTGGTGTTGATCAGCGGTGCGCTGGAAGAAATTTCAACAGTGGTGGCGACTTCACCGACCTGGAGTTCCACATTTACGGTGGCCTCCTGCTGAACCTGAAGTTCGAAGGCGTTGCGGGAGAATTTTTTAAAACCCGCAGACTGCGCCGTCAGAGCGTACGTGCCTGGCGGCAGGGACGTTATCACATAGCGCCCGGAATTATCCGAGACGGCTGCGTGATCGCGATTGCGTTGTACGTCGGTAACGATGATTTTGGCATTGGGAACAGCGGAGTGCGACGCATCCGTGACGACACCACGCACGGATGCAGTAAACGACTGTCCCCAGACGAGAAGCCCTGAAAACAGGGAACCCAGCAAGATTACTTTTTTCATTCTTCCCCTCATGAGATGAATTGGTATTCGGACCCAATCTTATATCAGGAGTTGTTGCGGGCGAAGGGATGGGATGGGTATGCCGGCGAGTAGAATCATCGAGGTGTTCTCTGCCGCGACAGCCCTATTACGAAGGGCCTTTACGGAACCTGTCTTCTTTGACGATGCCGGCACCTTCTTTTACGAAGATTAATCTGTTCGCTGCCACTCGGGGGATCTTCTCCACTCCGCCGTTGGGCCAGCGGATTTCGAGGTCCGCGAAGTCGGCGGTGCCTAAGCCAAAATGCAGGCGGGAATCGTTGGCGGAGTAGAAGCTGGACTGGCTGAGAACTTCCTGGGCCTGGGTTCTTCCGGCATAGCGTGCTGTGACGCGTGCGCCGACAGCGCCGCGATTCGACTGCACGCCTTCGAGCTTAACTTTGATCCAGTGGTTGTTTCCGGTAACGTCATTCCGCAGCAGAGACGGCGGCTCATTCATGTTGACGATGAGAATGTCAATGTCGCCATCATTATCGAAATCGCCAAACGCGCAGCCACGACTGCAGTGGGCGGCGGTGATGGCGGGACCTGCGGACTCGATGAGTTCTTCGAATTTGCCGCCGCCAAGATTGCGGAAAATGACACGAGGCGTTTTGACAGGATATTGCGGCAGCTTTGCTTCCACCTCCGGATAGACCCCGCCTGTGACGATGAACAGATCGGGATTTCCGTCGTTATCGAGGTCCACCATACCTGCGCCCCACCCGACGAAGCGGGTCTCGACGCCGAGGCCGGAGAGCACGGTGACATCGTCGAAGGACTGTTTGCCGGTGTTGCGGTAGAGGACGCTGGTGTCGTCTGCGAAATGGGTTTTGAGGATGTCGAGATTACCGTCGAGGTTGTAGTCGCCGATGCCAAGACCCATGCCTGCCTGCTCATTGCCGTCTTCGTTGAGGGCGGCGCCCCATTCGAGGCCGACGTCAGTGAAGGTTCCGTTGTGATTGTTGCGCAGCAGAAAGCTGGGGGTGGAATCGCACGCGACGTAGAGGTCGGGCCAGCCATCGTTGTCGAAGTCGGCGGCGACGGTGGTCATCATGTAGCTGCCGGTGGCCTTCAAAATGCCGGAGGATTCGCTGACGTCAGTGAAGGTACCGTCGCCATTGTTGTGAAAGAGGAAGGCGCGGCCGGGCGGCAGGCCACGGGGTCCGCACATAACGGGGACGCCTTTCCAGTTGCAGAAATCGTTGCTCACTAACTGGGCGGAAAAGTCGAATTCGAGGTAGTTGGCGACGAAGAGATCGAGCTTGCCGTCACGGTCATAGTCGATGAAGGTGCAACCGGAGCCCCAGTGTTTGCCAGGCAGCAGCAGGCCTGATTCCTTTGTGACGTCGGTAAAGGTGCCGTCGCCGTTATTGCGATAGAGGACGTTCTGGCCGAAATAGGTGACGAAGAGATCGTCAAAACCGTCGTTGTTGTAATCCCCAACGGCAACGGAAGAGACCCAGCCGGTGCGGTGAAGGCCGGCCTTTTCGGTGACGTCGGTAAAGGTGCCGTCGCGATTGTTTTTGTAGAGGCGGTTGGTGGAGGTGGCATCGCCTTCGAGTGTGGTGCCGCTGAGGACAAAGATGTCGATCCAGCCGTCGTTGTCGTAGTCGATGAAGGCCGCGCCACAGCCTACGGTTTCGAGGATCCAGGATTTCTTGCCGGGGTTGCCGATGATGACCGGCGCACGCAGACCGGCGGCGTGCGCCACGTCTGTAAAATGTGCGTTGAAAGGCAGACCGGAAGGTTTGCCGCGCGGTGCCGGCGTCACGTTGCGTGTGGAAACGCCCTGGGCATCTAAGACAGGGAGGGCATTCAGGGCGGGTAAGGCGAGAAGGCCCGCGAAGCGGCGTCTGTTCAACATTTTTTACTCAGCAACTTCGATTCTTGACTCACAAAATCCGATGTTATCACGCGTTTTCTATGGTTCCCGGCGATATTGAGCCAGTTGTTCTTTCAGCCAGTTCGCAGCCTTATCGCGGTGGCAGAGCAGGCAGGCATTGGGGCTTTGTTCGGCGCCGAAACGGGCCACGAGGCCGGCGCTTGGGATATCCGAAATCTGATGCGACGCGGCGCGGAACGAGAGGGCATTCATGATTGGCGGCATATGGCAGGCGGTGCAGCGGCTGCCTGCCGATTGTTGGGCATGGCGAGTGTGTAAAGGAATCGATTCCGCGAGTTTCTGGTGACATTGCAGGCACATTCTGTCGGGATCCTGGGAAAACTTGAGGGATACCGGGTTCGACTGTGCGTTGGCGGGATGCGGGTTGTGGCAACTGGCGCATTGGGCCTGGCCTCGCAGAAAGCAGGCGGAGCGCATGAAGGCTTCGCCGATAAAAGTGGTTTCGCGCAAGCGGCCATCTTTGTAGACCGCGCGGGGGCTGAGTTCCGCAGCCATGTCGCTGAGCAGGCGGGCGAAAAACGGGCTGTCCGGGGTGAAGTTCATCTCGCCCGAAGGCCCGAGGTTGCGCAGGGCGGATTGCCGGTGGCATTGTCCGCAGATCAGCGTGGCATCTACATGGTCCAGGCTCGCAAAACGAAACGGCGGTTCGGCGGCCGCGTGCGGGGAGGGCTTGCCGGATTTCATCTCCGCTGCATGACGCGCTGACGCGCCGTGACACATCTCGCAATTGACTCCGGGCTCCCGGAAGGCGGCGCGTTCCATGGTCGCATCGCCCTGCTGTCTGAGGTGTAACTGACTGGTGTGGCAGACGGCGCAGTTGCGCTGGTAGCTGGTGGTTTCAGAAAGGTCCGGGAAATGGCTGACGCGTGCGCGCTCACTGCCGGGCGGGTCTATGATCTGCCAGTAATTCAGCCATTTTTTGGAGAGGGCATTGAACTGGAGCGGGAAGACGAACAGGCGGCCGTCGGGGAGGCTGGTGGCGTAAGCCTGCTGCCATTTGGAGCCGATGGCATAGTCGACGGAGTAGCGTTTCCAGGACTTGTCGGGAGTTCTGATTTCAAACCAGGGCTGGCTGGCGCCGCCGATGCGTGCTTCGCCGATCTCGATGGTGCGGGCAAAATCGGCGAGCAGGCTGGCTTCCTGGCGGGGGCGCAGCATTTTCGCCATGCCGGTCTGTTGCCAGGACTCGAACACTGCTTGATGGCAGGAGCGGCAGGATTCGGAACCCGCGAAGTCCGCTTTTCTTTGATCTTGTGCCGGGGGGAGTTGTGGCGGGCCGGCTCCGGCGATGCGGCGCGTGTATTCTTCCAGGCTGCGGCGCGTTTTGTCCCAGGCCGCGGGAGGTACGCCCGACGGACCGGCGAGCACGGAGAGCCACAGGAGTGCATCACGGGCATCAGATTTCGCCCGTGCAGCCTGGCCGCCTATGAGTTCGGCGCGGGCGAGCGCAATCAGAAGCAGCGGATTTTCGGGCCGCAGTTCGATGGACTGGCGGGCGTACTCCATGACGCAGGCGTTGTCTTCGAGATCGACACAGGCGGCGGCGGCCATCTGCCAGGCGGTTGCCAGCAGCCAGGAGGCCGGAAACCGGGTGGCAAAATCCAGCGCCAGTGATTTCTTCTGTTGCGGCTGTTTCGCGCTGAAGAGTGCCCGAAAGGCATCGCGCTCGGACTTCGATTCGGCGTTATCGGTTAATGAAGGTGCGGCCTTTCGACCGAAGTTCGCTGAGTCGATATCCTGCGCGACCGCCGGGGTAAGGGTGAGCAGAACCGCGAGCACGCAGCGCAGGGTCACTTTCCAGTGACCACCTGATGCAGTAGAGTACGCATAAAGGAGTCTTCCGGGAAGTCCGCTACGTAGCGTTGAAGCGCAGTCCCCGCTTTCGCATAATCTTTATGACGGATCCAGGCGAGAACGAGTCGCTTGCGGAGATCCTTTGACCAGGGGTGGGCGGCCTGGCCCCGCTCCAGAGCGGCTGCTGAATCGGCGGCGCGCCCGGCCTGCAGGAGCGCATCGCCTAAGTCGAGATACGTGGAAATGCGGGCCGAGCCGTTCTTCTTCGTCTCCGCGTTTTCCGCTTCTGTCAGCAGCGGGATGGCGTCCGGACTATTGCTGCCGAGAGACTGCCGCCCCCGTATAGCGAGCACAAGAGGGTCACCGGGTATTTCGCGCGCCGCTTCGTCGAGCACCGCAGTGTAGGCGGAAGTCAGTTGTGGATCCCGATCGCGCAGGGTGCCAAGAATTTCGAGGCGGGTGATGAGAGGCAGTTCGGGCTCGCCGGGTCTGGCGTTGAGCACTCTTACGCCGGGAATGTCTCCAGTCGGGGGCAGGGTTCGCGACGAAGGCTGACCGGGCCGCGCGGGGATTCTGTGATCGGTGAGGGCGGAGTGGGCGACCTTGCCGACGTCGCGTCGCGGCATATGACAGGCGATGCAGTTATCCGGTGGGGACGAGGCTCTGCGTGCCGACAGATTCAGGCGGCAACTGGCCAAGGTGTGGCAGGTGAGGCACTTTGCGCGGAAGAATTCGGGGGCGGTTGCGGCATCCGGCTGCTGATGCGGGTTGTGACAGGTCAGGCAGGCCAGTTTTCCCTGGCTTGCCTCAAAGCAACGGCTGAGTTGCATTGAGTCATGATGTTCGAGAAGGGCCGAGTCTTTTTTCGTGCCCGCCACTTCCGCAATCGCAACCGTGCGCAGCAGAGGGAGGCTAGGCCGGAAGCTGCTGTACTGTTTACCTGGCAGCAGGACTCTCGACTGCCCGGCCTGGTGACACATCATGCAAATGTCCTCGGCGAGGCGGGACGGCAACCGGGCAGGATTCACGATGGATGAATCCGGCAACCGGACGGTGCCGCGGCCTCGCTCCTGAATGTGAAGCTGGCCGGGGCCATGACAGTTTTCGCATCCAATGGCAGCCTCCGCGAAAGGCGGATCGGCATACATGCCATTTCTGCCGGCGACCGGCTGCGCGCGGCCCGTGTGACAGACCAGGCAGTCGCTGCCGATGGGGCGGCTGAAGCCCTCGTCGGCGGTCTGGTAGCCGGGTGACAAATCCCAGGCGCGGGTCTTGGCATAGTAGGACAGGGGTGCCTCGAACAGATAGCCGCCGCGCTGCACCGCCCAGGTGATGCCGTTTTCGCCGGACCCGATGGCCCAGGCGAGTGGATGCTCACTGGTGAAAACGGTAGTTCCGGCGGCTGACTGTGTCTCCGACTGGAAAATCTGTCCGTCCTTTCCAAAAACTGCAAGACGGCGGTTGAGGGCCGGGATCTCCTTGGCTACCGGTAATATGAAGCCGGAAGACGTAGCCGGAGTGACGGACCGTCCCATGGAAGACCTGCTGAAGTTGTCATAGATGCCTTTGTGGCACCCTGCGCAGGCTCCCGAACCTGTGTAGGCTACTCCCGGAGCGGTATTTCGGCTTACCGGTTGTTCGGCCCACGCCTGCCCCAGCAAGACAAGCGGGAGAAGCGCGCGACCGAAGAGTTGTGGCACGGGGCCATCTTATCGCAGGCAGAGCAGTCGCAGGCAGAGCGGCTCTGTGCTGCAAAAGGCCAAAAACAAGTCCCTGGTATAAACATGTACTGTCACGTTAAAGTAAACGGAAAATGTGCTTGACTCCGGCTGGCCGGGAAAATATACTGGGGCAATCGCTTTGTCGAACCGAGGGGGCCGACCATGACACGATCTAACACAGGCGCAGCGTTTGCGCAGACAGAAAGAAATATCTCTTATCGGTTGGCTATGGGCGCTTTGCTGCTCATCTTCTCAACTCAATTTTCAAGTCCGGCTTTAGCACAGCTTTCCAGCGCAACCATTACCGGTGCCATTCACGACTCCAGCAGCGGGGTGGTGGCGGGAGCGAGAGTCTTACTGCATAACCTCGACACATCCATTGAAACCCGTGCCGAGTCGAATACATCCGGCAATTACACATTCCTCAACGTCAGCCCCGGTCGGTACTCGCTCGAAGTTTCGTCGGCGGGCTTTCAGACATCGAAGCTGCCGGAACTGAGCCTTGCAGTCAATCAGACCGCGACGATCGACCTCGCGTTACAGATTGGCGCAGTACAGCAGACGGTCACGGTCGAAGCATATGGCGAACTGCTTCAGGCCGCCACGTCGGAACTGGGCACGGTAATCGCAGAGAAGCAGGTAGTGGATCTTCCTCTGAACGGTCGTAACTTCACGCAGTTGCTTTCGCTGACTCCGGGCGTAGCCCCGATCAGCGTCTCCCAGAACGCCGGCGGATTCGGCAACGTCGCCTCGGGAACGCAATTCTCGTTCCCTGCAATCAACGGTCAGACCAACCGCAGCAATTTCTTCCTCACGGACGGCCTCAACAACCAGGGCGCATTTTCGAGCACCTACGCGGTGCCGCCGATTATCGATGCCATCAGTGAGTTCAAGGTCAACTCGCACAACGATCTGGCGGAATTCGGGGGCGTGCTGGGCGGTGTGATCAATGTGGCGACAAAGTCGGGTACCAACGAACTGCATGGATCGGCATGGGAATTCCTGCGCAACAACGAATTTAACGCACGCAACACGTTCCTCGCGAACCCCAGCGTCTTCCGGCAGAACCAGTTTGGTGTCGCCGGCGGCGGTCCTGTGTGGATCCCGAAACTGTATAACGGAAAGAACAAGACCTTCTTCTACGGTGCCTATGAAGGCTTCGAATATACGCGTGCGGCCAACTCGTTCATACATCTTCCGACCGACGCCGAGTTCAGCGGGAACCTTGCAGGGCAGGCCCAGGCCTACAACCCGTTCACTACCCGACCAGACCCCGCCAAACCTGGCGGATTTATTCGTGATCCCTTCCCAGGCAACGTTATTCCGGCGAACCTTATCGACACAAGGCTGGTCAATTTCTTTAAGAGCATTCGTCCGGCGCTTTACAATACGGGTGTAGGCGATAACAATGCCCTTGATCCGACGCCCTTCGTGCAGCACCAGAAGGAGTATTCGGCCCGCATCGATCAGGCTCTGGGAGCGAAGGACAATTTCTGGTTCCGATACAGTGCTATCTATTACGACACCTCCGGCAGCGGCGGCCTGCCCACAGTGACCAACAGGATTACCGACAACCCCGGCCAGAACTTCGGCGCCAGCTGGGTTCATGCTTTCAGCCCGACCTTGATTCTTCAGACGCAGTACGGCAGGTCGCATCAGGAAACCAACAGTTCCACCGTTTATCCTAATCTGACTCAGAGCACGATTGACGCTCTGGGATATGACAAGAACTTCGCGGGAAGTTTCATTGGTGGTGTCAGCCTGCTGCCATCGACCGGAATCGCAGGATACAACGGGATTCCCGGTATCGCCAAATCACTCAACCCGAATGAAACCAACGTTCATCAGTGGAAAGCAAACGTTTCAAAGATAGTGGGGAACCATACATTCCGCTTTGGCGGCGAATTCAGCAGCAGCACGTTTGAATCGCTCTATAACAGCGCCAATTCCGGGTTCGCATTGCAGCAAACCAACGATCCGTCGGCACCCAATGTCAATCCGGGCAATGCGATTGCCTCGTTCCTGCTGAATGTGCCGGACAGTGCGGGTCGCCGCAACGTGCATGAGACGACGCGACTGGGCGGCGTGATGGGCTTCTACTTCCAGGACTCCTGGAAGGTCAACTCGCGTCTGACGGCCAACATCGGAATTCGTTATGACCGTACCTTCATTCCTCCCTACGGCCAACCGGACACGGTCGGCATCAATGGCGGCATTGAGACCGGTTCCATCAATTTCAACGATGGGACTTATGTGATTCAGCAAAAGACGCCGTCGTGTAAAGACCGCGGACACGCACCCTGTATTCCGGGCGATGGCACGCTGCCCGCGCATGTAGTGATTTCGCCGACGGGCAAGATTTACCACGACACCACGACAAATTTTGGACCGCGCCTGGGTCTTGCATATAAGGTAAATTCCACAACCGCCGTACGCGCCGGTTTCGGAGTCTACTATGACAACTGGGCAGCAGTGACCCAGACCTCGCAAAACTATGAAGGCACCTGGCCGGATATTGGCCAGCAACTCGCAAATAACCTGAATGCGCCGGTGGCCGGAACGCCAACACCTGTGGTGAACGGGCGGAATCCGTTTGCAACCGGCGGCGGGGCGTTCCCGGCGGCAACGCCGTTCGATCAGGTCCAGTGGTACATGGATCCGTATGCGAAGAACCCTTACTCGATGCAGTGGAACTTCGGAGTGGCGAAACAGCTGAATGACTCGACGACAATCGGCCTCGACTATGTGGGTTCGGGCAGCCGACGACTGGATTTGGGCGGTTACTACAACGTCGCTCTGACGCCGGGACCGGGTAACCCGACCCTGCGGCAGCCTTACCCCTACATTCACCCGACTTACTACGACCGGAGCTGGGGTCGCGGCAATTACAACGCGCTGCAGTTTAGTCTGAATAAACGCTTTAACAGAGGCCTGGCCTATCAGGTTGCTTATACGTGGTCGAAATCGATTGATATCGGCTCTTCCGGCTGGTACGGTGTGGAAGGCCAGTCGGTTCAGGACCCCTATCACTTCAATAACGACCGCAGTGTTTCGGGCTTCGATCTGACTCATGTGCTGACCGTCAATACACTTTATGAACTGCCTTTTGGGACTGGTAAGAAGTTTGCAACGGGTAAGCGCGTGACGGACTACCTGCTTGGCGGGTGGCAGGTGAATGCGATCGGAAGCGGTCGGTCCGGTCAGCCTTATAACCTGTCGGTCCCCGGCGATAGCGCGAATACCGGCAACACAGGGTATCTGCGGCCTAATCTGGTGGGGAATCCTAATAACCCGAATCCCAACAGAGATCAGTGGTTTAACAAGGCCGCGTTTGCGGCGCCGGCGGCTTACACGTTTGGGAACCTCGGTCGGTTTGCGCTGCGGACTGCGGCATTCTGGAATGTGGATATGTCTGTGTTCCGGGAATTCCGGTTCCTTGAATCAAGAGCTCTCGAGTTCCGGGCGGAAGCCTTCAATCTGCCGAATACGGCGATTTTGGGCACACCGAACGGGAACCTGCTCAACGTGAATTTCGGCAAAATTACCGGTACGGCGAACTCGGAGAGGACACTGCAACTGGGTGTGAAGATCAAGTTCTGATCGGGCACAACTGTCAGACAAAACCTATGAGATGATTCGGGAAGTGTGCCGAAGTACCTTACATTGACCGGAGTTTGCCGGCTGGCCTGGTTCGCAGGTACAGCCGGCATGCTTTTTGCGCAGACAGCTTTGACCTGCAGCGTGCCCAGGGAAGCGGTGTCTTCCAGTGCGGCACCGTCTTCTGCGGCATGGAACAACGAGGCTGGTGCGTGGTTCGCGAAACATGGAAACACGCGTTGTGCCATCGGCCTGTTTGAAGGTGCGCTCAGGGCCGATCCCCGTTCGAAGGACGCCCGTTACAACCTGGGACTTGCGCTCTTTGAGGATCACCAGTTGCAGCGCGCCGCGACCGAACTGGAGGTAGCGGTTAGTCAGATGCCGGAGTCGGTGAAGGCCCGTCTCGCACTGGGGGCCGTGCGTCAGGACCTGGGCGATCTTCCGGGAGCCGAACTGCAATTCCGGGCGGCGGTGAAGGTGGAGACGAAGTCGGCATCGGCCCTGCACTATCTGGGCGCCAACCTGATCGAACAAAAGCGATATACTGCCGCGATTGCAAGCCTGCGTGAGGCTTCGGCGCTTGAGCCCTATGACGTGGGTCATTTGGTGAACCTGGCGGAGGCGCTCTACGCCAATAACAACCAGGCCGATGCTGTCGCACTGCTGCGGAAGACGGCTGCGGCACAGCCTCGGTCCGCACAGGTTCAGGCTGGCCTCGGTACGCTGTTGGCCCGACAGAAGCTTTATAACGAGGCGATCGAATACTTTGAAAAAGCCATCGGACTGGATGTGTCGAATCTTCCGGCCCGGCTGTCTCTGGCGAAGTCACTGCTGGCCCTCGACCGTCAGCAGGACGCGCTTGCACCGCTGAACCAGGTAGTGGCCTCCACACCTTCAGACCCTGAAGCGCGTGCTCTTCGCGGCATGGTTTATCGTGGCCTGGCAGAGTATGGGAAGGCGGCAGAAGATCTGAAGGTCGCGACCGAAATCAATCCAGAGCACTATCAGGCACAGTATACGTATGGCTTCGTTTTGGCAAGGCTTGAGCGGTTTGAGGAGGCGCGGCACCACCTTGAAAAGGCACGGGAACTGGAGCCGGATTCGCAGGAAGCGCAGTTCCAGTTGGCAGGCGTGCTGCGCAAACTCGGGCAGAGTGATGCCGCACGTCAGCAACTCGCAGAATTCGAACAGCGGAAGAAACAGGATCAATTGGGTAATATTGCCGCGATGGCTGCCGGTCGCGCCAATAAGGCGCTGATCGAGGGCGATGCGAAGGCCGCAGTGGCGGGATACCGGGAAGCGTTGCAATCCGATGCAGGTAACGCGAAAACCTGGTACAACCTGGCGCTCGCGCAGCAGAGACTTCGCGACGTTGCGGAGGCTGCGACATCGCTGCAAAAGTCCGTCAGCCTTGACCCGGACTTCGCCGCCGCGCGCAACCAACTTGGACTGCTTTACATGGCGCAGGCCCACAATAAAGAGGCCGAGCGCGAATTCACGATTGCGATGGCGAAGGATCCCCAGTGCGCGGAATGCCAGAACAATCTCGGCGTTCTCTATGGTCAGCTCGGGGACCAGAAACGCGCCGAGGCTCTGTTCCGGCAAGCGATCGAAAACAGTGCGGATTACAGCCAGGCGAGGGTGAACCTGGCGCTGATTCTGGCGGGGCGCGGCGACTTCGTACCGGCGCGGCAGGAACTGGAGAAAGCGCTGGATAAAGACTCCGGCAACGTCAAGGCTCTGACGGCGCTGGGCATGATTCAGGGCCGCAGTGGTGATGCCTCCGCTATCGAGATATTCCGCAAAGTGGTTTCGTTTGATCCGACATCCGCCGAGGCGCATCTCAATCTGGGGATTGCCCTTGCCGATCGCCACGAAACGGAGGCGGCGCTGACAGAATTTACGGAGTCCACCCGGCTTGCCCCGCAGTCGGCTGCTCCACATTACAACAAAGGCAGGTTGTTAGGGGAACTGAAGCGGTTTGATGAAGCGATCCCCGAACTGCGGGAAGCGTGCCGGCTGGAACCCGGTTTTGCGGATGGTTACTACCGGCTTGGTCTGGCGGAACGCGAAGCGGGAAAGAATGCGGCGGCCACTGAGTCTTTGCGGAAGACGCTGGAACTCGAGCCGCGTAACCCTGAGGCGGCTTATCTGCTGGGGCAGGCGCTGCTGGGCCTGGGCCGAACGAAAGAAGCTGCAGCCGCGTGGAACAAGTCGCTGGAATTAAATCCCGGCAGTACCCAGGCGCTCTACAGTCTGATGCGTGCGTACCAGAAGACGGACCCTGAGCTGGCGGCGCAATACCAGGCGAAGCTAAAGTCAGTGCAGGAGCGGAAGGGACTGGTGGAACGGGCTGAGACGCTCAGCAATGCCGGAATCACGGCGGCCCGACAGCATGACTGGGAAAAAGCACTTTCGCACATGCGGGAGGCCATTGAGGTTTGCGCGGGATGCTCATCTCTGCCTAAGTTGCGTAAGAACCTGGGGCTGACGGAGTGTCAGGCGGGGAAGTTTGCCGATTGTGACAGTAGTTTGCGTGAGGCGCTGGTGGATTTGCCTGGGGATCCGGAAATTCAAAAAGCGCTCGAAATACTGAGTAACATAAAGCGCCGATAATCAGGGTTCGCGTACCTGAAGAATACGGTCGGCGGCAACATGTTCCAGCCGCTGCATCTTGCCACTCGGCCAGCGGAGTTCCAGCCGTTTCACTTCGCGATTACGCCCCAGGCCGAAGTGGACACGCTTATCGTTTGAAGAAAGATAACTGGAGCCTGCGGTCACCATGGCGTACTGTTCCGGACCCGATTCCGTCACGATATGAATGCGTGTTCCTGTGCCGTCGCGGTTGCTGGTTGTACCGGTGGTGGCGACTGTCAGCCAGTGGTTGCCGGGCACTCCGTTGTTTTTGAGGATGACCGGCCGACCGTTATTTACATTGATCACCATGTCAATCCACCCGTCGTTATTCAGGTCTCCAAAGGCAACCCCGCGCGCGGGCATTTCGTTGCGGAGGGCCGGGCCGGCGGAAGCAGTGACATCTGTAAATTTGCCGGCCTGATTGCGCAGCAGGAGAGGAGCTTCGCGGTACCGCAGATTGGGCTGCGTGAGTTCGACGTTGTCCATCACGTGACCCTGCGCAACGAAAAGATCCTTCCAGCCATCGTTATCGAAGTCTGTGAATTTCGCGCCCCAGCCGGAATGGAGCATACTGGCTGCACCGATGCCGGTGGAATCCGAGACGTAGTCGAAAACGCCTTTCACATTCCTGAAGAGCGCATAGCGCTGCGTGCCCAGCGCATTCACGAAGATGTCGGGCCAGCCGTCGTTGTCGTAGTCGGCGAAGTCGGCGCCCATGCCCGCGAAGGTGTGGCCGTCGGAGTCGTAGGCAATCCCTGTGGCGAGGCCGACATCTTCAAAAGTCCCGTCTTTCCGGTTATGAAAAAGCTGCTGAGGAGCCGAGTCGTTGGCGACCAGAATATCGGGCCAGCCGTCCCGGTCGTAGTCTTCCATGGCGATACCCAGGCCTTTGCCTTTGAAGCCCGCGATGCCCGATGCCACGGAAACATCTTTAAAACGACCGTGGCCTTCGTTGTGGAATAGCAGGTGGGAAACTGGCGGGAACTGATCGGGATGGCAATACATCCGGCCTCCTGGCTGGCGCAGGCCGCAGTACGTGTCCATGGAGAAATCCCAATCGAGATAACGGGTCACCATCAGATCGGGCAGGCCATCGTTGTCGTAATCGAAGAAGAGGGCACCGGCCTGCCAGCCTGCGCCGCTGACCCCGGCTTCTGAGGTCACCTCCGCGAAGGTGCCGTCGCCGTTGTTGTGATAGAGCGCACCCCCGTTGACACTGGTGACATAGATGTCTGTGCGGCCATCGTTGTCGTAATCCGCAGCTGCGACGCCCATGCCGAAACCATGGCCGATAAGCCCCGTTTTCTCCGTCACGTCGGTGAAGGTGCCGTCGCCGTTGTTGCGATACATACGATTCCAGAAGCGCGACGAACTCTTGTCGGGCCGCTGGCCGGCCTGCATAGGATCATGCAGGGCCGCGCCGTTCACGAAGAAGATATCAAGCAATCCGTCGCCATCGTAATCGAGCAGGGCGACGCCACCGCTCATGGTCTCCGGAAGGTACTTATGGGATGTTGGGCTGGACTGGTGGAGAAAAGTTATGTTGCTGCGTTTGGTGATATCGGTGAAGACAGGAAAGGTGCTGCGTGCTGCAATCTGGGCGTGAATCAGCAACAGGAATACCGGAATTGGTGCCAGGAACGACACCATTTCAGCCCACCGGGAAATTGAGATTCGCGGGCTCCTCATGATCGCTTCGTTCGAAGAAAGAGAGGCACGACACACAAACCGGCACCCGGCACGCCACGGGGCACGACAAAAGCCACCTCGGCTGTCATTCGTGCCCTAGGTTACCACTGCACACTTCGGAGCAGCGGGCGTTGGATGCGGCGTTTGGCGGTCTGTTCGAAGGCGACGCCGAGTTCGGATAGCCAACGTCGTAATCAGTCCCGCTGGTGGCATGATGACAATACCGGAAAAAGCGGACGCTTTCCGCGTGCCCAGATTCGCCCGGTTGAGGTTGTACACTTCCGCCCTGAAACGCAAAGTCACGCGTTCGGAAAGGGCAACTTCTTGAAAAGGATAAGTCCACGTCTGCAAGAGCCGCGCGGGACGCCCTCCGTTGCCATCGGGATTCTCCTTTCCCGTCTTTACCGCGCAGCCGACAGGGTATTAGTTAGTTGGTTTCGTATTCCAAGAGCCCAACCGCCGTCCAATCTGTTTCGCGGCGTCAGGCGGATGCAAATTCCCAGGGGTGACGTAACCCGACAGCGGGGCTTTCGGGGACAACATAAGATTACTTTGATGTAGTTTCGAAGACGGCTGCCAGAAACGGATCGATCACCCGCACCGGAAGTCAACGGAGATGTTTTGCCGGAACGTGCTGAAAAAGTGGCTTTTCCCGGCGTCTCCCGCGCGCCTAAATCTCGGAATTTCCTTCGTGTAGCGCTTGCGGAGCCAAACTGCTTTCCTTCAACTCTTTACCGCCTTTTAGTTCACGCCTCCTCCACAACTGAATTACGCAACTGGCAGCCATTCGGGGCTTTCCCCCGTCTCTGTTCTTTTCAAGGCTCGACTTGGCGCGCCGGCGTTGCCCACCTCCGGCTTTACCGAAGGCCGTTTCCCCGGGTCTCCGGTTCCGGAACCGGTCAACGCGAAGGAGAAACTGTCCACCACAACACCACAACCCTGCGCCAACTGATGCCAGCTTGCGCTATCGTGGTGGTTTAGGTCGAGGGATTCTCAGCGAACGGTCAACAGTGGCCTAACTCCCCCAGCACATGGGGCCAGTCCAGTTCGCCACCCGTATCCCGCGGCGTAGTTGTCGGCTCATACAGGCTAATTCACAGGGAGAATTATTTTGGATCAGACAGGACTCCTCAACAAAGACGCGAACGTCAACACCCAAACTTTCGCCATGAAGGGCAAGTGCCCCTTCGGCGGCGACCGGATCGGTGGTGCACTCGGGACGCCGCCGGCGCTTTCAGATTGGTACCCCAATCGCCTGAAGGTCGAACTCCTTCACCAGAATGGCCCACAGGCCGACCCACTGGGCGGTGAGTTCGATTACAAAGCCGAGTTCGGGAAGCTCGACTTCCATGCGCTCAAGCAGGACATCAAGACCTTCCTGACGACTTCAGTAGCATGGTGGCCGTCGGATTATGGCAACTACGGTCCGCAGATGGTCCGCATGGCGTGGCACGCAGCAGGAACATACCGAATCGCCGATGGTCGCGGTGGTGCGGGTGAAGCCCTGCAGCGGTTTGCGCCGATCAATAGCTGGTGGGATAACGGCAACACCGATAAGTCTCGCCGTCTCTTGTGGCCAATCAAGCAAAAGTACGGTTCCGGGCTTTCCTGGGGCGATTTGATGATTCTGACGGGCAACTGCGCCCTCGAGATTATGGGATTTCCGACGTATGGCTTTGGCGGCGGACGTCTTGACGCCTGGGAAGCGGATAATCTTACGTACTGGGGCCCTGAGGTTTGGGATCCAAAGGACGTCAAATCATCCGACAGCATGGTGAGGCGAGACAAGCGGTGGCGCGGAAAGAACGGCGATGCGGATTACGATCTTGAAAACCCACTCGCGGCGTCACACCAGGCATTGATCTACGTCAATCCGGAGGGGCCTTACTCCAACGGCGATCCGCTCGGTTCCGCGCGCGACATTCGTATCACGTTCTCGCGAATGGCGATGAACGACGAAGAGACCGTTGCGCTGATCGCCGGCGGGCATGCCTTTGGCAAGAGTCACGGCATGGTTAGTGCTGCCGAGGTGGGCCCGCCGCCAGAGATCGCACCGATTGAAGCGATGGGCCTCGGCTGGCAGAATCCGGAAGGTACCGGCTTTGCCCAATACACGATGACCAACGGGATTGAGGGAAGCTGGACGCCGAATCCCACCACCTGGGACAACAGCTATCTCGAAAACCTGTTCAAGTTCGAGTGGGTACAGACCAGGAGCCCTGCGGGCGCGTTGCAGTGGACGCCCTCCGCGGCGGATGCCCCCAAGACGCCGGATGCACATATCAAGGGTCAGATGAACCCCCTGATGATGATGACGAGCGACATCGCCCTGAAGACAGATCCTGAATATCGCAAGGTCTGCGAAAAGTTCCTCAATGATTTCGACGCCTTCACACTCGCTTTTTCCAAGGCGTGGTACAAGCTGACGCATCGCGACATGGGGCCGAAGGAGCGTTATCTCGGACCGGAAGCGACTATTGAGAACGACCTGCTATGGCAGGATCCGATACCCGCGCGGAACTATGAACTGATTGATCAAGACGACATCGCTTCGCTCAAGCAGGCCATCATGGCTACTGGACAATCCGTCTCCGATCTCGCCTTTACCGGGTTCTCGGCAGCGGCGACGTATCGCGGCAGCGACAAGCGTGGCGGTGCCAACGGAGGTCGCCTTGCGCTCGCGCCGCAGAAGGACTGGACGGTAAACCATCGCACCGTCCCCGTCGTCGAGGCACTGCGCAAAGTTGCAGCGGATTTCAACGGTAAGGCGGGCGGTAAACAGGTCTCTCTCGCTGACCTCATCGTGCTCGGAGGGTGCGCTGCGGTGGAGAAGGCTCTGGCGGACGCTGGCCACAACGTCACTGTTCCCTACACGCCCGGCCGTGTCGACACGACGCAGGAGTTGACCGATGAAGAAATGTTCAATTGGCTCAAGCCAATCGTTGACGGCTTCCGAAACTACGCCGTTGAGGACTTTCAGGAGATCTCCCTTGGAGTTTCGCCGGAGGAGTTGTTCCTCGACAAGGCAAATCTGCTTAACCTCACCGCGCCCGAGTGGGTGGCACTGGTCGGCGGGCTGCGCGTCCTCGGAGCTAACTATGATGGGTCGAAGCATGGCGTTTTTACCGATCGGATCGGCGTCCTGTCAAATGATTACTTCAGGCACATCACGAGCATGGACTACGAATGGCGCAAGGCAGATGAGAAGGGGATGACCTTCACCATCAATACCCGCGACACGGGCGATACCAAATTCACCGCGACTCGGAGTGACCTCATCTTCGGATCGAATCAGCAGCTCCGCTCGGTCTCCGAGGTCTATGCAAGCAGCGACGGTGAGCGACGCTTTGCCAATGATTTCGCAAGGGTCTGGGACAAGGTGATGATGCTTGATCGCTACGATGTAAAAAAATAAGCAGCTTTCGATCCTGCCCCTCTCACGTGAAATACTGTGCCTGCCCTGTCGCAGCTCTCAGGTCGGCTGCGGTCAGCGCAAGACTGTCAGGTTCACTTAGAATCTCGATCTGCTCCTGAGCCCACTGTCGGCTCCGGGTATTGGGGCGCAAAAGGCAAAGCTGGCAAGTAAAGGAGTGGGAGAGTAACATTTCCCGCTGCGATGCCTCGGGGCTCCCGGCAGCCCGATCCGACTCTTGAAAAACTGAGCGTCGCGATCGGGCCGTCAAGCCCGTGTCCCGGCCGCTGAACCGAAACTAATTAGCGATAGCTTCCAAGTGGCGGTTGCACCATCCTGACCGACTCAACCGCCACTCCGAAAAGGCAATTACCACCGCATGCTGTCACGCCGGCTGTGGCGGTTCTTCAATGGCGCTTCTCTGCGACATGCCGGGAATAGAAGTCCGGGCATGGAATCGATCCGTAAACCGATTAGAAACCCGAATCAACTGGACATTCATGCGTCGGGTCGCCAAGCGTACCTTCGGCTACAAAAAAATCCCCTTTTTACGGGGTCACAGCACTAGTTCAGTTGCAGACTGGAAATCATCCGCTCAAACGTTTGTTGGGAATTCCTGAACTGGTTCTGGGGCGCGATCAGCATCATATAGAAGATGCCCTCGCTTGTTTGAACTGTCAACAGGCCATCCTGCTCAACTCCGCCGAAAGGTGAGTCGCTTTGCAGCATGGTTACCAGGGCCGGGTGGCCTTTCACCTGGATCTGCTTTTGAGAACCCACTGGACGCAAATTCGTATTCAGCTGCTCCAGGTGGTGGATCAGATCACGAGTGTCGCCGGGAAGGTTTAGCTGGTTGCCTTCCGGATAAAAATAGTTCACGATGGCCCCGAGGGCGATCTGAGATCCTCCGTTGGGAGCCCGCACGACGCCCGATCTTGGCGCTATCGTCACGGACGTGCTGTCCTGGTTGCCGAAAACCTGCCACGTCGAAGGGTATTCGACCTGAAATGAATTACCCCGGAAAACGAGGAACCTGTCCGTGGTGTCTTGCGCGGGGGCCTGCATGCCTCCACGGTATGAATTAACCGGTCCTCGGGAAACTGCGGTGGAAGCAGAAGAGCCCAGCTGGTTTTGGGCCTGGCGGAAGAGACCGGTTTCAAATCCGTAATTCCTTCGGGGCAGAGTCTGAGCCTCCGCCGCGATCGCCGCTTCGCGGTTTCCCGGGTTCGGATGGTCCGAGAGGAATTGCGGGCCTCGCGAGCCTCCGCTGCTTTCAAGCTTCACGAAGAACTTCGCGAGTTCGGCGGGATCCCATCCCGAAGCCGCCATCAAGTGAGTTCCGAGGGCATCAGCTTCGCTTTCCGCCTCGCGGGAATACTTTAAAAGAAGAGAGTTCGCCCCGAGTCCGATACCCACGCTCGCGAGTTGTCCGAGCATCGAATTGCGGCCGCCGAGGATCGCTCCTGCTAACGCGGCCGGGAGCGAAAGCATATTGGATTTCGACGCTTGTTGCGTACCGTGGCGCAGGATGACGTGCGACATCTCATGGGCCATCACTCCGGCAAGTTGCGCTTCGTTGTCGACACTCTGAATAAGGCCTGAATGGATAAACATCGGCCCGCCCGGGAGGGCGAACGCGTTTACCGATGGCTCCGCAATCACGGTGAAGGTGAAGGGAAACTCGCTCTGGCGAGCTTCCGGCGTATCGGCCAGACGAGCGCCCAAAGTCTGCACGTAGCGCTGGATAACGGCATTCTGGAGGGGTGGATGTTCCGCGCGAACTTTCTGTGCTGCCTCCTGTCCCAAGTCGATTTCCTGCTGGCGGGAGAAGGAGCTGCGGCCGGGGCGCAGTGGATCTCCCGGCGAACGCGCCGCCAGTGTGGAAGCAAGCAGGCAAAAAACAGCATAGACGCGTAACTTAGGCGATATCATACTCCCTCCAGTGCAATTTACGTTCCAAAAGCGAAACTGTGCAACTGCAGTCAGGCCTATCTCGCGCTGCCTTCCGTACCGGGTCAAAACAGGGCACAGTAGACCCGGTTATCCGGGTAAGCCCCATCCTGCCGCTGCTCTGATCAGAACTCTCCCTCGCAATTGTTTTATCAGTCAAAGGCGGTCGCTTGCCCCATTGGTGGAGACCTTGAAACACTTCGCTATCCCTGGCGCGCAAGTCGAACAGGCCGGCGAGTCGGAGACGTTGAATCTCCGAACGCAGTGAGCGTTGCATGATGCGGTTCTCCCCTGTCGACGAACCGGTCATTTGTGCTGCTGTACTGTAAACCATGGCAATTCTCCGGTCTTTGACTTCTCTCCGCTGGTCGGGTGTATTCTTGCTCCTGCCGCTGTACCTCGTGTTTGGACAAGCACCCGAACCCTCCGTACACGACCGGGCTGAGGCGCTCATCAACCAGTCTCTTAAAGACAGGAATCCCGATACACGAATGCAGGCTGTTCAGGCCCTGAGCCTCGCCGCATCGCGAGAGCCCTGGCTCTCACAGGTGGAGGGCATGCTCGCGGATAAAGATGTGACCGTGCGGGTGGCAACCATCACCAGCCTGCTGGATTTGAAGAACGTGCAGACCATCGGGACCCTGAAGAGTGCGCTGGATGACGAGGTCCCGGAGGTGAGCTTCGCGGCCGCCAAGGCTCTCTGGCTGCTCAAAGATCCCTCCGGTGAGGCTGCTCTCAAAGCTGTACTCACTGGAGAAACGAAGACGGCATCAGGCTTTTTGACACGGCAGAAACGTGATGCTCTCCGGATGTTTCATACGCCCAAAACATTATTCCTGTTTGCCCTGACCGAGGGTCTTGGCATAGTGCCGATTCCGGGTATCGGGCAGGGAGTGTCTTCCATGCAGGGAATTCTTTCCGATCCGGGGATCTCGGGGAGGGCCGCGGCAGCTCTCCTGCTGAGCAGTGACAAAAGCCCCGAGACGCTGCAGGCTCTGCGGGAGGCGCTTGCTGATAAGGATTCGTCTATGCGCGCGGCGGCGGCGCATGCTCTGGCGCTGCGAAACGATCCCTCGCTGCAACCGGACCTGGCGCGCCTGCTGGATGACAGGAAAGAAGCGGTTCGGCTTCGGGCGGCCGCAGGATGGCTGCGGCTGGAGGCGATACGAACGATGCCTAAAGCGAGTCCCCCAACCGCCAAACAGGGCAGAAGCAAAAGTGCCCGTTGACCGCGTTGTAGCCACTCAAACTCACGGCAGATATCTTGCTGTTCCGCCGACAGGTATCCGGGTAAGCCTTACACTGCCTCCGGCCTGATCAAAACCTTACCTCGCAGGATTGTTCCATCAGTCAGAGGCAGCCGCTTCGTTTGATCGTGGAACCGGCTCTCCGGAGACGGAGAGTGACTGATGTGACTGCGGGCTGCCAACATCAGAGAAGAGACGAGCAAAACCAAAGCGCTGCAAGAACAGATTGAGGACCTCCGGCGAATGACCGTCGGCCAGCTCAAGAGCAGGTACCGCGAGGTGTTTGGCGAGAACAGCCGCTCCAACCGATTCCGTCAGTATCTGCAGCGTAACTCAGATGTAAACGATGTGGTCCTCAGGACGCCGGCCAGGGAAAGTCTGGCCGTCCCCGCATTCGTCTCGGACTCCCCTGCAGACACCGCAACTCGCGGGAGCGTTCATCGCGATGTAACTCAGTCCTCCAGATCCAAATCTATTTAGAACACATTGACTGAGATAAAAGTTGCGCATCCGCCGTTCTTTGATCTGCGATTCATGCGAAAATGTGATCAGGCATAAGTCTGGTGACGTTTTCTTGTATGCAGATCAGAGAATCCAGCCCAAAAACGGCACAGGTCCTGCTCCAAGACTTTTTCGTACTCCTACCCTTGGGCAGCACTGATGCCCTCTGCAAAAACCGCTGATCATGACCCTTGCCATCCGATCCAGTGGTCGCGTATGTGGCGAATTGATCTCGCCGGATGACGTCCGTTGGCTTCGCGTCCTTTCGTCTGTAAAACACGACATTTATCAAACGCCGGGCTACGTTCGGGTCGCCGCAGCTCACGATGGCGGGGTTGCCGCCGCGTACTATGGGTCACAGGGCCAGGATGAACTGCTGATTCCATTGGTGCTCCGCAACATACCGGGTGGCGGCGCATCCCAGGATGCGGTTTCTCCCTATGGCTATGGCGGCATTCTCAGCAGCGGAGGCGAGTCCTTTACAGCGGAGGCTCTGAATGGCTTCGTAAAGGTCGCGCGCTCCCACGGCCTCGTTTCGGCGTTCCTGCGTTTTCATCCTCTCATCGGACCTTCCGCTGAGGATCTGCTGGCTCATGGCAAGATAGTGCGCCGGGGCCAGACCGTCTACATAGATCTGGCGGGCAGCGAACAGAATATCGCCGCTGGATTCCGCAAAGGTCACCGGCACAATCTGAATCGTTTGTCCTCGACGGGCTTCCACGCACACATGGACCGATGGGAATGGTACGGGCCTTTCATGGCCCTCTACTCCCAGGAGATGCGCCGTTTGAAGGCCGATGCGATGTACAGGTTCCAACCCGCTTACTTCGAGAACCTGCGCAACACTCTTGGGCCCGCCCTCCACTTCGGAGTTGTGCTGTCGCCCGATTCCGAACTCGCCGCCGCTGGTCTGTTCACCGTTTGCGGCGACATCATGCAATACCATCTGAGTGCCTCCGAGCCCGAATCGCTCGCACTCGCGCCAATCAAACTCCTGATCGCTCAGGCAGCCGAATGGGGCCGGGCCCGCGGGTGCCGGTTACTGCATCTCGGCGGCGGTCGCGGCGGCTCCGCCGATACCTTATTCGCTTTCAAAGCGGGCTTTTCTGCCAGTCGCGGGACTTACCACACCTGCGATCTTGTGCTTGACGACGAGCGTTACGAGTCCCTGTGCAGGCCGCTTTTGCCCACCGGGCCTTTCTTTCCCGCTTACCGGGCGCAGTAGAAATCCGTTTTGCCTGGATAGAACCAACGGATGGTATGCGCCGAAACCGCTCAAATACCAGATCCGGCTCCCCCGCAGCCCCCGGCAACCAGATACTATATTTCTCACAATGAGAAAGATGATGACAACGACCATGCTCCGCGCTCTTCTGCCGATGGTTGGGGCTGCGACCGCTGCCGCACACACAGGAGCTACGGCAGGCGGAACCACACCTCCCCCTGATATAGCAGGTATTCTGACCGGCATCATCCTGTTTCTGGTGCTGGAATCCGCCATTCTGTACTTCACCTTCAAGCCATGGTTTCACAATCCAAATCTTCCCTCGCCATTGCCCGAGCGATACTTCCACGCGGCCATCTATTCCTTCGTCGCGATGGTCGTTACCGGCGGTATCCTGACCCTCGCATTCTCCGGCACAAACCTGAAAACAACGCCCCTGATGGCCTATTACGGTTACAACAACGTATGCGTCGTCTTCGATAGCCCGCCTTCCACCTACATCTGTCCGGTTTATTGGTTCTTTGTGGCCTACCTGATCGTGCGTTACGCCGTGGAGGACACCAAGCGTCTCCTGCAGCTGACCACCATCGGGAGTGGCGAAAAGGCGGCGGCTTATGGAATCAATGTAGTGCTGGTGCTGGTGGCCGCATTCTTCTCACTCTGTCTGGCAATCCGCCCGGAACTTGACATGATGGGCCACACGCTTCCCTTTGTAGCTCTGGTTCTGATACTCCCGCTGGTCTTCCTGATGCACTGCATTCAATGCAGGCAACGCACGAATAAGTATCTGTTGGGCGTGGGCGTGTACATGGTGCTGTCACTCGTCAAGGCGGTTTTTGATCTCTACGCGCTCACGAGCGGCAGCCATGTGCCGCCCGCTGTTGCGCAGGGTGTGGACCTGCTCTGGCTGGCCTGCGCACTGGGTGCGCCTTTTCTGGTGCCCGCACCGGTCGCGCAGGTATCGCGACCGGCTTATTGAGGAAAGCGCCTGTCCTTCGACAGCCCTTCCAGGTCCGGCCAGTCCCGAATCTGGCGGACCACTTCCGGCCGGGCGTTGCGCAGGACAGCCAGCGCGTCGTCCCGTCGCCCCAACGCCTCATACGTGCAAATAGCCAGGTACTGAACCTGAGCGCCCACCGGAGTTGGCTGCAGAGCCTGTGAGATTTCCGAAACGGCCCGCCCACCGTCCCCGTGTCGCGCCAGCAGGTAGGCCAGCAGCGCGCGGTTGTCGGCGTCGCGGGGATTCTTCTGCAACTCCTGTTCGGCGAGCACCATTCCCTGTCGAACAGCAGCAGCGGACGCCTGCGCATCTCCCGCGCGACGGCTCGCAATACTCAGACTCATCAGCCAAAGCGGACGCGCATTGCCGATTTCGAGCGCCCGCTTCAGGTACGCGATAGCCGGTCGGTCCTGCCGCTGCGACATCAGCGCGACGCCCAGCGAGTGCAGCGTAAAAGGCGATTCCGCCAGATTCAGAGACTGTCGCAATTCCTTCTCGGCGTCCGCATACCGGCCCGCTGCAAGGTATTCGTTACCGAGCGTACGATGCGTGCTCGCCTCATCCGGCGCCAATTTGACGGCCTGTTCGAACCGGCGCACCGACTCGCTGAAGTTCCCCTGCGCGTCTTCGAAAGCACCCAATTGCTGGAAATTCCGAAAATCCGACGGCATCACTTCGAGCGCACGTTGATAAGCCGCGCGCGCTTCTGCTATCTGATTACCGGCCTGCAAGGCAACGCCCAGACGCCGCCACGCATCCCCGTTGGCCGGCTCAAGCTGGATGGCGCGGCGATAGTCCGCAGCGGCCGCCTCGTAGGCACCGCTATCGGCTTTCAGGAGGCCGGCAATTCTGCGAACCGCCGCAAGATCGGGCTGCCGCAGTTCAGCCGCGACTACTGAGTCTTTCGCCTGGTTCAGCCACGCCTTATCATGCGTTTGAAAATACTTACTCCATTGGACCTCAGCCAGCGCCGCATAAACCAGCGGTGAATCGGGTGCATCTTCTTTTGCGTTCGTGGCCAGCGCCAGAGCCTGATCCGCGCCGGACGGACGTGCCACCAGTCTCAGTGCCTCATCCAGATGCTCCCGGGCTGCCGGTGGCAGGGGCGGCGGCGCAAGGCCTGGCAGTTCGAAGGCCCCTGTCACGGTTCCCGCCAGAGCAGCAGGCGCGAACCGCAGTTCCTCAGGCGTATAGCCCATGCTCCATGTCCGGATTTCGATTCCGGAGCGGGCTTCGGTCACCCGGATGCGCAGTTCCCAGGGCTTCGTACCGGAGGTCTGGGGATCAAGCGAAGCCGCCAATACGTGTGTCGCCTTCTCTTTGCTGTCTGTCAACGAAAAGCCCGTGGTCGAATTGCCGTGAATGGCAGCAAGGGCGGCGCTGTTCAGTGTTGGCGCCTGACCCGAAACGAAGAGCCTGACGCTCTTCTTCGGCGCTGTCGCCTGCGTATAGGTCAGTAGCCCCGTGATGGCGGCCAGCGCGGCAATTCCGACACCGGCAGCAATCCGCCGACCCGCCCTTGAAGGGGCCAGAGCACGTTCAATTGCCGGAACATCGGAAAAGCGCTTTTCAGGCGACGGTTCCAGGCACCGCGCGATCACTACATCCCATTTGGGGTGGACCTTAACAGGCCCTGACCCCTCGCGGGCCAGCGAGAATGTGGTCTGTCGGGCTCGCGTCACTGTTGCCGTCTCTGCATCAGGATCGACCGGCCTCGGGGAAGCCCCGGTTCTGACCACAGAAGAAGCCCGGCAGGCTGTCGCAAGTTCCGCAAATATCACGCCCAGCGCATAGATGTCAGAGGCCACGGAAGCGGGGGAGCCCTTCAACAGTTCCGGCGCCATGTAGCCGGGTGTCCCGCCCCAGCTACCCGCGAAGTTGCTCCCGGCGACAGCATCCATTCGGTGGGCAAGTCCGAAATCGGTCAGCACCGCCCGCATGCCGTCTCCTGTTCCAACCAGAATCACGTTATTAGGCTTCAGGTCGCCGTGTAACACCCCAATGTGATGCGCTTCGGCCAGACCCGCGCAGAGCTGCCGCGCTATCTGCCGCGCGACTTCTTCTTTGAGCGACCCCGCAGCCAGCCGGGCCGAAAGAATCTCGCCTTCCAGGTACTCCATCGTCAGGAAGTCGATTTCGCCGTGCCGCGTCACCGCAGTGTGGATCTCATAGAGTTTGCACACGTTCGGATGGCTGACTTCAGTCGCCGCGCGCACCTCGCGCGGCAGTTCCCGACGGTATTGGAGCTTCGCGCACTTGAGGGCGATACGCCGACCCAGACGGTTATCCCACGCTTCATACACAACGCCCATCCCGCCCTGTGCAATCTCGCGGACAATACGGAACCGGCGTTCCAACACTTCTCCGGGCTGGAACGGATGATCGGGTCCGGAATTGGCTGGCATCGGCGACGGGCGGCACGCGGGGCGGATTAAAGGAAAGCCCTGCTACCGTTTCATGATACAGACGGTCTAACGCAGCAGATCAGTCAGTGCCTCTCTTAACTCCGGATGCCGAAAGCGATGTCCACCCTTCACGGCCGCTTCCGGAATCACCCGTGCACTGTCCAGCATATGCCCGGCCAGCTCTCCGAAGGCCAGTTTCAGGACGAATTGCGGAACCGGAAAGACTGCCGGCCTGCGCACCGCGCTGCCCAGTTCCCGGGTGAACTCTTCATTCCTCACCGGGTTTGGCGAAGTCGCATTCCAAACTCCCGAAACGCTGTTGTCCTGCACTGCGTGCACCGCCAGCTCGATCACATCGTCCACGTGCACCCAGGGCATCCACTGCCTGCCACTGCCCAGTCGCCCGCCCGCGCCCAGCTTAAACGGGAGCAGCATTTGTGCCAGCGCACCACCATCCGTTCCCAATACGAAACCGATCCGCAATTTCACCACACGCAGCCCGAAGTTTGCGGCTCGGTCTGACTCAGTTTCCCATTCGCGGCAAACATCCACCAGAAACCCAGTGCCCGGTGCCGAGGATTCCGTCAGTACCTCGTCACCCCGGTCACCGTAAAAGCCGATAGCGGAAGCGCTCACCAGCACTTTCGGACGGTTTGTGGTGCGCGCGATGGAGTCCACCAGACGCCGCGTTCCCAGTACACGGCTGTCCCGGATGCGCTGCTTCACTTCGTCATTCCAGCGCTGGGCAACCGTCTCACCCGCCAGATGAATCACTGCGTCGGCACCCTCCAGACTTTCCAGCGCCGGTGACCCTGCAAGCGGGTCCCATTGATAAGGCGCCTCTGCGCGCCGGCTCCACACCCGGGCTTCATGGCCGTCACGCTTCAGCCGCTCGACGAGCCTTCCACCAATAAATCCCGTGCCCCCCGAAACTACACATTTCATATGCGATACAGATCCTTGCCGGTACTTTCGAGGTACCGAATTTCTCTCATATAGCCGTCCGTATCGGTCTTGCGCTTCATGCCGTCCAGCGACATGTACCGCAACTGCCCGAAGACAGCCCGTTCGCCCCATGGCCGGTCGTGCAGACCGAAGCACCACAGGATATTTGTGTAGGTATTGGGGTCCCGCCCGTCCAGCGCATAGATGTCGTGGATTCGGATCATCACTGCCAGCGCCTGTTCATACGTCGGCGACCACTCCATGATCTTCTTGCCCCAGTACATCCGGTAGTAGCCATGGATCTTGCCGCGCAGCATCATCTCCCTCTGCGTAGCATTCCAAAGCGCATCGTGCGTTTCCGCCCGTTCCAGCTGTTCCGGAGTGTAGAGGAAGGGGCGAACATCCCCCGCATGCTTCGCCATCGTTCGTTTGCACCAGTCCGGCAAAACGTCGAGCGACTCCGGATTCTCCGTGAAACGGGCAAAATTGAATGCAAGCTCCCGGCGCACAATCAGTTCCTCCAGAAAATCATCCGCCATCAGCTTGTGCTCCGCCGCGTAGTCCCGCACCGCCAACGCCACTTCGAGTGAGGAAATATGACCGAAATGCAGGGCCGGACTCAGATCACTGGTCGCACGCTTCGATGGTTGGTTACTCTGGCCCGCGTAACGTGACAGCTTGTCTTTGAGAAACAGTTCCAGATGCCTCCGCGCCGCGGCGTAGCCGCCGGTAAAACTGATGGACGGGCGGATGGCATGATCGATAGCGCAACCCGCCACCAGACCCGCAATGTTCTGTTCCGTCACCACCGTGCGCAGCCCACTCAGTCCGGGCGGCAAAATCTCATCCCGCCAGTGCCGCGCCACTGAGACCTCATCCACCGGCTTCAGGTACACCGGCAATTCCCGCTTGATCTTTGGCCGGATGGTGTAAGCCGCGTAGTTCCTC
>JBBQDH010000010.1:0-45021 GCA_038319515.1 Bryobacterales bacterium
ATTCCTGATGGTCACCATCAGTGCTGCACAGGTGCCAGAGCGTTTCGAAGTCGCGTCGTTAAAGCCTTCCCTCCCGGGCACTCGCTTCAGTTCCACAACCGACCAGGCGCAGTTAAAGTGTTCCGCCCACACCCTGATGGCTCTGATCAGGACCGCTTATCCGGATATCGCGGTCGAGTCCTGGCGGGTTAGCGGCGGCCCGTCCTGGCTCACTGAAGACACCTGGGATCTGGCAGCCAGATTGCCAGCCAACATGCCCCGCGAAGAAGAACGTTTATATCGCCGGGCTGAACTGATGTTGCAAACGCTCCTCGGGGAAGAGTTTAGGCTGCGGACTCATCGTGAGACCAGGGAATTTCCTGTCTATGCGATGGTTGTCGCCAACCGCGGCGCAAAACTTAAGAAATCGGAAGCCCCGGAGTTTGATGTAAAGGTCAGCCGGGGTCATCTGGAGTTCCACCAGCAGTCGATGTCAGGCCTGGTCCGGTTCCTGTATAATCCCCGGGCGACGGCACAACCTGCGGCGGACCGACCAGTGGTCGACCGGACCGGAATGCAGGGTGTTTTCGATTTTGTGCTCGACTGGACGCCGGAAACACTTGAGTACGATTCAGTCCTGTGGCCTGTATTCCCGGGGCCCTCTATCTTCACAGCGCTGGAACAGCAACTCGGGTTGAAACTACAGCCAGGCAAGGCGCCGATCGAATTCCTTGTCATTGACCATGCCGAAAAGCCTGCGGTGAGGTAGCTATTCGCATTCAATAGTCCCCAGGGGGTTTATGGGTCAGGTCAGAGTAGACGCCGGCAATCTCCGGGATTGCCATCAGCCGTTCGGTCATGGCGGGCAGCCTTCTTTTGCCTGACAGTACATTGTGCTGTCAGACAAAGAGCCGATTCCTTGCCCTCTGTTACCGTTCCTGTTTCAATTCACTTTTGTGGGTAAAAACACGACGCGCCTTGACTAGCGCGGATGGTCAAGGTAATTGCGCTGACCCGATCCCAATTCGCAGTACCCTTGCTCGATACGCTTTTCGAGCGGCCCATCTTTTCGGCTTCCTCACTGTTTGGCCGTCCCGGACTTCCGAGTAAGCCTGTGATTACGAGCCTGCTGGGAAAGCTCAGAGACGCGGGGATTCTGACGGTTGTGAGGGAGTCGAGCGGGCGCCGGGCACAAATTCTCGCCTTTCCGGAATTGCTGAACCTTTGCGAGGGTCGCGAGGTTGTCCCCGTGCTTCAACCGATCAAGCCTGGACTCGTCGACTGAAAGAGTTAGGCCCTTTATAAGCGTGACAAGATCTGCTGGAACGGTGGATGGGCAGGACGCCTGTCTCTCAGGTCCGGGATGATGAAGCCTCGATTCTGTCGATCCGTTTCGATATGAACGCCGAGGGCTTTCACGTCATGGGGTTTGGCGTTGGAAATGCATCGGGATGAAGATCGTGACTACGAATAACTGGGCTAAAGAGACGTGGATTGCAGCCTTTTCGGCACCTGCCATCGTGACATTTTTGATTGCGCGGTGGGGTTTTGGATGGCCTCACGCGGACTGGTTTCTGTTTGCCGTTCTTGCAGCCGGGATTCCTCTGATTGTTGACTTGATTCGATCGATGATTGCGGGGCGGTTCGGGTCGGACATGCTGGCGGGGATTTCGATTGTCACCTCTGTTGTGCTGGGCGAATATCTTGCGGGGTCAGTGATTGTGCTGATGCTTTCGGGCGGTGCGGCTCTGGAGCAGTATGCCACGCGGCGGGCGTCGGCGGTGCTGGGGGCGCTGGCGAAGCGGATGCCGCGAGTGGCACATCGGCAGGGGGCGGGAAAGGTGGAGGACATTGAACTGGACGCAGTGCGGGTGGGGGACGCGCTGGTGGTGTTCCCTCATGAGGTGTGTCCGGTGGATGGTGAGGTGGTGGATGGGCAGGGGGCGATGGATGAATCGTACCTGACGGGCGAGCCCTACGGGATTTCGAAAACGCGCGGGTCCGGGGTGATGTCGGGGGCGGTGAACGGGGAGGGGGCGCTGACGATTCGGGTGGGCAGACTGCCGGTGGATTCGCGGTACGCAAAGATCGTGGAAGTGATGCAGCGGGCGGAGATGGACCGGCCGCAATTGCGGCGGATTGCGGACCGGCTGGGGGTCTGGTACACGGTGGCGGCGCTGGTGGTGGCGGGGATCGGGTGGTTTGTGAGCGGGCAGCCGACGCGGTTTCTGGCCGTGCTGGTGATTGCGACGCCGTGTCCTTTGTTGCTGGCGATTCCGGTGGCGATCATCGGGGCGATTTCGCTGGCTGCAAGCCGGTCGATCATTGTGAAAAATCCGGCGATGCTGGAGCAGGTGGCGTCGTGCAGGACGATGATTTTCGATAAGACGGGCACGCTGACGTATGGGAAACCGCTGCTGACGGAGGTTCTATGCGCACCGGGGTTTGAGGAGGCGACGGTGCTGCGGGTGGCGGCGAGTCTGGAGCAGTATTCGAAGCATCCGCTGGCGTCGGCAATTCTGGATGCGGCGAGGAAGCGGGGGATCGGGATGGAGCCGATCGGGGAGATTGAGGAGAAGCCGGGGGCGGGGTTGACGGGGCGGATTGGGGCGGATGAGGCGCGGATTACGGGGCGGGGCAAGCTGCAGGAAGAGCTGAAGGGGCTGGCGCTGCCGCCGATCGCGCCTGGTATGGAAAGCATTCTGCTGATGAATGGGGAATTCGCGGCGGCGTTTCGGTTTCGCGATGAGCCCAGGGAGGATAGCAAGAGCTTTCTGCAGCATCTGAACCCGAAGCACGGGGTAAAGCGGATCATGCTGCTGTCGGGGGATCGTGAAGCTGAGGTGCGGTACCTGGCGGCGCGGGTGGGGATCACGGAGGCGCTGTTCGGGAAGACGCCGGAAGAAAAGCTGGAGATTGTGCGGGCCGAGGCGAAGCGGGCGCCGACGCTGTTCATCGGGGATGGGATTAACGACGCGCCGGCGATGCAGGCGGCGACCGTGGGGATCGCGTTTGGACAGAACAGCGATGTGACGGCGGAAGCGGCGGATGCGGTGATTATGGAGCCTTCGCTGAGGAAGCTGGATGAGCTGATTCACATTGGGCGACGGATGAGGCGGATCGCGCTGCAGAGTGCAATTGGCGGGATTGCGCTGAGCATGGTGGGCATGGGGATGGCGGCCACGGGGCATTTGTCGCCGGTGGCGGGAGCAGTGGCGCAGGAAGTGATTGATGTGCTGGCGGTTCTGAATGCGGTACGCGTGTCGTTACCTGGTGACGATTTACCTGGTGACGACTTACCTGGTGACGATTTGGAATGAGGCGGGGTGACCGCCGGCGGTCACGCCCCTGGAACCGGGGGAGTGGCATTCGCGATTCGCGCGATTCGCCCCGGACCGTGATGAGGAGATCCGCATGGTTGCGGAGCAAGGTGCCGCGGATGAGGCCGGCGATCATGATGAGGTCGAACTGGCGCCCGATGGCGAACCGTACGAAGAACATCGTTGGGGGCGGGGGGGAAACTCTTTCGCAGGCAGGGCAAGCTCATCGTGCGGGTTGGGCGCATCCGGACTGGTGATATACGGCAGTGTGAGGTCTGTTTTCTCGTGCCGGACCATACTGCGAACGAAAAGCGCAAGGCGTCGCGACCGGCAGGAGAAGTCAACCGGGAAAATAATCTTCCTGGACACGCTGTGCGCACTGGCAAGAAAGAAAGCCCCTCGGGTTTGCGCTATAAGGCGCAGGTGGATGAGTCAAACACCTCGGGGGAGGACGCGCAACCCCTTGCCTGCTTCAGTATTCCAGCGACGAAATCTTTGGCCATCTGGGTGCATCGCCCTGTGCGGATAACCAGTATGATGACTCGTAAAGCGTTTCGGATGTTTCTTCTTTTGGCGGTCGCGATGACGCTGACAGGAACGAAGAAGAATCCTTATGGACCTCATGACAAAGCGGCGTATCTGAGCTCTGTCATTATCGACTTCCTGCGGCCAGGGCTAAAAATCTCTGTCGTTTCCGGGACGGTTGCAGCCGACGGCACAATTACAGTTGTCTACACGGTCGCGGATCCGCTTGGGTTACCGCTTGACATTAATGGCGTTTTCACGCCGGGCCCGCTGAGTATTCGTTACGTCGCGGCGTATCTGCCGAAAGACAAAAATCAGTACACGGCCTACACGACGGTTGCCCGAACTGGTGCGGCTGGTTCGTTTGTGGTGGCGGGGACAGACACGGGCGGCGTGTTGACGCAGCTGGACAGCGGCAAATACCAATATGTCTTCGCGACGAAGGCCCCGGCGGGCTTTGACGACGCCGCGACCACCAGTATTGGCGTATACGGCACCCGCACGATGACCGCGTTCGGTATTCCGAATAACTACTCCACCGCGGTCTACACGTTTGTGCCGAAGGGCGATAAGGTGACGCAGGTTCGGGATGTGGTGCGAACCACGGCTTGCAACACCTGTCATGACCAGCTTTCGGCGCATGGCGGCAGCCGGCGCGCGGTGGAGCTCTGTATCATGTGCCACACACCGCAGACGACCGATTCAGCCACCGGCAATACGGTGGATTTCACGGTGTTCATCCACAAGCTGCACATGGGTCAACAACTGCCCAGCGTGATTGCGGGCAAGGCTTACATGATCGGCGATTCCGATTATTCCGGCGTTTCCTTCCCGGCGGATCCGCGGCGCTGCGAGACCTGTCACAACCAGAAATCCGGTGCGGTGCAGGCGGCGAATTACCTGACGAAGCCGACTGCTGCGGCGTGCGGGGCCTGCCATGACAATGTCAATTTCGCCACCGGTTTAAATCACGCCGGCGGGCCGCAGCTCAGCGATAACCTTTGCTCAACATGTCACATTCCGCAGGGCGAACTGGACTTCGATGCGTCGATAAAAGGTTCGCATGTGATTCCGGCCACATCCGCCATGTTGAACGGCTTGCAGGTGACGCTGACAAAAGTGGACAACGGGATGGCGGGCCAAAAGCCTACGGTGACGTTTAGCCTGCTGGACGGCGCGGGTAAGCCACTGGCGCTCTCCACACTGGGCTCGCTTTCCTTCACGATGGCTGGTTCCACATCGGACTACGGCTACACCAGTTTCGGCACGGATGTGACGACTCCGGGATATGTCACAGAGAGTGCTGTCGCGGCCGCCACCATCGCAAAGTGCGGTGCGGACGGTACCTGTACATATGCCTTCCAGCACGCGGTGCCGGCGAAGGCGGTTGGCAGCTACAGCATTGGCGTGGAGGCGCGGCGGACGGAAACGTTGCTGCCTGGCACGACGAAGCAGATGGTGACTACCTATGGCGCGAAGAACCAGGTCGTCAGCTTCTCTGTGGACGGCTCAGCTCTGGCTCTGCGCCGTGCAGTGGTGGCAACAGCCAGGTGTGAACAGTGTCACGTGCAGTTTACAACGATTCACGGGGGACTACGCAATCAGACGGAATATTGCGTGATTTGCCACAATCCTTCGCAGACGGATCTGGCGAGACGTCCGGGTGCCGTGGATCCGGCCGATAAGGCCCTGCCCCCGCAGAGTGTCAACTTCAACATGCTGGTTCACAGGATCCATACCGGTGAAAAGCTGGCAGCGAAGGGATCCAGTTATACGGTGGTCGGATTTGGCGGCAGCCATAATGACTTCTCTGACGTGACGTATCCGGCGATGAGCCCGACGGGCGCTACGGGCGACGCACGGAACTGCTCCATGTGCCATGTGAATGGCAGCGAGCAGACTCTGCCGCTGGGCAAGAACGCAGTGGTGGATCCGCAGGGGCCGGTGAACCCGAATCAGGCGATAGCCGGATCCTGTGTGGGTTGCCATGCAGACCGGCCGACGGCGTCTCATACGTTGTCGAATACGGATTCGCTGGGTGAGAGCTGCACTATCTGCCATCGCACGGGCGCCCAGTTCTCAGTGGGCTCGGTGCATGCTCAGTACTAAGCGGTCTGCGCTTCGCCGCCATTGCCTTCGGGCAGTGGCGGCAGTTTTCGTTCTGGCGGCCTGTACGGCGGCGTGGGCGGGGAAGCCGCCGGGTAAGTCTGCGCCGAAGCAATTCGGAGATAGCTATGCAGGATCAGAAACCTGCCAGGCATGCCACGAAGATATTTTTCACGGGGTGTCACAGAGTCCGCATAAGATCCTGGATAAGGACCCGGCCGGGGGCTGGAAAGACCATGGGTGTGAGTCCTGCCACGGCGCGGGCGCGGAGCATGCTTCGTCAGCGGATGCGACTAAGATCCGAAATCCGAAAAAGCTGGTGGCGCAACAGACTGACAGGATTTGTTTGAGTTGCCATTTGAACCAGACTACGCATGACGGGCGGATACAGAGCAGTCACATGAAAGACGCGGTGTCCTGCACGGCTTGCCACACCATTCATGCGAACGGGCCGGTGGGACTGGTGGCACGAACGCAGGAGCAGGTGAACACGCAGTGTTCGGCGTGCCATACCAATGTGATGGCGCAATTCCAGAAGCCTTTCGGGCACAGGGTAACGCAAAACGCGATGACGTGTGTGGACTGCCACAATCCGCATGGATCCACGCGCAAAGCGATGGGGCAGACGTTTGCGGCGAATGAGCCGGGGTGCCTGACTTGCCATGGTGACAAACGCGGGCCGTTTACGTTTGAGCATGCGCCAGTGCGGTTTGAGGGCTGCGGCACATGCCATGAGGCGCATGGATCAAACAATCCGCGGATGTTGGTGCGGCAGGAAGTGCGCCTGGTTTGCCTCGAGTGCCATGCGAACCTGCCCGGCGTGACGAAGAACCCGGTGGCGGGTGCGGTGCCTCCGGCGTTCCATGATCTGCGGTCGGCGAGGTATCAGAACTGCACGGTGTGCCATCAGAAGATACATGGCAGCCATATCGACAGGAACTTACTCAAATGAAGATCTTAGTCGGAGTTGTGTTGAGCGGGCTTCTGCTGGCGCAGGATCAGCCTGCTGCTGCGCCTGCTGCAGTGACGCTCGCAACACCTGCTGGTTCACCGTTACCCTCTTCAGAGAACTGGTTCACGGGGACTTTCGATCTGGGTGAGCGATGGCGTTCCAGTGTTGGCGGGAGTCTGAGTACCTATCGCAGCGTGGTGGACCTGGGTTCGGGGCCGAAGCTGCTGGGGGCAGATTTCACAATCCGGGGCCTGAACCACCACTACTTTGACCGCATCCGCGTGCGTGCGCACGACTGGGGTGATGAGCCTTATGAGGGCCTGCATATTCTGGCGGAGAAGCAGGGTCTGTATGAGTTCAATGTCGAATACCGGCGAGTAGCTTACTTTAATAATCTGCCGTCTTATGCGGATCCACTGCTGAATCGCGGGATAGTGCAGAATCAGCAGTCCTTTGACACACGGCGCAGGCTGGGGAGTTTTACTCTCGATTTGCTGCCGAATAAGTGGATCTCGCCTTATGTTGCGTATGACCGTGATTCAAGTCACGGTTCCGGCGTAACTGTCCTGGTGACGAACGGCGATGAGTTTGCGGTGCCCGCCACGCTGCGGGACTCCACAGACCTTTATCGCGGCGGCGTTCATCTGACGGCGGAGAAGTTCCACGTCACGCTGGAGGCTGGCGGGACTACCTTCCGCAGCGATCAAAACACTTTTACCACCACCACTCTGGCGCCGAACCCGGGTAATAACCTCAATCCAGTGCTGGGGCAGACGCTGGGGCTCTCCAGCCTGCTGCAGGCTTACGGGGTGCGGGGTAACGGCACTTTCACCAAGGCGATTGTGACGGCGACGCCGTTTACCTGGCTCGATATTTACGGACACCTTCTGTTTAGCCAGCCGCGCAATGACGTGAACTATCAACAGTTCAATACGGGGAACTTTCTGCTGCAGAGCCAGGTGCTGTTCTATAAGAGCGAACAGTATCTGGTGACCGCAGCTTCGAAGCTGCCGCACACCAGTGCGGACATTGGATTCGAGGTTCGACCCACGCAGCGCGTTCGAATTCTGGAATCGTGGATGACGGACCGGCTGCACAATTCGTCGTCGGCGACACAAGCGGACACGTTTATTTCTTCGGCGGGGTTCATAGGAACGCAGTTGCAGCAGAGTCTGGCCACGAATTTCAATCAATCGGAAACGAACGTGATTGTGGATGCGCGGAGCAATCTGATACTGCGCGGCGGCTATCGCTATGTATGGGGCGACGGGCGCAATGCCGTTTTGCCGGCTTCCGGAATACCCGGTGTCGCGCGTGAGGATATCCGGCGAAATGTGGGGCTGGGCGCGGCGAACTGGCATCCCTGGAAGAAGCTGTCATTGACCGGCGAGTTTGAGGTGGGGGCGAGTGATGGTGCTTACTTCCGCACCAGCCTGTATAACTATCGGAAAGTGCGTGCCATGGGGCGCTATCAGCTGCGGGATTCGTTATATCTGTCCGGAGATTATACGGTGCTGAGTAATTCGAACCCGAATGTAAGTGCTTCTTATAAATACCTGACTCATCAGGAATCGGCCTCACTCAGCTGGAATCCGACGGGTAAGAAGTACGACATGCAGGCGACCTATGAGCATTGCGGGTATCACTCGCGCATCAGCTATCTGATCCCGCAGTTGCTGACGCCGGCGGATTCGATTTACTCAGAGAACTGTCATGCGATTTCCGGGCTGCTGCACACCGCTTACCGCAGGCTTGACTTTACGGGAGGCGGAGCGGTGTCTCTGAGTTCGGGCAGCCGTCCGACGGCGTATTATCAGCCATTGGCGAAGGTCAGCATGAAGGTGACGAAGAGCCTGGGTATTTTCGCGGAGTGGCGATACTACGGGCTGGGGGAAACATTCTACATGTATGAATCGTTCCGCGCGCACTTGTTTACCACTGGTCTAAGGATCTCCCGATGAGAGTGTTGACTGCGTTATTGCTGATAGCTGGCGGTGCGGGCGCGGCGACGGTCCCCATGGATTCGGAGCGGGGCGACAAGCTTTTCACCTCACAGGGCTGTGTGCAGTGTCACCGGCTGAAGGGCGAGGGCGGCAAGACCGCGCCCGACCTTGGCCGCGTGCTGGACCGCGGGTATGCGCCTGCGGATCTGGTGAGCACGATGTGGAATCACGCGCCCACTATGTGGGCCGCGATCAAAGAGCAGGGCATCGTGACCGGCGACATCGACCGGCAGGCGGCCGCCGATCTGTTTGCGGCGTTTCTTTCGGCGCGGTTTTTTGAAATGCGCGGTGATGCAGGGCGAGGCAAGAAACTGTTTGAAGCGCGGAACTGCGCGACATGCCACGGGATCAAAGAGTCTCCGAACGGGCGGGCAAAGCCCGTTAGCGGGTGGCAGACACTGAGCGATCCCGCTGTGCTGGTGGGCGCCATGTGGAACCATTCTCCGGACATGTGGCGTGAGCTTTCGAAAAAGAAAATGCCGTGGCCCACGCTGGCGTCGCAGGATCTTTCGGATCTGCTGGTGTACCTGCGAAATGCCGCGACTCCTGCCCATGCCGGGCAAGGCTTCCGCATCAGTGAAACAGAGAATGCGGCAAAGCTGTTTGAAGAGAAGGGCTGCGCGGCCTGTCACAAGACGGGCGAACCGCAGGCGAGACTGACGCTGACCGGCGTGGCTGCGGCGATGTGGAATCATGCTTCACTGCTGCGAACGGAGCCCCCGCATATCGACGCGAACGAGATGCGCGAACTGCTGAGCTACTACTGGGCGAAGCGGTTCTTCGATGTGCCTGGCGACGCGGCACACGGGCGACGTGTGTATGCGGCAAAGAAGTGCGCGACGTGCCATGCCGGAGCAGGGCCGGGGCCGATGCTTTCGGCGAAGGCGGGAAGCTATACGGCAATTACGATGCTGTCTTCTCTTTGGCGACACGGTCCGAAAATGCTGGCGGAAATGAAGGAAAAGAAAATCGCGTGGCCGCAGTTCCGCGCCGGTGAGATGGAAGATCTGATTGCTGCGCTGAACGATCCGAAAACCGGCAAATGACTCCACTAAATAAGTCTGATTCGCAGAGGCCATTCATCGTTCTACTGGCCAGCCACTGGCTTAGCCTGCTGGGCGTGGCGCTGTGCACGACAGCCGGCTTCTCCTGGCTGTTTGTATTGCCGCACCATCTGCGTGGCTCGGCGGATAACCCCTACATCGGAATTTTGATCTTTCTGATTATTCCGGCTGTTCTGTTCCTGGGGCTGGCTCTGATTCCGATCGGTGTGATTCTGGCGAGGCGGCAGATCCGGGCGGGGCTTTCGAAGATGCCGAATCGCCAGTCGGCCTGGCGCAGGCTCGGCTTGTTTCTGGGGCTGATGACATTCGTGAATATCGTGATTGGCAGCCAGGCCACTTATCGTGCTGTGCAGCATATGGAGACGGACCAGTTCTGCGGGCAGACCTGCCATGTGATGAAGCCGGAATTTACAGCGTGGAAGCATGCGCCGCACTCGAAGGTGGAGTGCGTGGAATGTCATATCGCGCCGGGGGCTTCGGGATGGCTGGCGAGTAAGATGTCCGGCACACGGCAACTGATGGCGGTTGTGCTTAACAATTATCCACGGCCTATCCACGATGCCATTGAAACGAATCGACTGGTGGGATCTGATCTGACTTGTGAGCGGTGCCACGCGCGGGACCGTGAGATTGGTTCGGTGATGAAGGTAATTCCTGCTTTCAGGGATGATGAGAAGAATACGAAGTCTGAGACGGTGCTGATGATGCTGGTGGGCGGGAAGTCCGGCGGCATCCACGGGGCGCATATGGGGCCTGGCGTGGAGATTCGCTATGCTGCGGCAGACGCAAAGCGCGAGAAGATTCCCTGGGTGGAGTATCGCGGCGCGGATGGCAAGGTGTGCGCTTATGTTGACGGAGACGCGAAGGGCCTGGCGCAGTACTCCATGCAGTGCGTGGACTGCCATAATCGTCCGGCTCATACATTCGAACTGGCGGCGCGCGCGGTGGACGCGGCGATGGCCGCGGGTCAGTTGAATGCGTCGATGCCGTTCCTGAAGAAGACTGCAGTGGAGCTGTTGAGCCAGTCGAAAACGGGTGAAGACATTGCGCCAAAGCTGGCGGAGTTCTATAAGGGCAAGGCGGTCGCGGATGCCGATGTGGCTGCCGCTTCGAAGCAGCTGGGGCAGATCTTCAGCCGCAATGTATTTCCCGATCTGAAAGTCACCTGGGGAACATATGCGAACAACCTGGGGCACACCGATGCACCGGGGTGTTTCCGTTGTCATGATGGCAACCATTTGAGGGCAGACAAGACTGCGATTACGCAGGATTGCACGACGTGCCATCGGATGGTCGCGGTGGACGAGGCTTCGCCTGAGGTACTAAAAACGCTGGGTGTCAATTAGCGCTCCGTGCTTTGGCGCGATCCGGGGCTAACGGCGCAGTTGGTGCGTGATTCGCCGCAGCGCGATTTTACGCAGGCTGGAAAAGTCCCGGTTTGAGGTGGCCGTCTTCGTGCCTCCATAAGGAGTGAATGGACAGCGCACTCGCCGTACACCGTCTGCATTTCGCATTTACCATCACGTTCCACTACATTTTCCCGCAGCTCACCATGGGGCTGGCGCTTCTGATCGTCATCCTGAAGAGCATGGCTTTGCGAACGAAGAACCCTCACTATGACCAGTCCGCCCGCTTCTGGGCGAAGATTTTCGCCATCAATTTCGCCATGGGTGTGGTCACCGGCGTACCAATGGAGTTTCAGTTCGGCACCAATTGGGCGGGCTTTGCGAAGGCTGCGGGCGGCGTAATTGGCCAGACTCTGGCAATGGAGGGCATGTACAGCTTCTTTCTGGAGAGTACATTCCTGGGCCTGTTTTTGTTTGGCGAGAAGCGTTTGGGGCCCACGCTCCACTGGTGCAGCGCGGTGGCCGTCTGGGCGGGCTCGTGGCTTTCGGGCTACTTCATCATCGCGACGGACGCCTGGATGCAGCACCCGGTGGGCTACACTTTGGGGCCGAAGGGCGAGATTGTTCTCAGCAGCTTCAGTGACCTTTTGCTCAACCCCTGGATTGGCTGGCAGTACGCGCACAACATGACGGCCTCAGTGGTGACGGCAAGCTTTGTGATGGCTGCGCTGGGCGCTTTTTACTTGCTTTCCGGCAGGCATGAGGCTTACGGGAAAACGTTTGTGCGGATCGGCGTACCGGCGGGCCTGGTGGCCTGTATGCTGCTGGCGTTCCCGACCGGTGACCAGCAGAGCGTGATGGTGGCGGACAATCAGCCTGCCACACTGGCTGCCATGGAAGGTTTGTTCCGAACCTCGAAGGGCGCGTCACTGGCCATTGCGGGGCAACCGGACATGGAAGCGCTGCGCCTGGATAATCCGATTGAACTACCCTATGCGCTCAGCTTTCTGACGACGCGCAACTGGCAGGGAAAAGTGAAAGGGCTCGACCAGATTCCGCGCGATCAGTGGCCTGACAACATCCCGCTGCTCTACTTCAGCTACCACATCATGGTGGGGTTGGGAACTCTGCTGATGGTGCTAATGGTGTGGGGTGGGGCAGAGCTCTGGTACGGTTCGATATGGCGTCGGCGGTCACTGTTGTGGGCACTGATGCTTGCCTTTCCGCTGCCCTATATCGCGACAACGTTTGGCTGGATGACGGCGGAGATCGGGCGCCAGCCGTGGCTGATCTACGGGCTGATGCGAACCAGCGCCGGGACGTCGCCACTGGTATCGGCAGGCAACGGCATTTTCACGCTGCTGGGTTTCATGGGTATGTACTCGCTGCTTTCTGTGCTCTTCCTGTTTCTGATCTGGCACGAAGTGGAGCAGGGACCGGCGCGCGCGGAACTGGAACACCCCGCCGCGGCTCATTATTAGAAGCCCGCTACTAAAGGGAAAAGCAAACAAATGGAAACAATCTGGTTTTGCCTTGTGGCGGTGATGCTGGCCGTGTATGTTCTTCTCGACGGATTCGATCTGGGCGCGGGAGCTATTCACCTTCTGGCAGCGCGAAAGGATACGGAGCGGCGCGCGATTCTGGCCTCCATCGGGCCGGTATGGGACGGCAATGAAGTCTGGCTTCTGGCGGCCGGCGGGACCATGTATTTCGCATTCCCGGGTCTCTATGCGGCGGGCTTCAGCGGGTTCTATCTGGCGCTGATGATTGTGCTGTGGCTGCTGATGCTGCGCGGGCTTTCGATTGAATTTCGCGCGCATATCGACAGCCCTCTGTGGCGGGCTTTCTGGGATGCAACATTGTGCGGGTCGAGCGCGCTGCTGGCCATCTTTTACGGCGCCGCCCTGGGCAATGTGGTGCGCGGAGTGCCCCTCAACAAAGACGGCTTCTTCTTCGTGGCGTTGTGGACCAACTTCCAGCCTGGCGGGGTGCCTGGAATTATCGACTGGTACACGGTGCTGACGGGTGTGGCGGCGCTGCTGGTGCTGACGATGCACGGGGCACTTTGGGTGGTGCTGCGAACGACCGGAGATCTGGAACGGCGGGCGCGCGCTATCGCGGGAGTTGCGTACTGGGCTGTGTGGGCTGTCACCATCGCGATCAGCGCGGCAAGCTTCGCGGTGCAGCCGCTGTTAAAACAGAATTTCGCGGCTCGTCCCTGGCAGTGGGTGTTTCCCATACTGGCCGGCGCGGGGTTGCTGGGAGTGCGATTCTGCGCGGTTCCCGCACTGAACCTGTGGGCGTTCCTCTGCTCCTGCGTATTCATCACCGGCCTGCTGCTGAGCGCGACATTCGGGCTTTACCCGGTAGTGTTGCCGGCGATTCCCGATACCGCCCTGAGCCTCACAATCCACAATGCCTCTGCCCCGGCCTACGGGCTTCGTGTTGGTTTCATTTGGTGGATTCCGGCGTTCCTGCTGGCAGTGGGATATTCTGCGTTTATTTACCGCCACTTTAGCGGAAAAGTGGGCATGGAACGCAGCAACCCGCACGAGGGCTGATACCATTTGGGCGATGAAGATAATTCTGGTCGCCGATGACCAGGCCGAGGCGAGGGAGTTGATTCGAACCGTTCTGACTCACTGCGGTTATGAAGTGGTGGAGGCGGTTGATGGGGAAGATGCGCTTCTAAAGGCCGCAGCGGCGCGGCCGGATTTGATTATGCTGGACATTCATATGCCGGGGCCAGATGGGTTCGCCGTTTGCGATGCCCTGCGCGGCATGCCTGGGTTTGCGTCCATTCCGATTGTGGCCATGACTGCGGGGCTGATGAACGGTGAGCGAGAGAAGGCCCTGGAATCCGGATTTTCGGAATTTTTGGCGAAACCCATTCGAATTGTTGTGCTGCGCGAGACAATCGCCGCGCTGTTTGCGTAGTGCTTGCCGCGAAAGAACATCTCCATTCGGGACCGACAGGGTCGAAAGCCCCGCGCAGTGCCATTTGGGCAGAGTCGAAAGCCCTCCTGAAACCGAAGGTCCGTGACCTCCGGCCACCCGACAGACTGAAGTCCATCGCACCCGATGGCCACCGGGCTTTCATGCGAATTCGTGGCACGCAGTGCCATGGAGGCATACAGAACGCCAGTCTGCGATATCGCCGAAAATGCCCTAACGCTTCGGGTATTCCTTGTCGTAGCCCTTACTGTCCCACCATAGAATTCGGTTCAGCACGTCGGAAGGAACGTCGTCGGGGTCATGCCAGTTCATGGCGAGGGATTGTTTTGCGGCCTGGAGTTGCCTGCCGTTCAGAGCTTTGAGTGGCGGGTTCATTTCATCGAACGCGATATTGGCTTTCAGGGCCGTGTAGCCCTTCGGATTCGCGATTGGCGTGAAGATACTGCCCATGGGGCGCGCGGCTGCCACGAAGCGTGTCTGCGGCGGAACGCGGAAGATGTCCTGGATGGTGCGGATCATGCTGGAGTGGTTATAGAAATTCGAATCGACGGCGCCACGTTTGATGTGCGGGCCGATGGCCAGAGCCACGGTGCGATGCCCGTCGACGTGATCAAGGCCATTCTGCGCGTCGTCTTCCACGACCAGAATCAGAGTGGAGGCCCAGAACCGGCTCTTCGTAACGCCTTCCACGATACGCCCGAGCGCATAATCGTCGTCCGCCACCATGGCTCGCGGTGTGGGTGAGCCGGGCCGTGTTCCGTTGGTGTGGTCTGAAGTCAGGGTGAGCACGGAGAGCTGCGGCATGGTGCCGGATTGTTCAAAGGTTCCGAGTTCACGCAGGAACTCATCGGCGCGGATCTGATCGGTGATGCTGGTGTCGTTGTAAGGATAGCGTTCGTCGATCAGTTTCTGCAGCGCGGGCACGCCACTGCGCGAAGCCACCACGTCTTTCAAGGTGCCCGCTTTGTACATTTTCCAGTACTCCGACCACTGCCGCAGGTCGGCCTCGTTGATATCGACGACGCTCTTCGAAGAAGCGTCCCAACGCGCGGCCACGCAGAATTCGCCGTAGATCCGAACGCTCGGCGGCTTTGGCGCGCCCTGCCAGAAGAAGCCCGTGGGGGCCACGGTCAGCGCGTCCGCCATGTTCCAGGCGTAGCCGCGCGGGGATGCCGCAAAGGCCCGTTCCGTGTAGTCACTGACGAAAGACTGCATCAGCCACTGGTGGCCGTCGAAGCTGATGGCGCCGCCGGTGTGGAAGTTATCCAGCAGCACATAGTCTTCGGCCAGGGCATGATGGTTCGGCGTCACTTCGCGCCCGAACATGGTCAGGCTCGGGTCGCCGTTGCCCTGCTTCATATCGCCCAGGAGCTGATCGTAGGTACGGTTCTCTTTCACGATGAGCAGGACGTGCTGAATGCCCAGTGAAACCACGTTCGCAACACCGCCGGCAGGTTCCAGTTTCGGACTGTTTTCCGCGATCACTTCGCGTGTGGCAACAGCCAGGCGACCTTTGTCGAGCGCGGGAATGCGCACCAGCGAACCTTCGTAAGCGGTCGAGATGAAGGAGCCTCGACCGTTTGCGGTGTTGCCCGTCCCTTTGAGGTTCACGACGCGCAGGGAACCATCGTCCATCACGGTGATGGAGGTGGGGAACCAGCCTGCTGGAATTGATCCGGCGACCCTCCATTTCGAGCCGGAGCGCTGCACGGAGGCAAGCGCGTTGGTGCCGCCGCAGGCGACGTAGAGCGTTTGCCCGTCACCCGTCCACGCGAGCGCGATGGGCTGGCTGCCGGTGACGCCTGCCGGGTATGCGGGAATCTTCACTTCGGTCACCTGAAGTGTCTTTGTGTCGAGCAGCGAGACGGAATCGGAGTGGCCGTTCGCCACTGCCAGGATGCTCTCGTCGTTGCTGAGCGCCAACCCGGAGGGCGCGCGGCCTACGTTGATTTCTTTGTTCGAATCGTTCTGGATGTCGATTACATTGATGGTGCCGGAGATAGTGGCTCCGGTGACAGGATCTGTCAGGACATCCGTGCCACTGCTGGGTGCGGTGGTTTCAGAGGCTTTAGCGCGGCGGCCTCCGCGATTGGTGACATACACGGCATGGTGGAGCTTCGAATACGCCACTGCAAAGGGGGCGACTCCCACCGGAATCTCCTTCAGCATTTGCTTTGTTTCGGCATCGAAAACGGCGACTGTGTTGGACCGGCTCATCGCCACCCAAACGGTCTTGCCGTCTTCGGAGAAAGCGATGCCTGACGGGACAGCATGTTTGCCCAGCGGTATCTCAACGCCTGGACCGGGGACACCGATGGCGGAAACCGGCGTTACCAGGATAAAGTCGGGGCCTTCGCGAGCGGTTTCGCCGGTCCAGATCTCATGCGCGCCGGGGCGAAACGCGATCCCGGTGTAGGAACTGGCCTTCGTCCGCACGGTGCCCAGCGGCGTGCTGGTCAGCGCGTCAAAGATATCAATACCGCGCGTATTCAGCACCGCCAGGAATCGTTTGCCGGAATCGAGAGCAGCGTCAACGGGGCGACCCTTGATGACGGACTGTTCGCCCCACGGCTGCAGAAGTTGGTTGGTGGGCAGCAGGAAGAATCCTGCCGGTTGCCGACCGATTCGGGCATCCGATTTCAGAATGGGAAAGATCGCCGGGACAGCAGCGAGTCCTGCGAGGGTGACGGCAACAGCCGCAATGGGGAGAATAATTCTGGCGCGCACCTATTTAGACTATCCGATTGCGAGCCGCATGTTTCGCTGACACCCAACATTCATCGGACGCTTGCAGGATTGTAATGCGCGCCTACAGCTTCGGGGCGTAGTAGCCTTTGCGGGCTTTCACCACCAGGTCCCTGCGGGTTTTGACTTTAACCTGGACGGGATGGTAGAGTCCATCGGCCTTCAGCGGTTCCGGGCGATAGAAAATGTTGTATTGGTGTCGTAGTTCATTGGCGATATTCTCGAAGTTCTGGTCGAGATCTTCCACCTTAAAGGGGAAGAATGCCTGGCCGCCGGTTTCGTCGGTCAGGTAGCGCAGAATCTTGTCGCCATCCTGGTCATCGCGCTTCGTGTTGGTCGAAATCGCGTAGATCACCACGTCGGCCTTCTGTGCCATTTCGAGAGCCTGGTCGCGGGTGTGGCGACTGGCGGTATCGTCGCCGTCACTGATGATGATCATGGCGCGGCGAAACTTATCGCGCGGCTGATCCAGCATGAGCTTCTCTTTAGCCGCGAAATAGATGGCGTCGTAAAGCGAAGTGCCACCGCCGGGGCGCATACCCTTGATACCTTTTTCGAGCGCCCTCAGGTCATCTGTCAGGTCGCTGACAAGCTCGGCAGCGCTGTCGAAACTGACCAGCATCATGCGGTCCGTGCGGGGACGCATCACGCTCTGCATAAAGCGCACGGCGGCTTCCTGCTCAAACTTAAATTCGGTGCGGATACTGTTGCTGGTGTCCACCAGAACGGCCAGCCGCAGCGGCAGATCGGACTCCGCCGTGAATTCCTGAATCACCTGTGGTTTCTTGCCTTCGGCGACGGTGAAATCTTCCTTGCCCAGGTCGGTGACGAAGCGGCCTTTCTTATCCGTGACGGTGAACAGGACGTTAACGCGGGTCACGTCAAGCGTGATTTTCGTTGTCTCTTCTTCCTTACCCTGCGCGGGCAACTGCTCCGTAGTGAGAGCACTCTGGCCAGTCACCGGTTTCTTCTGACCCTGGAGTGAAAGGCCCACGCACAACAAGGCGCATAAGGGCAACGAAAATCTCATACCGATCATTCTATCGGTAAACTCTTCCGCCATTGTTGGAGTTCCGGAGCGAGCGGCGATTCCACCACGACGCGCTCCCCGGTGGCAGGGCTTTTGAAGCCGAGCCGGTGGGCGTGCAGGAAATACCGGTCCCACTGTGTCTTCTTCGCGCCGTATAGGGGGTCGCCTGCCACGGGACGCCCCAGCGACGCCAGATGTGCGCGGATCTGGTGGGTTCGCCCGGTCCCCAGACGAATACGCAGAAAGGTATAGCCCACGTAGTGGTCCAGTGCTTCCCAGTCTGTCAGGGCCGACCTGCCTGTCAACAGTTTGGCGGTCATGCGGGCGCGGTTGTTGGGGTCCCGCGCGATGGGCTTGATAATTCGCCCGGTGCCTTCAAGGCGACCTTCCACCAGGGTGAGATAGATCTTTTCCACCTGCCGGGAGGAAAACTGCAGGGCCAGATCCTGATGGGCCTGGTCTGTTTTCGCGACCAGCAATGCTCCGCTGGTGAACCTGTCCAGGCGATGGACGATGCCTGGCCGGATGTCGCCGCCGATGCCGGAAAGCGTGGCGGGGCCGAACCGGTGCAGCAGCGCGTTCACCAAGGTGCCTTCGTGATTCCCGGCTCCGGCGTGCACAACCATGCCGGCGGGCTTATCGATCACGACCGCGCTTGCATCCTCATAAAGTACCGTGAGCGGGATATCTTCCGGGGTGGCGCGAAGTGGAGCAAGCGGGATGGGGTTGACCTCCACTTCCTCAGTGCCCCGCATCACATAGGAAGCCTTTGCGGAATGCCCGGCGATCAGAACGTCTCCGCTCTTGATCCAGGTCTGGAGTCGCGACCTGCTGTACTCCGGCAGTTTGTAGTGAAGGAAAGCGTCCAGGCGCTGGCCGCGATCTTCTTCGAGAGCCTTTAACAGCATGTATCACTCAGCATGTATCACTTTAACGATACGCCCCTTTGCAACATTTTCCTGTCCCACCGCGAAAGCTGGGCCGGCTCACCTCTCGCAAACCAGTTGGCCTGCCAACTCTTGAGGACTGCGCGTTGGAACTCCCGGGCGCAATCAGGGTGCCCGCAAACAACAATGCAGCGCCCATGGCATCTGTTTGTTCATTCTGAAAATCCCCTCTGAAAATTCGGTTCACCCTGTCGGTTGGTCGCAGTAACCTTGGCTCCGTCACCAGCGATGTGGCCGGTATCAAATATGGCAGCAACTGTTCAGCGAAGTTCAACTCAGGATCCGCAGTGGTTCTGACGGCAACTCCGCCCACCGGCAAAACCTTGGTGAGCTGGGGCGGCGCATGCTCCGGAGCGAACAACACCTGCGCGCTTTATAAACAAGGTTGCATCGCAAAGACGCCGTGAAAGGGGTCCGAAAAGGGTTCCTCGCGCGGCATCTTTGCGTTTGGCTATTTCGGTCCTGCCGCCCGGGCCTTCACCACTTGTGGTAACCGGCTCCGCAAATCCCAGAACTGCAGGCGGCAGAAGGTACAGTGGTAGAGAGGTGCCCCCAACAGTCCGATGATCGCGCGCAGCGGGTTCTTGTTCAGACGATCAACCCGGTCAATTGAGCGTAGTTTGGAGACATTCGGGGTTCCGCACTGCGGACACTGGCTGTGCAGGCTCAACTTATGAAGAAACGGACGGTGATAGAAGTTCTTTTTATGGCATTTCGGGCAGCTGAATACAGCCTGTGCAAACACCTTTTGAATCAGCGTTCGCCTCCTACGGATCAGTTCTGTTTCACATATTTCACAGCCCGGCATGGCGACTCAAGATCTTTATACTATCGTGACTGGACTCGCGAAGGGCTCGGAAAGTAACAAAATGTTAAAGGAAATTGTCGTTTCCGGTGCTCGTCAGCACAATTTAAAGAATATCAGTGTCCGGATCCCCCGAAACAGCCTGACGGTGATTACCGGATTGAGCGGCTCCGGGAAATCCTCGCTTGCCTTCGACACTATTTATGCAGAGGGGCAGCGCCGGTATGTGGAAACCCTTTCCACCTATGCCCGGCAATTTCTGGATCAGATGGAGCGCCCGGATGTGGACTCGATCGATGGCCTGAGCCCTTCGATTTCCATTGATCAGAAAACTACCGGACGCAGCCCACGCAGCACGGTGGGGACCATCACCGAGATCTACGATTACCTGCGCCTGCTGTACTCTTCCATCGGCATTCCCCACTGCCCCGTGTGCGGCAGCGAAATTTCGCGACAGACCACGGAGCAGATTCTCAAGCACGTTCTTTCATTAAGTCCCGACGCCCGAATTCTGGTGATGGCGCCCATTGTTCGGGGACGCAAAGGGGAATTCAGGAAAGATCTGGAGAAGCTGGCCCGCCAGGGTTTTGTAAAGGCCCGCATCGACGGGGTAATTCGGTCGCTGGAAGACGACTTGAATCTCGATAAACGTCGCAATCACTCGATTGAGGTGATTGTCGACCAGCTTCGCGTGAAGCCGGGGATTGAAAAACGGCTCGAAACTTCCATTGAAACTTCCGTCAAGCTGGCGAACGGCCTGGTATTGATTTGCGCGGTGGGTGGCGACGAACGGCTCTACTCCCGCAAGCTGGCCTGCGTGGAATGCGGCACCAGCGTCCCGGAGATTGAGCCGCGCTCCTTCTCATTCAACAGCCCTTACGGTGCTTGTGAAGACTGTTCAGGCCTGGGCAGTACGTGGGCCTTCGACCCTGACAAAGTGATTGTTGATAGCTCCAAGCCATTGCTCGACGGCGGGCTGGGGCCGGCGGCAGGGTCCAGTCGCATCACCCTGCGGGTGCAGGAGGCAGCGAAAACTCTCAAGATCAAAATCGCCACACCCTGGGAGCAATTACCGCGCGCCGCGCAGGAAAAACTACTGAATGGTAGTGGAGAATTCCCAGGACTTCTGCCCATCCTTCAAGATATTTACAAGGATTCTTCCAGCGATTACCGGGAGTGGCTCACCGATTACATGTCTCCCGTTCCGTGCGGCACCTGCGGCGGCAAGCGGCTTCGCCAGTCCAGCCTTTCGGTCCGGGTGAAAAGTATTTCGATTGCCGACTTCACCGGCATGCCCATTTCACGGTCCTTGCTGACCGCGCGCTCCTGGGAGTTTTCGCCGCGGGATTTGGCGATTGCGGGCCGGGTGGTGGACGAAATCCGGAGGCGTTTGGAGTTCCTGGAGTCCGTCGGGCTGCACTATTTGAGTCTGGATCGGTCGGCTTCCACGCTTTCCGGCGGCGAAGCGCAGCGGATTCGTCTTGCGACGCAGATTGGTTCCAAGTTGCGGGGCGTGCTTTATGTCCTGGATGAACCGTCAATCGGTCTGCACCCGCGGGATAACGATCGGCTTCTCGATACGCTGACGTCGCTGCGGGACATGGGGAACACTGTGCTGGTGGTGGAGCATGACGCAGAGACGATTGAGCGCGCCGATTACGTGATCGATCTGGGGCCGGGCGCCGGGCGTCTGGGGGGAGAACTGGTGGCGACCGGTACGCCGGACGAAATCCGTGCGAACGCAAATTCGCTGACTGGCCGGTATCTGGCGGGAACAATAGGGATCCCGGTGCCCGCTGAACGCCGCAAGGGCAGCGGCCACACCATTCGAATCACGGGCGCGGAAGAGCATAACCTCAAGTGCGTGGACGCGGAGTTCCCTCTGGGGCGGCTGATCGTTGTGACCGGCGTTTCCGGCAGCGGCAAATCCACGCTGGTGAACGATATTCTTTATCGCGCGCTGGCCAAAGAGATTTACGGTTCGCATGAATCACCCGGTAAACACGGGGATATCAGCGGCATCAACCACATCGATAAGATCATCCGCATAGACCAGTCCGCGATTGGCCGCACGCCACGTTCAAACCCCGCCACTTATACGGGCCTTTTCTCGCCGATCCGCGATTTCTATTCCATGCTGCCGGAGAGCCGGGAACGTGGCTATAAGCCGGGTCGCTTCAGCTTCAACGTGAAGGGCGGGCGGTGTGAGGCTTGTCAGGGTGACGGGTTGAAGCGCATTGAAATGAATTTCCTGCCGGATGTGTATGTCACGTGCGACGTATGCCGCGGGAAGCGTTACAACTACGAAACGCTGCAGGTGAAGTTTAAAGGGCATTCGATATCGGATCTGCTGGCGCTGACGATTGAAGAAGCGCTGCCGCTGATGGAGACGAATCCGCAGATTCGCCCCAAGCTGCAGACGCTGATGGATGTCGGGCTGGGTTATATTCACCTGGGACAGTCGTCCACCACACTTTCGGGCGGAGAAGCCCAGCGCATCAAGCTGGCGAAAGAGCTTTCGCGCCGCCAGACGGGCCGAACCTTTTACGTGCTGGACGAGCCCACCACGGGTCTGCACTTTGAAGATGTTCGCAAGTTGCTGGAAGTGCTGCAGAGGCTGGTGGATCTCGGCAATACTGTATTAGTGATCGAGCACAACCTGGACGTGATTAAGAGCGCGGATTACATTGTCGACCTGGGCCCGGATGGCGGCGAGGATGGCGGTCGTATTGTGGCGAGCGGCACCCCGGAGCAGGTGATGAAATCGCGCAAGAGCTTTACGGCGGAAGCGCTGCGGAAGCTGTATAAGCGGGAGTCGGCGGCTTGAAAAGTGAATATGGGCTGCAGCCGATTTGCCTGACAGGGCTCAACACAATTTCGCTCACAGATCGGGGCGGCAAGGTACGGCAAGGGGATTTCGCTCAGGTTTATCAGGCTGGTTCCGGGCTGAACGGATGGCTGGACAGTTTGCCGAAGATTCTGGCGGGCGACAGTTTTCGCGCCGTGGTGGGCGCTTTGCTGAATGCGCGCGCGAAGGGCAAGCCGATTATCTGGGGCATGGGCGGGCACGTCATCAAGTGCGGGCTGGCGCCGGTGCTGATCGATTTGATGCGGCGCGGTTTCGCTACTGGTTTCGCCATGAACGGCTCGGCGTCGATTCACGATTTCGAGATCGCGCTGATGGGCCATACCAGTGAAGATGTTGAAGCGGTTTTGCCCGACGGCCGCTTCGGCGCAGCGGAAGAAACCGGGCGCGAATGGAATGTTGCGCTGACGCCGGAGCTGGGGATTGGGGAAGCGCTGGGCAGGGCTCTGGAAACGCTGTCGCCGCAGCAGCACGCTCCGGCCAGCCTGCTGCTGCAGGCCTGGCAAGCGCGGGTTCCCGTGACAGTTCATGTGGCGATTGGTACCGACACACCACACACACATCCGGCGGTAAATGCGGCCACTCTGGGCGCGGCCACACACAACGATTTCCGCCTCTTTTGCAGCATGGTTGCAGAGCTCAACGGTGGCGGCGTTTACGTTAATGCAGGCTCCGCGGTTGTGCTGCCTGAAGTGTTCCTGAAAGCGATTTCCTGCGTGAGAAACCTGGGGCATGAAGTGCGGGAATTTACCACCGTGAACCTCGATTTTCTGCAGCATTACCGGCCCCGCGTGAATGTGGTTGAACGCCCCCATGCGCAGGCCGGCGGGAAGGGCTACGCACTCACAGGGCACCATGAAATCATGATTCCTTTGCTGGCGGCTGCGCTTATCGAAAAGATAACGACAGAGGCTGCCAAATGAGCCCGGAACTGCGCCACGAAATTGACTCCATGCCGCTGGTGTTGGCGGAACCGGAGGTCCCGTTTTGGGGCTTCGGTGAAGTCTTCATCATGGCCGCAACCTTCCTGATTGCGCTCAGCCTGGTGGGAGGCGGCGCGCTCGGGGTTCTGCACGAGACGGCAAAGCTGGGCTACTGGCAGGTGATCGAAGAGGCTCTGGCTTACGTGATTTTGTTTGCGGCCCTGAAGGGGGTTTTCTTCTGGGCGGAAAAGCCGCTCTTCCGTTCGCTGGGCTGGGTTCCGGTCGAATTTCCTCCGCGCGCGCTCATCAGTATTGGTCTGATGCTTTCCGTGTTAAGCGCTGTGCTGCTGATTGTTCTGCGCACCCCGCAGGTAGAGACGCCATTTGAAAAGATGCTCAATTCCGACCTGGTGAGTCGCATTGTGATCACGCTCTTCGGCATCACTTTCGGACCCGCCATTGAAGAGGTTCTGTTCCGGGGCTTTTTGCAGCCCGTGCTGACCAACGCGGCGGGCGTGTTCCCGGGCATCCTTCTGACCTCAATGTTCTTTGGCGGCCTGCACCTGAGCCAGAACGCGGGTATGTGGCAGAGCGGCCTGGTCATCACCATGGCGGGCTTTGCATTCGGCATGGTTCGGCATGTGACCGGCTCCACGCGCGCCTCCACTCTCACCCACATCGGGTACAACAGCTTGCCGTTTATGCTGACTCTGCTCCAGGGAGCCAATCCAATTTCCAAATGATAGAAACCATTCAGTGGACCGACGAAGGCGTGGTCATGATTGACCAGACGCGCCTGCCGGCCGAAGAACTTTACGTGACGTGCCGGAATTACCATGAAGTTGCCGACGCCATCCGCACGATGATTATTCGCGGAGCGCCCGCTATCGGTGTCGCCGCTGCGATGGGCGTGGCAATCGGTATCGCGCAGGCGGACCCGGCCAACCTGGATGCCGAGCTCGCCGTTATTTCGAAAGAACTCGCGTCCACGCGTCCTACCGCCGTGAACCTGTTCTGGGCCATCGACCGGATGAACAAACTGTATCGCGACCTTGCCTACCTGCCGTTCCCGCAACTGCGCGACGCACTGATCGCTGAAGCCAAACAGATTCGCGTGGACGATATAGCGATCAATATGGCGATGGGTCGCCATGGCGCACCGCTGGTTCCGGACGGCAAGACGGTGCTGACGCACTGCAATGCCGGTGCGCTGGCGACTGCCGGCTATGGGACGGCGCTGGGCGTGATTCGCGCAGCCATTGAATCGGGCAAGAATATCGATGTCTATGCCGATGAGACCCGCCCGTTTTTGCAGGGTGCCCGGCTCACAGTTTGGGAACTGCAGCACGATGGCATCAAGGCAACACTCATCACCGATAACATGGCAGGCCACTTCCTGCGCGCCGGTCAGATTGGCTGCGTGGTGGTGGGGGCCGACCGCATTGCCGCGAATGGCGATGTAGCGAACAAGATCGGGACTTATTCAGTGGCTGTTCTGGCGAAAGAGAATAATGTGCCGTTTTACGTGGCGGCTCCCATTTCAACTTTGGACCTGACCCTGAGTTCCGGCGAACTGATTCCGATTGAAGAGCGCGGCGCGACCGAAGTTACACACGTGTTCGGGGTCGCCGTCGCCCCGGCCGGAACGCTGGTGAGAAACCCGGCTTTCGATGTCACTCCGAACCGCTATGTGACGGCTATTATCACGGAAAAAGGCGTGGCGCGTGCACCGTTTGAAACTTCGCTGCGGGAACTCGCGGAAGGGAACTAAATGAAAACGCCACTTCTCATACTCGTCACCGCTCTCGCCCTTCTCGGCGCGGGGGACTACTCAAATCGCCGCGCGCCGGGCTTTTCACTGGCCGATTCGCACTATCAGCAGCACGATCCGCAGGATTATCGCGGCAAGGTGCTGATTGTCGATATTATGACCACCCGGTGCGACAAGTGCCTTCGTCTCGCTGACATGCTGGTGCAGGTGAAGGCGAAGTTCGGGGACAGGCTGGGAATCATTTCAGTGGTTACGCTGCCTGATAACCATGACACGGTGACCCGCTTCGGGAAGGATCACGGGATTACCTGGCCGATTGTTCTCGACAGCGGACAGATGATCGCCTCTTATCTTCGCGTCACCCCTTCAAACCCGGAGGTGCATTTCCCGCACCTGTTCCTCATTGATGGCGACGGCGTGATCCGGAACGATTTCGACGGAACGGAAGACAAACTGATGACTGTCGAATCGATGTCTGCCGAGGTGGAGAAGCTGCTGAAGAAGCCCTGACAAAAGATGACAAGAAGTTTCGGCACTTTTCATTGCCGTCGCGGCAATTCAGTCAGTATGCTCAGGCCTATGAGATCTCTCTTCGTTGCCACGCTGGTGGTCGGTGTCCTTTCGGCCCAGGAAGGGCGGGGACCGGGCGGACCCGGCATGAACTTTATCCGGATCAGTCCGATTCTGGCGGCGCTTGATGCTGACGAAGACGGCGTGATCTCCGCAGCCGAATTAAAGAACGCTCCTTCGGCATTGCGGAAGCTCGACAAGAACGGGGATGGTCAACTCACGCAGGATGAAGTTCGTCCGAACTTCCCTGGCAGGGGCGAAGGCCGCGGGCCTGGCAGAGGCGAAGAGCGCGAGGCCACGGGCCCGACTCCTGCGGAAATGCAGCAGACCCTGATGGCGTTCGATAAGAACAAAGACGGAAAGCTTTCCAAAGAAGAAATGCCGGAACGCATGCGCGGCATGTTTGACCGGGGCGATACCAACCATGACGGCTTCTTGACTGCCGATGAGATTGCCAAAGTCGCTTCGGCACTGGCTGCGCCCGCAGGCGGCGAAGGGCGAGGCGGCGGTCGCGGCGAAGGCCGTGGTGAAGGCCGGGGCCAAGGGGGACCGCGTGGTGATAGGGCTTTCGCGGCTCTCGATACCGATCACGACGGCGTTGTTTCCGCCGAAGAAATTAAGAATTCCGCCGTGTCCCTGAAGACACTCGACAAGAACGGCGATGGTCAACTGACTGAAGACGAAGTTCGCCCGGCGTTCGGCGGCAATGGCGGTGGTCGTGGTGGTGATCGCGGTCAGCGCCCTGACGGGCCTCCGCAGCAATAACTCCAATTCCTGAAAAAAATCCCATGAAGAAACTGTCACTGCTCTCCTGCGGCGCGCTACCTGTTTGCCTTCTGACCCTCGCTCTCTCCGGCTCGTCGTCGGTCATCACCGGTGACCGTCTGTACCGGTTCAACTATGAAAACGTGTTGGGAACGTCGCTCGAACTGAAGATCCTGGCATCAACCGAAGGGCAGGCGGAAGCCGCGCAAATCGCCGCGCTGAACGAGATTGATCGTCAGGCCAGGATTCTTAGTGGTTACGACCCGGCGAGCGAATTCAGCCGCTGGATGAAAACCTCCGGCCAGCCCGTGCGGGTGTCCCCGGAACTGTCGGAAGTGCTGGGGCTGTTTGATCAATGGCGCGTTCGCACCAGCGGTGCGCTCGACGCTTCCGCTGAAACCGTGACGCGGGTCTGGAAGAAAGCGGCTAAAGAGAATCGCCTGCCGTCGCAGTCGGAACTATCCGCTGCGGTGGAGGTCGTCAGGCAGCAGCACTGGAGCCTCAACACGGCCGATGGCACTGCCACGCACCTCAGTGCTGCTCCGCTGGTTCTAAACTCCTTTGCGAAAAGCTATATCATCAGCAGTACCGCCGACGTGGTTCTGGCGAGCGAGGGCGTTCATGGAGCGCTTGTGAACATCGGAGGCGATCTGGTGGTTCGCGGCAAGCTGACCGAACCAGTGAATATAGCCGACCCGAAATCAGATGCGGAGAATTCCACGCCCATCGCCGGCCTGATGATCCATGACCGCGCAGTCGCCACCAGTGGCAATTACCGTCGCGGTGTTGAAATTGGCGGCAAACACTATTCGCATATCGTTGACCCGCGCACCGGGCAGCCAGCGGAGGAAATCATCAGCTCCACGGTGGTTGCACCGAACGCCGCCGATGCGGGCGCGCTGGCCACTGCTTTTTCTGTTATGAAGCCGGCGGAAAGCGAACTCCTCGCGGCCTCAATGCCCGGCGTGGAGTTTCTGCTGGTTCGGAACAACGGCGACCGAATTGCCAGCAAGGGCTGGAAATCGCTCACCATTCCGATGAAACCGCTTCCGGCGGCCGCCGCAGTGGACAACAGATGGGATGCGTCCATGGAGCTGAATATCAGTCTCGAACTCGCCCGCCTTGATGGCCGCGCCAAGCGCCCGTATGCGGCAGTCTGGATTGAAGACGGCGATAAGTTCCCGGTTCGGACCGTCGCGCTGTGGTTCGAAAAGCCCCGCTGGCTTCCGGAGCTCAAGGCCTGGTATAAAGACGACCGCCTGCGCGCCATGGCCGAAGGTTCTGACATTAGCCGCACGGTTTCCAGCGCCACCCGCCCCGCCGGAAAGTACAACATGAAGTGGGATGGTAAGGATAACTCGGGCAAGCTGGTGAAGCCCGGCAAGTACACCGTCATGATTGAAGTTGTCCGCGAACACGGCTCCTACCAGTTGCTTCGCCAGGAAGTTGACTTCACAGGCGCGGCGAAGCAGGTGCAGTTTCCAGGCGGCACAGAGGTGGGCTCTGCCTCGCTGGAATACCGTAAAGTTTCTCGCTGATGTCCCATCCACATCGCCGTAAATCCGAGTGGAAGCGCCAGACGGCTATCATTTCCCGCTGGCTCCACATCTACCTTTCGATGGTGAGTTTCGCCATCCTGTTCTTCTTCGCCGTGACGGGCATCACGCTCAACCATCAGGACTGGTTCAGCGGGGTCGCCCGCACCGTGCAGATGCGCGGGAAGGTTGACCAGAAGTGGGTGAAGACTGCTGACCCAAAAGCAGTCGCGAAGCTGGAGCTGGTCGAATTCCTGCGCAGCAAATACGGCGTAAAGAGCGCGCTCAGTGACTTCCGCGTGGACGATTCACAGATCGCCGTTTCCTTTAAAGGCCCTGGTTACAGTGCGGACGCGTTCGTGGAACGTGAATCCGGGAGTTACGAGCTCACCGAAACCCGCCAGGGTTTTGTGGCGGTGCTGAACGATTTGCACAAAGGTCGGGACACCGGGAAGGCGTGGGCCTGGATCATCGACGTCTCAGCAGCCCTGATGACGCTGGTTTCTCTGACGGGACTGGTGCTGATATTTTTCCTGCAAAAACGGCGGCTTTCGGGATTGCTTGCGGTGGGAATCGGGGCACTTCTCTGCCTGTTGGTGTATTGGATTTGGGTCCCGTAGAAGGGACTAAGCACTGAAGATGACTCCGCCGGCGCGCAGGGTCTCGGTTGTCATGTCATCCAGTCCCAGTAACTCTTGCAGGATCACTGCGGTATGTTCGCCGTTCCTGGGTGCCGTGGTGGTGGGGCACCCAGACGTCTCAGACAGTTTCACGGGGCTGCCTGTTACGGCGTGCCTGCCTGCGGTTGCGTGATCCATCACCGGGAACATGCCCCGAAATTCGGATTGCGGGTCGGCGAAGACTTCCGCGAAAGTCCGCACCAGCGAACAGGGAATTCCGGCTGCCCGGAGGCTCTCCAGCCACTCTGCGGCAGGGCGTTGGCGGAAGATCCCGGCCAGTATCTGTTCGAGTTCGGGGCGGTGCTGCACGCGGAGCGGATTCGTCGCGTAGTCCGGATGCGTTTCCAGATCTGGTCTTTCAATCGCCATACAGAACGCAATCCAAAGCTTTTCGCTGCCCACGGCGATAGCGAAACTCCGGTCGCTGCTTTCGAACACACGGTACGGAACAACGGTCTGAAAAGAAGTTCCCATGGGCCGCGGCGAAACACCCGAACCCAAAAAGTACATATAATTCGAGGTCATGGTGGAGATCATGCTGTCGAGCATGGAGACATCGACATACTGGCCCGTGCCGGTCTGCTCCCTGGATCGCAGCGCCATCAGGATGCCGATGGTTGCGAACATGCCTGCGGTCACGTCAGCCACCGAATAGCCGCATCTGACCACCTCGCCGGACTCTGTTCCGGTGATGCTGAGCAGGCCGCTCGATGCCTGGACGATCAGGTCCATCGCCGCTTCGTCGCGGGAGGGGCCGGTCTGGCCGTAACCCGAGATTGAGCAGTAGACAAGCCGCGGGTTGCGCGCATGGACGGCCTTGTAGCCAAGACCGAGTCGTTCCATTGTGCCGGGGCGGAAGTTCTCAATCAGCACATCCATCTTGTCCACGAGACGCAGGCACAGATCGATGCCTGCGGGCTTTTTCAGATTGATGGAGATACCGCGCTTGCCTCGGTTCAGGCCGAGAAAGAATGAGGCCTGATCGCCGGAGAATGGCGGTCCCCACCCGCGTCCCATGTCTCCGCCGTCAGCGGCTTCCAGCTTGAAAACCTCAGCCCCGTAGTCTGCCAGCAGCAGCGTGCAGTAAGGACCGGCCAGGGCGTGGGAGAAGTCGAGAACCCGGAGTTCGTCGAGCGGCTTCATTTGGGCCACGGAGCCTTAGGCGCCGACCAGTTCCTTCATCTTTTCAGTCACTACCCCGCGCACTTTTTCTTCCCCGAGGAAGTTCTTAATCATCGGCGGAAGTTCGAATTCTGCCACCACATTGACATCATCCACCACCACGGTTCCGGAGACCGGGACGGCGATAAAACCCATCTGTCCGGTCAGCGAAAAGATCATGGTGGATTCGACCCATTCCTTTTTCGGCTCGACGATCCTGACTGTCGCGCCAATTCCGTTCAGGAAAAGGTTGTCGGCAGCTTTATCGATGATGCCGACTACTTCCGGCTTCGTCTTTTTGTGGGCGAAAGTGATGGTCATGCGTTTCTTTTCAGTTGGCCGCAGGCGGCGTAAATATCGAGTCCGCGGGGGCGGCGAATAAAGCAGGGAACGGAGCGGCGAACAATCTCCTGAAAGGACGCGACCTGTTCCGGCAGGGGCGTTTCGTAGGGAATGCCGGGCCCAGGGTTAAGCGCGATCAGGTTCACTTTGCAGTTCAGATTCGACAGCATACGCGCCACGCGCTTCGCATCCGCGTCGGTATCGTTAACGCCCTTGAGCAGCACATACTCGAAGGTCAGTTTTTCCCAGGTCCGCAGGGGATAGGCGCGGCAAACTTCGAGAAGGTCTTTCAGGTGCCACTTCTTTGTGATGGGCATCAGTTGTTGCCGCATTTCCTCAGTGGAGGCGTTCAAAGAAATGGCCAGCTTCGGGCGCACTTCAGATTTGCCCAGTTCTTCGATGCGCGGGATGATGCCGGCAGTCGAAACCGTGATGCGGCGCTCACTCATGCCCACCGCGCCGGGATCGACCAGAATACGGGTTGCCTTGAGGACGTTGGCGAGATTCAGAAGTGGCTCGCCCATGCCCATCATGACGATGTTGAAGCGGCGCGAATCCGGTTTGTTGGGGGAGATAGTGAGGCCGTTATCGCGGGCGACGAAAAGCACCTGGCCCACGATTTCGCCGGCAGTCAGCGAGCGTTCCAGGCCCATCAGCGCGGTCATGCAGAACTTGCAATCGACAGGGCAACCCACTTGGCTGGAGATGCACACGGTGTCGCGGTCTTCCTCCGGCATCAGGACGGTTTCGATGGTAAGACCGTCACTCAGACGCAAAAGGTAGCGGCGCGTACCATCAATCGACTGGTGGCGCGTATCCAGAACCGGGAGCCCCAGTTCTGAATGTTCCGCCAGTTCTGTGCGGATGCGGGCCGGTAAAGTGGAGATCTGGACGAGGTCGGCAACCTTCTGGTTGTAAATCGCGCGGTAAACCTGCTCCGCACGGTAAGCCGGCTCGCCTGCCGGAAGAACCTGCCGAAGCTCGCTAAGTTCCATTCCTACAAGAGCTTGCGGCATTGTCTTGAGTTTACCATGTCCGGGCGGTGGTAGCCGGGCGGTCTAACGAAATGGTACAAACGAGACAGGTCCAATCACGTTGTCATCTCCAGTCGTCCCCATTTCCACAGAGCGAACGTCGCCCGAACGCGACATTCTCACCACCGCACTTCCCAACGGTATCAAGGTCATTACCGAAACCATGACCCACGTCCGGTCCGTATCGGTCGGGGTCTGGATCGGCACCGGTTCACGGCGGGAAACTCCTGAGCAGAATGGTGTTTCGCACTTCATAGAGCACATGCTCTTCAAGGGCACCGCGACTCGTTCGGCGGAAGATATCGCGCGGTCGGTCGATTCGCTGGGCGGTAATCTTGATGCTTTCACCGGCAAAGAGATGGTCTGCTACAACACGAAGGTTCTGGATGCTCACCTGCCAATCGCGATGGATATTCTCAGCGATCTGGTGCTGAATCCGGCCTTCCGTGAAGAGGATATAGAAAAAGAAAAAGGTGTAATTCTCGAAGAGATCAAGATGGACGCGGATAACCCCGACTATCTGGTCCATGAGACTTTCACTTCCAACTTCTGGAAGGACCACGCGTTGGGGCGCGCCATTCTGGGCACGCCGAAGACTGTGAAAAGCTTTAACCGCGAGACGGTTGACAGCTATTACCGTGAAATCTACACGCCTGAAAACGTGCTGGTGACTGCCGCCGGGAATCTGACGCATGAACGGCTGGTGGCGTTGGTTGGTGAACGCTTTGGCTCTGTCAAGCCTGGCGGGCCTATCCCGGAAGAACCGAAGCCGTCCACCCAGGCCAGAATTTCGCTGAAGAATAAGAAGGAACTGGAGCAGGTGCATATCTGCCTGGGAGTACCCTCCTATCCGATTTCACATGAGGACCGCTTTACCTGCTACGTGATGAATACGGTGCTGGGAGGCGGCATGAGTTCCCGGCTTTTCCAGAACATTCGGGAGCGCCAGGGTCTGGCCTATTCGGTGTTCTCGGAGCAGAATCCGTACACCGATACCGGATGTATGGCGGTGTATGCCGGCACCTCGCTGGAATCGGCACGCAAGGTGGTTGATTGCGTTCTGAAGGAGTTCACCAGTTTGAAGCAGGAGCTGGTTCCCGCTGAAGAACTGCGGCGCGCGAAAGATCACATGAAGGGTTCGCTCATGCTGAGTCTGGAGTCCACTTCCAGCCGGATGTCGAATCTGGCTCGCCAGCAGATGTACTTCGGTCGGTTTGTGACGTTGGATGAACTGGTGGAGAGCATCGAAAAAGTGACGGCCGAGGAAGTGCAGCGCGTGTCACAGGACTTTTTCCGGTCGGAGGCGATTGCTCTGACGATACTGGGCAATCTGGAAGGTCTCAAAATCGAACGCGAAGATCTGGTCTGTTAGGTCTGCCGCAGTGCCGGCGATCTTGTCGCCGGCCTCTGCGGCCAAGGCCGTTCTGGTACGCTCAAATGAGTCGTACCAGCTGTGCGCTTTTTCTTCTCCGATCCGCAATCCGAACACGAAACTCCGTCGTCCCCAGGGAAAATTCTGCAGCGGGACGATCCCAAATTCGCGTCCGCGAAGATGGCTGGTTTCCAATATCTGGCGGTGGCTGTCTTCCTTTTTCTGGTCACCGGATTTTGGGAACTGCAGATCAAGAGCCCGGAAATTTACAACGAGCGGGCTGAACGCAACCGGATTAAAGCTCTGCCCCTTGTGGCGCCGCGCGGCAAGATTCTTGACCGGGATGGCAGAGTGATTGTCGATAATCACTCGTCATGGAAGCTCCTCCTTTCGCGGGAAAGCCTGAAGGAAGAACATCTTCATGAGATTGCCGACGGACTGAATCTTGATTACGACGACCTGACAAAGAAGGTTGCCCGCTACCGCCGCCGACCCAAGTACGAGCCGATCATCATTAAAGAGCAGCTCACTCCCGCAGACCTCGCATTTATCGAATCCCATCGCGATCCCGACACGTTTCCGGAGATGGAGCTGATCCAGTCGCAGAGCCGCATGTACCCGGAAAACGGGCTGCTGGCGCACATGATCGGCTATACCGGGGAAATCAGCGAAGCCGAACTGGACAACCCCGACTATGCGAAATACAACCAGGGCCAGATCATCGGGAAGACCGGCATCGAAAAGGAATATAACGAGATTCTGATGGGCGTCGACGGCGAACGCCAGTCGATTGTCGATAACCTTGGTCGGGAGCGGCAGGTGCTTGCGAACAAAGAAGCGAAGCCGGGAAAGAACCTGCAACTCAGCATCGATCTGGATCTTCAGGTGGTGGCGGAACTGGCCCTGGGCGACAAGCGGGGCGCCGTTGTGGCGCTGGATCCCAACACCGGCGAAGTGCTGGCAATGGCATCTCGTCCGAGTTTTGATCCGAACAAGTTTGCCGTTCGCATTAAGTCGTCGGATTGGCGTGAGCTGACCCGCGATCCTGGAAATCCCCTGCTGAACCGAACGATTCAGGCACAGTGGGCTCCCGGTTCCACCTTCAAGCCTCTGGTGGCGCTGGCCGGTCTGGAAACATCCAGTATCGATGAGAATTCCACCTTCAACTGCGCGGGAAGCGCGGAGTTCTACGGCCATCGGCATGGTTGCTGGGCGACGCACGGCTCAGTTTCACTCCACAAGGGACTCGCGCAATCCTGCGACGTGTACTTCTATAACGTGGGAAACAAAACCGGCATCGATCAGTTGGCCTTCTATGCCAAACAGGCCGGGCTGGGCGAGAAAAGCGGGATAGATCTGCCCAACGAGGCTTCGGGCACGGTGCCGTCAACCGAGTGGAAATTGCGAACCCAACGCCAGAAGTGGTACGCGGGCGAGACGATTTCTGTTTCCATCGGGCAGGGTGCTCTGACAGTTACGCCACTGCAGTTGGCGCGGGCCATAGGCGGCCTCGCAATGGGCGGCGTCTGGCACCGCCCGCACCTTCTCCTGTCCGACACGCCGAAAGAGAAGCCGAAGGAATGGTCGCTGAGCGCCGAGAACGTCCGGAAAGTTGTTTACGGCATGTATGCCGTCGTGAACGAAGGCGGCACTGGTGGACGTGCCCGGCTGCAGAATATCGATGTCTGCGGCAAGACTGGTTCCGCGCAGGTGGCATCCGCCGACTACGAAAAGATCCACAAAGATGTGAAGGACAATGCGTGGTTTGTAGCGTTTGCCCCCTGCTACAAGCCGGAAATCGTGATCTCCGTACTGTGGGAAAACTCCGGTCTTCACGGCCAGTACGCGGCGCCCATCGCGCGCGACGTGATGAAGTCCTATTTCGATAAAAAGCTCCGTCTGATTGAGGCAGAGCGCATCCGGCAAGGCCCCGCTTCCGCGCTTTCTTCAGCACTGACGCCCCTCAACCCCAGGCCGACACCATGAGCACGCTGGAAAGGCGAGGCCTCAAAGATTTTGACTGGGCGATGCTGTCCGTGATCCTGATGATCTGTGCGCTGGGTATTCTCCAGATCTATAGCGCGACGCGGGATACAACCACCTGGCAGGGTTCCTGGTGGAAGCAGGCGGTCTATGTGGGGGTCGGGATTGGTGTGATGTGGGTCGTGAGCAATATTGACTATCACGCTCTGATGCTGCGTGTTTATCCGTTGTACATTCTGTCGGTAGTGCTTTTGGTCGTGGTGCTGGTCATCGGCAAGCGGGCTTTCGGTTCCACGCGCTGGATCGTGCTTCCCGCCGGGGTGCACCTGCAGATTTCGGAGTTTGCCAAGATTGTCGTGGTTCTGCTGGTGGCCCGGTTTTTGACGGAAATCCGCACGGAGATTCTGGAGACGCGCGATCTGCTGAAGCTTGCCGGAATGATCCTGGTTCCCATGGCGCTGATCGCAAAAGAGCCTGACCTTGGCACGGCTCTGACTTATCTGCCGATTCTGGGCGTCGGAGTCTTTCTCGCCGGGCTGCACTGGAAGTACTGGGTCGGGTTGCTCCTGCTCGCGCTGGTGATCGTTCCGGTCGGCTTCACACGGCTGGAACCGTATCAAAAAGGTCGAATTGTCAGCTTTCTGGACCCCGAGCGTGACCCCCAGGGCAACGGGTACCAGTTGATCCAGTCCAAAATAGCCGTGGGTTCAGGTGGAACGTGGGGCAAGGGCGTCACCAAGGGTACGCAGACGCAGCTGCGCTTCCTGCCGGTGCCGCATACGGACTTCATTTTCTCTGCGTTCGCCGAAGAGCACGGCTTCGTCGGCGTGGCTTTTGTACTCATTTTGTACTTTGTTTTGCTTATGCAGGTGGTGCAGGATGCGCAGACCGCGCCCGACCGGGCGGGTATGTATATTTGCATGGGTGTCGGATCGCTGCTGTTATTTCATATACTGGTAAACGTAGGAATGGTAGTGGGGCGAATGCCGGTCACCGGGATTCCGCTGCCGCTGATGAGTTATGGTGGTTCAAGCATCTTGTCAACGTTTCTGATGCTGGGCCTTGTGAACAGTGTTCGGGTCCGAAGATTTGTGAACTAAAGTTTTTTGCGGCTACACAGGATTGGTCAGGATGGGAGAGGGCGGGCGAAACTTCCTGCTTTCGGAGTCCGGATCAGGGCAATAACGAATTATTTGATTGCAAGTTGGGAGCCATTGGAGACTCTGCAGCGCGTGAGCGCAGCGGCAGTATAGCTGTCCGGGTACCCATGTTTAGTACAGCATGATTGATACCGAACCGGAGAGCGATGCGCGCTGGGCCCGTCTGCCGAACGATGGGACGTTCCCTCAAAAAGGCCGATGTTGGGTGTTGAGTTCAAAGTTTTGCAGTACCGGGTTTGGCCCGAAAGAAGCCACCGTTACTCCACCCTCCGGCTTGCGTGAGCTTTTGTAGCTGTCGGTTGAGCAAGGCTATCCGCGAAGGCGGGGAGCCCCAGGCGATCCTTACGCAGGGCGCAGCACTTCGATTCGGGTCCGGATTCTCTCGCGTTCAAGCTCTTTGACGGGGCCCAACGGGAGAAATTACATGTCGAAAGAACTGATCGTCTCAACCGGGAAGCACGAGACGAGAGTCGCGATACTCGAAGACGACCAGCTGGTGGAAATTTTCCACGAGCGGGAAAAAGAATACTCCCTTGCGGGCAGTATTCACAAAGGACGCGTCACCCGCGTTCTTCCGGGCATGCAGTCGGCCTTCGTCGACATCGGCCTTGAACGGGACGCATTCCTTTACGTCTCAGATTTTTTTGAAGATAACGATGAGTACGATGCTGTTGTCAGCACCGTGGAAGACAAGATCCTCAAGATGGAGAAGGGCGGTGGCCAGCCGCCTGCAGACCGGAGCGAAAGGACTGAAAGTTCGGGTCGCTTAGAAGCTCCGGTTTTCGAGGGCGCCGCATTCGTTTCGGCGCCTCCTGCGAGCGCGGAACGCCGGGAAGAACCCGTGCGCACTGAGCGCTCAGGGCCTGGGCCGGATCGTGGTGGTGACCGAGGTGGTGGTGGTGACCGAGGTGGTGGTGGTGACCGGGGTGGTGGTGGTGACCGGGGTGCTGGTGCAGGCGCTGCAGGTGACCGCGGTCGTGGTCGTCGCGGTCGTCGTCGCCGGGGTGGCGGGGGTGCCGGTGGCGGACGGGGTCCAGGCGGACTGCCGGATTCCAAGTTCTTTTCGCCCGGCTCCGAACAGGATGCCCAGGAAGATACCGGGCCGCAGGACACGCCCATTTTCGAAGTATCGGTTCCTGAAGTAACCATCCAATCGCTGGCCCATGTTGCTCCCCACCGTGCCCCCGTCACCGAAGATTTTGCGGTGCTGCCGGGTGAATCTCTGGCGAAGTATGTGCTGCCTGGAGAGTCGCTGGCCAAGTATGCGGTCGCCGATATTCATGAGGACATGCAGGCGGCTTCAGAGGAAGAGATTGCTCCGGAAGTAGCGGCGGAAGTAGAAGAGTTAGTGGCGGAGGCGGTGGAAGAGGCCAAAGCGGAACTGGCTGCAGAGCCTATTGCAGAAGCAGTGCCGGTCGTCGAAGTAGTACCGGTCGTCGAAGCAGTGCCTGTTGCCGAAGCTGCCGCAAAAGAAGCACCAGTCGCAGAACCAGCTCTCCCCGCAGACCATCCCTTTGCCGGTTTGGGCGTTGTTTCCAGCGTGACGTCAGAGCCGGTCGCCGAGGCCGCGGTTGTCGAACCCCTGGCCGTTGAACCCGCGTCCGATGAAGAGCCGGAAATCAAGGCTGAACACTCCTTTGGTGACCGTGTCGCTCTGCCCGAAGCCGAGGGTCTTGAGCCGCTGGAGTTGGGAGAACACATTGAAGGCGCAGAGGACGACGAGCCGGTAGCCATTGATCAGGAAGGCCCCGAGCCCGCCCGGATTCCTACCAGCCTGACTGCTGCCTTGCGCGAACAGGGCCACCGTTATCCTCACCGCGTTTCCCGTCGCATGCGTCGCAAAATGCGCGGTGGGCCCGGTTCCGAAGAGCGCGGCGAGAAGCCGGAAGGCGAGACCGCCGGCGAGCAGACAACTTCTGATGCAGATGTGCTTGAACCCGGCATCACCTTGCCCGGTGAGTCCCGCACCGTAACCAGCCGCCCGGAAGCACAGTCCGAAACCCGTCCGGAAGTTCGCGCCGAAGGTCGGCCCGAGCAGAGAGAAGGCGGACGTCGCCCCGATCAGCGTGGTGACCGTGGCGGTAACCGTGATCGCTCACGTGGTGGAGATCGTGGTGGAGATCGTGGTGGAGAGAGAAGCGCAGATCGAAGCGGCGAACGCACAGAGCGTCCCGAACGTGCTGCAGCCGAACGACCCGAGCGGGGAGGCGAACGCACAGAACGCACCGAACGTCCGGATCGCGAACGTCCCGTTCTGCCGTCCATTTCCGATCTCCTCAAAGAGGGCCAGGAAATCATTGTCCAGATCGCCAAGGAACCGCTTGGCCAGAAGGGCGCCCGCATCACATCGCACATCGCCCTGCCCGGTCGCTTCGTCGTCTATATGCCGACCGTCGACCATGCGGGTGTCTCGCGCAAAATACCGTCGGACGAAGAACGCCATCGCCTGAAGCGCGTTGTGCAGACGCATCGCCAGGGCATCCCCGGCGGCTTCATCTGCCGTACCGCAGCGGAAGGCAAGACCGAAGAAGAGCTGAAGATCGACATGCACTTCCTCTACAACCTCTGGCTCGATATGCGCCAGAAAGCAGAGAAGCGCCCGGCGCCGGTTCTGTTGCATCACGATCTGGATCTGGTCCAGCGCATTCTTCGCGATCAGCTTACTGAGTCGTTCAAGACCATCTGGGTCGATAACGAAGAACTCTATGAGAGTATTCTGCGTTTCGCGCAGCGGTTCCAGCCGGCGCTTGTCGGTCGCGTGAAACTGTACACCCGGACTAACCCGATCTTTGACGAATTCGGCATCACGAATGAACTCGAAAAGGCGCTGCGTCCGAAGGTGTGGCTGAAGTCCGGTGGCTACATCGTGATCAACCAGACCGAAGCGCTGGTGGCAATCGATATCAATACCGGCAAGTACGTTGGCAAGTCGAACCGGCTGGAAGACACCATCGTCAAAATCAATACAGACGCCATCAAAGAGATTGTGCGGCAGATTCGCCTGCGTGATTTGGGCGGCATTATCGTTGTTGATTTTATTGACATGGATGAGCGTAAGAACCGGCAGAAGGTGATGCAGGTTCTGGAAGAGAGCATGCGGGCGGATCGCGCTCCGTATAAGATTCTCCAGTTCAACGATTTCGGCCTGGTGGCGATTACCCGTAAGCGCGTGAAGCAGTCGCTCGAGCGGACGCTCTGTTCGCCGTGCCCGTATTGCGAAGGCGCGGGTTACATCAAGAGCGTGCAGACGGTGATTTCAGAAATTCTGCAGGAGGCCCAGCGGATGAAGAAGGCGCTCGAAGACGAGCACAACAACATCATGTTGCGCGTGAATCCGGAAGTGGCGAAAGTGCTGAAGAGCAACCACAACCAGTTCCTGCAGGAGCTGGAAGAGATCCTCGGCAAGTCGGTTTTGGTGAAGAGCGATCCGCTGCTGCACCAGACAAAGTTCGATCTGGCGTAGTATTCTCCAAAGCGTTCCGGAAAAGGCCCGCGACTCACCGGTCGCGGGCCTTTTTGTCTATGTCACCGCCTTCGCCGCCTTCCCCAGCTGCTCTACAATCCGCGTCGCTTCTTCCACGGCCCGCGCCAAAACTGAACGAATCTTTCCGTCTTCCAGCATCAGCAACCCACCAATCGTGCAGCCGGCCGGAGTGGTCACATCGTCCCTGAGCGAAGCCGGATGCCGCCCTGTATCGAGCACCATCCGGGCCGAACCCAGCATCGTCTGCGCCACCAGTTCCAGTGCCAGATCGCGACGGAGGCCCACGCGCACACCTGCATCCGCCAGCGCTTCCATCACCAGATACATGTAAGCCGGGCCGCTGCCGGAAAGCGCGGTGATCGCGTTGCAATAGTGCTCTTCCACCACCGCACAGCGCCCTACCGAACTGAAGATCCGTTCCGCCAGCGCCAGGTGCTCCGGCGTCACGCCACTGCCGCCGCAAATCGCGGTCATCCCCTGGCCCACCACGCAGGGCGTATTCGGAATCGCCCGAACCCACACATGGTCACCGGGCAATAGCGATTCCAGGCGCTCCGTCGAAACTCCCGCCAGGATCGAGATCAGCACCGTATCCGGTCGCAACGAGGCCTGTTTCAGTACCGCGCTCACAGTGCCGATCTGCGCGGGTTTTACGCACACCAAAATGATCCCGGCCGTCTCCGCCGACTCGCGATAATCCTTTACGCCGGTAATCCCCAGGCTTTCCGCCGCTTCCTCGCAACTGGCCTGCGTCTTCGCCGTTGCCCAGATCTGCCGCCGTGAAACCAGGCCCGCGTCCAGCAGCCCTTTAATCAGTGTTCGCCCCATCACACCGGCGCCAATTACACCCAGCGTGCGTCCGGATTCCAGAAGGCCTTGAGATGTACTCATGGTTGCTATTGTGACAGTGGAGATAACAACTTGGCGCGCGGCAGGGTCCTCAGACTGTTTATTGGAAATATGGCTTCGGGCAAGACCCGGCATCTTCTCACGGAGATCGACACTCTGCGTCGTTACGGAAACAAGAAGATTGCCGTCTTCAAGCCGCGGACCGACACACGCAGCGGCCTGAGCTGTATCAAAAGTCGTCGTGGTGATGAGGATGCCGCAGAGGAGATCCTGGCCACGCACCCCAATGAAATCTGGCCGATTCTGCGCGCTAAGGAATCCGTGGCAGGCTGCCGCTTCCAGATCATTGCCTTCGACGAAGTGCAGTTCTTCCCGCGCGATTCCGGTTTCTTCCAGCTCGTCAGGAACCTGTTGGAAGATGGCTATGATGTGCTGGCTTCCGGGCTCGCATTCGACTTTCGCGGAGAACCCTTCGGCTCCACTCCTGACCTTGCGCTGCTCGCGGAAGACCGCTGCATGTGGATGACATCCTACTGCACTAAATGCGGTGGCCGCGCGGTCTATCCGCAGCGCATCATCAATGGTCATCCGGCCCACTACAACAGCCCGCAGATTCTGGTGGGCGGTGACGAAACCTATGAGCCGCGCTGCGACGATCACTTCGTTCTTCCCGGACGGACTCAGTTGGGGCGCGACGAAGCTTCGCCGCAAATCCACATGTGGCCGACGGATAATAAGGCTTAGCCGGACGCCCATCCCTCACGTAAAAATATGACCGGGCCAGAGATTATCGACATCCGCCGCCTGGGGGCTCGGGAGCTGGAACAGCTGCTGGTCGAAGAGACGGTCGAATGGGACCAGGAACTCGACTGGGATTTCTCTCAGTCCGCAGATCTGGTTCGAAAGCATGCGGATCAACGAACACTGGGAGGCGTTGCCCTGCTGGATCGTGGCGAGGTGGCCGGATACGGCTACTGCGTCGTGGAAGACGACAAGGGACTGGTTGGTGACCTCTATATCCGCCCCGGCTGGCGAAACGGAGATGCAGAAATTCGTCTGTTCCGCATGATGCTCGATGCGTTGATTGCCATTCCACAGGTACGGCGCGTGGAAAGTCAGCTCATGTTGCTGGATCTCCCCATAGGCCGGGCGTTGCAGCGGGAACGGTTTGTCCGTCTGTTCGAACGTATCCTGATGCGGTTTGATACGGATACGCTTCTGCCGCCCGGCCGTCGCTACCAGCATGAGCGCTTCCGCGTGCAGGGCTGGCGCGACCATCATGACGATGAGGCCGCACGCGTCATCGTCCTCTCTTATCAGGACCACATCGATAGCCAGATTAACGACCAGTACCGTGACTTTGGCGGCGCGCGGAAATTCCTCCACAACATTGTGCAGTTTCCCGGCTGTGGCGAATTCATTCCCGCCGCATCATTTGTGGCGTATGACGAGCAAACTACGCTGGTGGCCGGCATGGTCCTGGCCAGTTTTGTTGCGCGGGAGGTGGCGCACATCACACAGCTCTGTGTCGTGCCCGGCGCACAGGGCAGGGGCCTGGGCTATGAACTGCTGCGTCAGGCGGTTGTGGGGTTGCGGGCGCACGGCGCAAGGCGCATCAGCCTGACCGTCACAACGGCCAACACTGATGCAGTGAATCTCTACCTCGGCTGTGGCTTCCGGGAACTGCGGCGCTTTTTTGCTTACGCCTGGAATCGCTATTAGCCCTTACAACTCCCGCTTCACTGCCGCAGGCACTTTCACGTCGGGAACCGACCCGCCACCGGACGTTCGGAAATCCTTCACATTCAGCAAGACAATGGAGGGCACGCCGGGGGCCCTCTGCGCTCTTACGTGGTTCAGTTCCATGCCTTCCACATCCTGAACCACAAACGCCGGTCGCCGGTCTTCCTTCAGGAAGCTGATCTCAACGTTGCTCAGCTCAATCCCCTTCGCATGGCGGATGAAGAAGCCCCACGCAGGCAGCATGCCGAACATGGAAGGCTCGGGATATTCCTTCTCCCGCTCCGGCGTTGCATAAGGCTCACGCGGGGGGACGCCGCCGGTGGCGCGGAAGAAGAATGTGTTCACCAGATCCGCGGGCTGCTTCGCCACCTGATCCAGGTTGAGCCCGCCGCGATACACAATTCGGATGTTGCTGAACTTCACGTCTTCCACGTCATGGCCGGGAATGCCCGCGACAATGGAACCGTACCGCGGGTCGGCGTCATACACCACCACATTACTGATGGTGACTCTCCGTATGGCCCCAATCTCCACGCCTTTCGGCGCCCGCATTCTGCTGCCGATGCGCAGGAAAAACGGTGCGTTGGACACCTGCCGCATGGTGATATTCGTCACTGCGACGTCTTCAATATGCGCGCCGTCCACGGCCTCCAGCGCTAATCCGCGCGAACGGTCGAACACGACATTCGAAATGGTGATGTTGCGGAAATCGCCTTCTGATTCCGTGCCTATTTTGATTCGTCCCGTCGGGCCGTCGCGGTCCGGGGCCCGCTCCAGAGTTCGCTTGAAAGTGCCGTCCAGCAGCGTCCCCACGTCATAGCCACTCACCAGACTATTGGTGATTGTGATGTTCTCAGACGACCGCGCGTAGCCCAGCGCATGCGTGCCTTTCAGCGTGATGGCATCGTCGTTTGGCGTGTTAATGCTCGAATTCGAAATCCGCACATTGCGACAGGAATCGATATCGATGCCGTCACGGTTTGTGTCGATCATGACATTGTCGATCGTCAGATTATCCACGCCGGTCGCGAGGATTCCAAAGTGCCCACCGTTGGCGATAGAGAAATCCCGCAGCGTTACGTTACGGCTGAGCTTCAGGGCAATGGCCTTGTCTCCGCCCGCGCCGCGTTCGCCGCGAATCAGGCCCTTGCCGTTGATCTGGCCGCCGCCGGTGATCGCGACATTCGCCAGATTCTCGCCCCAGATCAGACTGTTGTGCCAGTGGCTGTGGCCGGAATCCTGGTACATGTCGGAGCCGTTGATCTCAGCAGCATCATAGGTGGACGCATCGGAACTTGCTTCGATCACCGCGCCGCGCTCCAGATGGAGCGTGATGTTGCTGCGCAGATGAATGGACCCCGTGACGTAAGTGCCCGGAGGGAAATGCACGGTGCCCCCGCCGGCTGCTGCGGCAGCGTCGATGGCCTTGTTGATCGCCTCGCGCTCCGGGGTCTGCCCGTCGCCCTTCGCGCCAAACGACTTCACATCGAATACCGCTCCGGAAATGCACCCGGCGCCGAGCAGCAAAATTGCGAGGATCCTCATCAGGTGCAATCTTATCGGCACCGGCGCGATAAGATTCCGAAGATGAAACGATGCTGCGGATTTCTGCTGATTTGTGCCCTGAGTGTTCATGCTGCACCCGGAGAGCATTGGGTGGCGACCTGGGGTACGGCCCAGCAGCTCTACAGGGCTGTTCCTGCGGGTCGCGGGGCTGCGCCGGCGGTCACCACCCCACCGGCATCGCCTGCGGCTCCTGCTGCACCAGCGCCCCGCCCCGCAGGCCCCGCGCGACGCTTCGGAATTCCGCCTGCGCTGACCGGTATTAACAACCAGACCGTCCGCATGATCGCCCGCACCAGCATTGGGGGCCGCAGCGTGCGGATCCGTCTCGAAAGCGCATTCGGCAGCGGCACCGTCAACTTCGGAGCCGCTCACATCGCGATCCGCGGTAAGGACTCGGCTATTAAAGCCGGGACGGACCGTGCGCTCACCTTCAGCGGCAAGCCTTCGGGCATTCTCTACGCCGGTGGGACGCTCATCAGCGACCCGGTGAAACTCGCCCTTCCGGCACTCGCCGAAGTCGCCGTCAGCCTCTACGTTCCCGGCGAAACCGGAGCCCCCACCAACCACCTTTTCGCCCTGCACAATGCGTACATCTCGAAGCCCGGCGATTTTACCGGCGCCATGGAAATCACCGAACCCACGGTGCGCGAATCCTGGTATTGGCTGGCCGGAATTGACGTCCTCGCCCCTGCGGATTCGGGCACGCTCGTGACTTTTGGCGACTCCATCACGGACGGCGATCAATCGACTCATGAAACCAACGGAGCCTGGCCCGCGCTCCTGGCCGAACGCCTGCACGCCAACAAGGCTACGGCGAATATCGGGGTGGTGAACGCGGGCATTTCCGGGAATCGTGTACTGGGTGACAACGGCAGCGGCCTGGTGCGTTTCTTCCACGACGCCCTGAGTCAGCCGAACGTTAAATGGATCACAATACTGGAGGGAATTAATGATATTACCGGTGGCTCGCGCGTCACGCCCCCAACCATCACCACCGATGCGCTGATCACCGCGTACCGCCAGATGATCGCACTCGCCCACCAGCGCGGCGTGAAAGTGATCGGTTGCACCATCACTCCTTACGGCGGGTCGAACGTTTTCAACGATTATGGCGAAAGCGTTCGCAGCGCCGTCAATGAATGGATCCGCAACAGCAAAGAATTCGATGGCGTGGTCGATTTCGACGCCGTCACACGCGACAAAACCGACCCCAAACGCTTCCGCGCCGAGGCCGATTCACCGGACAATCTGCACCCCGCCAACCCTGGCTATAAGCTGATGGCGGATGCCGTGGATCTGAAGTTATTCCTGAAGTGACTGAGCTATCGTTGAGCAATTTCGGTTGGGTGGATCTCCAATCAGGAAATTGCAGCGCGGAGGGGCCAGATTCAAATGTGTTTTGCAGGAGATCCGCTGATCTGCAGTCTCGACTGTCATGTG
>JBBQDH010000011.1:0-43839 GCA_038319515.1 Bryobacterales bacterium
AGCGGGCGGAAAGTTGGGCACCGCGAAGTTCGAAAAGCTGAAACGATCCATGATTGTCACACTCCTGAACGCCCGCCCGAAGAAAGTGGAAGTGGTGGAGCCCGAGGTGGTTGTGCCCCTCCCTTTCGCCTCCGGCCCCGGGCGCCCTCGCAAGCAATAGTTACTCGGCGGGGACGACGAGAAAGCCCGTTTCAGCGTCGCCGAAGACGCTGTTTTTTTGGGTACCCCAAAACCAGTAGTGCGCGCCGGTGTAGGCGCAGATAATGGCATCCAGCTGATCTTCCACATGCTTGCGGGCCATGCCGCCGGAGGGCACGGCAGGCAGTTTTGTGAGCACGCAGGGCGGGTTGGCGTCTTTCAACGTGTAGAGGAGCTTCCGCAATCGCTTCAACTGCACCACGCGTTCCGCCACGGAGCCTTTCTTGTATTTCAGCCGGTAGTCGAGGCCGAAAAAGCGCACGATGGACGCATGGGGGAAGACTTCAATCTGGTAGCGGCCCGGCAGCTTTGGCGTGAGTTCCGCGGCGTGCCGGAAGCCCTGCTGCTCCAGGGTTTCGGCGAAGCGTGTGGTATTCGCCGCAAACGGGCGACCCAGATTGGCGGGATGGCAGTTAAGCCCGTACTTGTGCATGGCAGCGTTCAGCAGCCGTTCGGCGGGGCGCTGGCCGGTCGGGTTGCGGATGATGGTGGGGGCGTCGATGGCCAGCATGGCGGAGCCGTCGCCCACGTGTTGGTGGACCCATGTAAGCACTTCGGGATGGGTGGCTGCCAACCCGAGAGCCTTCAGCCGGAGAACGCCATTGCGGAATTCCAGGGCTGCCAGCCCGGTGGCACCGTTCACCCAACCCAGATCGATTCCGACAAAGAGCATAGAAGGGTCGGACCCCGGTCCGCGCTCTTTAATTAGAGCAAACCAGCAACTCCGGTTATCATCCATCTCGTTTACAATTGGGGTCGACATGCTTCGCTTTCTTTGCCTCCTTGTGCTGGCGTTTCAGACGCTGCAGGCCGCCAAACCTGAACTGCGCGGCGTTTGGGTGGACCGCGGCCCTCTGGCATCGCGGGAATCCATTCGTACCATGCTGGACGAAATACAGCAGGCGAACATGAACGCCGTCTTCGTGGATGTCTGGTCGCGCGGCTATCCGCTGTGGCGCAGTAAGGTTTTTGAGAAGCAGACCGGGCTGCAAACGGACCCGGTATACGGTGATCGAGACGTTCTGGCAGAAGTGATCGAAGAGGCCCGGTGGCGCGGTATCGCGGTTTTCCCGTGGGCGGAATACGGCTTTGTGATCGGCTACACAGGGGGCAAAGCGCCTCTGGTGGAAGCGCATCCGGAGTGGCTGGCCCGCCACAAAGACGGATCTGCGGAGTTTTCCTGGGCCGGCTCGACTAAGAGTTACTGGATTGCGCACGCCAACCCGGATGGCCAGCAGTTTCTGCTCGATCTGATGACGGAGCTGGTGCGCGATTACGATGTCCCCGGCATTCAATTCGACCGCGCGCGGTATCCGGAACCGGATTGCGGTTATGACGCGGCCACGGTTGCCCGTTATGCCGACGAGCACGACGGCGCTCCTCCGCCCGCCAATGAAAAGTCGGCAGAGTGGATGCGTTGGCGGACCGACAAACTGAACGAATTCATCGTCACGCTGAACCGGCGGCTGAAAGCGGTGAACTGGCGGGTGCTGGTGACTAACGCGCCAATTGTCTACAACTATTCACTGGTCAACTTTCTGCAGGAGTATCCGGTTTGGATGAAAGCGGGCGCACTTGACTTTGTTTCTCCGCAGATCTATCGGGGCGATGTGGACAGCTACGTGCGCGAACTGGACAACCAGATCAGGGCGCTGGGCGGCGATGCTTCGCGGCTGGTGGCCGGGGTGGGTGTTACGAACAGTGACAGCGAGGTTCTGATTGCGTCGATCCGGGCGGGCAGGGAAAGGAATCTGCCCGGAGTGGTGATCTGGTATCACGGCGGTCTGCATCAGAAGAACGCTTACGTGCAATTGCGCGGGACGGTTTTTGCAGATCCTGCGCCGCTGCCCTGGAAGTAGCGGCTCAGACGCCGTGCGCCAGCCACTTCGACCAATAGAAGGTCATTTCGGCAGCGCCGGTATTCAGAACGCCGTGCAGGGTGTTGCCCGCGCAATACAGGATGGAGCCCGGGCCCACCTGCGTGGTCTTTCCGTCGCATTCGATCTCGCCCGTGCCCGCCGCGATGATCAGGAATTCTTCTTCGGGATGCCGGTGTGGCGGATGCGGACTGGCGCCTGGATCGAGCAGGCACATCCCGGTGCACATGCCGCTCAGCTGGGGGGTGGGGCCGTTATAGTGCAGGTAGACTTTCGTGCCGCCTTCCACGACCGGCGTGATGTCTTCAAGGCCGATCACGCCCTCCGGAAGGGATGCGCCTTCCACTGACGCGGCGACCACATTGTTTACAACTGCGCTGTTATCTGCCATGACCCGTCATGATATCGCGCCCAAAGTGGTGCCTGATCGCTCATGGGTCGGGCGAAGCGGCCTGCGCGCCTGTGGCGGCGGTTCTGTCGAATACGGTTTTTTGATGCAACGGGAGGTGCCGCGCACTTTCAAAGAGCTTTCAGAAACGATGCAGGGCTTTGTGCCATTTGCCATCTGCTTTGCCATGTTGATTAAAATCTGGTCGGCGCAGTTCCTGTGGTTCCGGCGGTATGTACTGCAGAATGGGCTGACCATCGCGCTGAACAGCCTGCTTTTGTTCGTGGTGCTGTTTTACGTCTGTCCGTAGAAGTTCCTGTTCACTTATCTGGTGAGCGTCCTGACCGGTGGCGGCAAGATGGCGCATTTCCCTGACGGACGCCCTGAACATCTGCTGGAGGCCGGCGACGCCTACGGCATGATGTTGATCTGCAATGCCGGATATATTGGGGTGTTTTTGCTGCTTGTGGCGCTGCGTATTACCACGCGTGGCGAAAGAGTAACGATCCGGCGCCGGATGCGAGTGAACGGCAACTGACCCTGGTGCGTTTGGGCGCCAACGCCTGGCCGGGCGGAATCGCGTATAGGCTGGTTGGCCCGGTGCTGACGATTTACTACAGCATCATGGGACGGAAGTTTCGAAAGAAATTCGGCAATTAGAATAGGTCGTATTCAAGAAATACGATGCCGCTTGTGTAGACCTTGTGGGCGGTGAGTTTCAGCTTGGCCCGGTGTAGTGTGGGCGGCAACAGGGGGATGCCGCCGCCTAACAGTACCGGCATCAGGCCGATTTCGAGGCCGTCCACCAGGCCCTTTTCGAAGAGATGGCGGAAGAGGCCACTGCCTCCGAAGATCCAGATATTTTTGCCCGGCAGCTCTCGCAGTTCCCGTACGAGATCCGCGGGGTCCCGCGAGATGATCTCAGCATAGGGGAAATCCTCCTGTTTCAGCGTGGAGGAAATGACGCAGATCCGGACGCCGGGCATTTCGCCCTGACCGCTCTTCACCATTACCTCAAAGGTGCCGCGGCCCATCACAAGAGTGTCGTACCGGGCGAAAACGGCGGCGAGGTCTGAGTCAATATCGGGATCGGACACGATCCAGTCGTATTCACCGTTCGGACCGGCAATATAGCCGTCGAGACTGCAGGCGACTCCGTAATTCACTCTTCGAATAATGGGATTCTATTGCTTCGGCACAAAGTCTTCCATGACAGCTTTGCGCAGCAGGTCCGGTGGCAGCAGGCCTTGCGCCAGAATGAAGTCGTGGAATTTGCCTGCGTTGAACTTGCGTCCAAGCGCCTTTTCGGTTGCCTGGCGGATTTCGAGCAGCCGTATATAGCCGTTGAAGTAGGAAACGGCCTGTCCGGGTGAACGGAACGTGTATCGATCCACTTCTTCGGTGGCGAAGGCTTTGGAACCGGCCACGTCACCTTCCAGCACCGCCATCGCCTGCGCCGGGGTGATTTTTCCGGACTGTAGTTCGGGGTCGAGGAAGGCGCGTGCGGCGCGCAGCAGGCGGAACTGCAGTGAGATCAGTTTGGCCTCATCCGGCATGTAGGGCAGCATGAACCATTCGGCGTAGAGACCCCAGCCCTCCACGTTGGTGCTGTTGAAGGCAAAGAGCGCGCGGGCCAGGGAGACGCCGTGTTCCACCATGGAATCGAACTGTAGTTCGTGGCCGGGCCGGGCTTCGTGGGCGGTCAGGGTCCAGGCGGCGGCGGCGAAGGTGAAGTCGTCGTATTTCAGTTCCTTGCCACCGGCGCCTTTCATATCGAGAGGCAGGACGAATTTGCCGCGTTCCCCCTGGTTGTTGAGAAGTCTGGGAGGCTGCATGTGCGGGGCGGGCTGCGCGGCGGTTTCGGCAGCGCTGGCGATAGAGATTATTGCGGGGCGCTCCGGCAGTGTGACCAGGTGATTCTTCCGGATAATGTCTTCGATCTGCCGGAGCGTGGCCTGGTATTTCGGCAGGATCTCGTCGCCTTTGAATTGTTCCTTCTTGAGTTCGCGAATCACGTCGCGATAGTTGGAGGATTTAAAGCCGCGCTGTTTGGCGACTCGTACGGCGATTTCCTGCATCTGATTCTGGTAGTCAGGGAACGCCGCATGGGCGAGCTTCGCCAGCTCTTCGGGAGTGTAATCGACGCCGTAATTTTCGAGTGAGGTGAGGTAAATCGCGGGGGGCAGACGGAAGTCGGAACGGCTCTTCGGGAGGACTTCCTTCCTGATAAATTCGTCGTATTCCGTGAGCTGTTCGCGCAGCTTCGCGAGCGGTTCCTGGTAGCCCTTCAGGTTGTACTTTCCCAGCAAAAGCCCGATACCGGTGATGTAGGTGCCGGTATTCTGCAGATCTTTTTCGACCTGTTCTTTGGCAGGGCCGAGGAGGCCAGGAGTTTTTGCTTTTTCGCGGAAGAGTTCCTCCGCCTGCAGGGTGATGGGCTTGAAGCCTGGCTCCATGCCGGTGTACTTGCGCAGACGAACCAGCGCGGCGGGGCGGCGTTCGGCCTTCACCTGCTCGTCGAGCAGGCTCTTTTCGCCGAAGAAGATCAGACCTGCCACATCGGCGTAGGGCAGGAAGGTTTTCTCGTTGGCATCAAGGCCGCGAATTCGCCGGTCAATGACGCCGACCAGGATCTGGAGATCCTGACGGACGAGCGGGTCTTTCTCGGCATCGAGCCGTGCCTGCATTTCCGCGCGGGCTTTCACGTAGTCGGCACGCAACTCCGCGGTCTTCGCGGTGGAGATGGTGGAGACCTGATCGTCCAGGCCGGGCACGCCCTGTGCCGACGCGCCTTCCGGGCCATATTTTGCGCCCAGCGTAATCAGAATCTGGGCGCTTTCATTGCTTTTGAGCACCCACGCCGGCGGCTGGGCGAGCATTGATGCTGCCGCGAAAAAGAGAAGTTTCTTCATCTACCAGATCCTGCAGGAATTCGGGCTCACCATGGGCTGCCCGGCTTTGCATCCGAATGCCTTCTGGAATTCGGGCATGTTCTGTAAGACGCCGTTTACGCGATAACGTCCCAGGGAATGAGGGTCAGTGAGGGCGCGTTTGCGGGCCTCTTCGTCACGGATATTCTGGCACCAGACCTGACCGTAGGCGAGGAAGAAGCGCTGCTCGGGCGTGTAGCCTGCCATGTCAGACAAAGTATGTTTGGCCAGGCTGTCCATGAGCGCCATGTAACTGAGGCGGACGCCCCCATTATCAGCGCCGTTTTCGCCCAGCGTGAGGCGGCCATTCAGCTTCACTTCGCCGGTGGAAACGAAACCGCTGTATTCGTTGACGATGCAATCGGCACGTTCCTTGAAGGCCTTCGCGTCTTCAGGTGTCCACCAGTCGCGGAGGTTGCCTTCGCCGTCATACTGGCGACCGGAATCATCGAAACCGTGCGTCAGTTCGTGGCCCACAACGGCTCCGATAGCGCCGTAGTTTGCGGCTTCATCGCCATCGCGGAAATAGAAGGGCGGCTGCAGGATGCCGGCGGGGAAATTGATGTTGTTGTTGGGCGGGCTGTAGTAGGCGTTGACGGTGGGCGGCGTCATGTTCCACTCGTTTTTATCGACAGGCTTGCCGATTTTCTCCAGATCACGGCGATGCTGGAATTCCGAAGCGCGCCGGCTGTTGCCAACCAGGTCACCTTTGACGATGTTCAGATCGGAGTAGTCACGCCATTTATCCGGATAGCCAATTTTGTTGGCGACGGTGCGCAGCTTGGCGAGGGACTGCTGTTTTGTCGTTTCGCTCATCCAGGTAAGCGACTGGATGTCCTTCGCCATGGCGGCTTCGATCTCGCCGACCATCTGCAGGGTGCGTTCTTTGGCGGACTTGCCGAAAGCCTGTTCGACGTATTTCTGACCGAGGGCGTCACCCAGTTGGCGGTCGACGAGTTGAACGCAGGTACGCCACCGGGGCGGCATGGATTGCAGGCCGGACAGGGTTTTTTCGGAAAACCCGAAATCCTCCTGGACGAAGGCGGAGGAGAGGTTGGGTGCCGCGGCGCTGAGCACTTGCCAGGCGAGGTAGGGCCTCAGGTCACTGGCGAGGATCGCGTTCAGGCCTTTGATGAAATCAGGGGCTGAGACGTTCATGGAATCGACGGAAACGCCGAGGGCTTTGAGGAAGATGTTCCAGTCGAAGTCCGGGGCCAGCGCCATCACTTGCGCGGTGGAACGGATGTTGTAGCGTTTTTGTGGATCGCGCATGGCGACGCGGTCCATGGATGTTTGGGCGAGTGCGGTTTCGACGTCCAGAACGGATTTCGCTTCCGATGCGGCGAGCTTTGTTTCATGCCCGGCGAGTTCAAACATCCTCTGAATATGGGCGAGGTATTTTGCGCGCGTTTCGACGGACTTGGCGTCGGTCTTGAGGTAGTAGTCGCGGTCCGGCAGAGAAAGGCCGCCCTGGCCCAGTTGAGCGATGACTTTGGTGGCGTCTTTCGCGTCCTGGCCGGAGCCGAACCGGAACAGGACGGGGACGCCCTGGGAGTGCAGTCGGGCGACTTCGGCCGCCAGGGCTTCTTTGCCGGAGAGTTTTGCGATGCGGTCCAGCGCAGGTTTCACGGGCGCGACGCCCTTTGCTTCGACGGCCTTCTCATCCATGCAGGCGGCGTATTCGACGCCAATCTTGTCGCCGGTGGATTTTTCGAGAATGCCTCGGAGGATTTCGCGGTTCTTGTTGATCAACTCGGCGAAGCGGCCCCACTGGGCCTGGTCGGAGGGGATGGGGTTATTCTTCATCCAGGTTCCGCAGGCGTACTGGTAAAAATCGTTACAGGGCTGTGCAGCCCTGTCGATGGCGCCGAGGTCGATCCCCGTGGGGTTTTGGGCCGAAGCGTTTTGGGCCGGGAGGGAGGCGGCAAGGGTCAGGAAGAGAATTGCGGGTAAGCGCATCTGAAGCAACATGACTAGATGGTAACGCCGGCCTTTGACGTATCAGGACGGCTGCGCGGCTGCCGGGCTGTTGCTGAGGAGCGGTTCGATGGCTTCCTGTTTGCTGATGCAGGCGTATTTGGTTGTGTGTTTCGCGTTCATTTCCCCCACGATGTTCCACGTGACGCTTTCAATGGGCTTGCCTGCGGCAAGTTCGCCGGCGAGGTGAGTCCCGATGGGATAGAGGCTTGCCACAAGAGTTTCAGCGAATGCGGACAACGCCGGGGCTCCCTGTTCGATTCGTTGTGCAGGTAATGCTGATCTTTTGTTGATCTTGTAGTTTTTGTGGGGTTCTGTTCGGGTTCCTGAATTCAGGTACCTCTACTGAAGTCGTGCGGGAAAACGAGGCAGTGTTGTACAGAGGGAGGGGCGGCATGGGTATTTGGGCGAGGGGAACGTGACGGGAGATTTGCACTGCTGTATACTGTGGCTGTAGACAGAAATCGTCCAACCCTCGAGCGGGAGTAATTCAGTGGTAGAATGTCAGCTTCCCAAGCTGAACGTCGCCGGTTCGAACCCGGTCTCCCGCTCCATTAAAATCAGTAACTTGGGGGCAAAAGCAACTTCTTCCACACCAGTTTACTCCATTTCACTCCGTTAAGCGCTCAAAACAGCGCGTTCAAGCTGTTCCGCCGCTTCGGCACGCCGGGACAGGGCGGCCCTGGTGTATACGTCCAGCGCTACTCCGATTCCATGACCCCGCTGGTCGGCGGAGACTTTGGGATAGATTCCGGCATCATGACCGAGGCTGGCATGAGTGCGGCGCAGCACGTGAAAATTCGCCCAAGCCAGTCCGACTCTTTGAAGCCGGTGCTTGATGTGGCGATGTCAAACGTTGTCCCGCCACACGGGCTTCTCTGGATTTTCTGATGAAAGACCCATGCAACCGGCTTCCTCCCGACCATCTCCATCCACCCCCTCAACTGCTCGGAAGTTTTGTGCGGAATGGCGACAATACGAGTTGAAGAATCGGTCTTTGGAGTATCGATTTCCCCCCGGTAGAGCCGCTGCTCGATGTTGATCCGGCTGCCGTCGCCGCTCGCATGGCGGCGCTGCAGTGCCGGAATCCCGCCGGGGCGCATGCCGGCGAAGATCGCCAGATGGGCGATCACCTTTTTCACGTGTTTCCAGTGCGTTGATATAGATCTCCACCTCCTTTTTGTTCATCACCCGGCTCTCGGCCACTTTGGCCTGACGCGGTGTAACAGCGCTGCGGTCGGGTCGCGATCCGCGTAGGCTTCTGCCCGCGCCAATTTGAAGATGGAATGCAGATCCCATCTCAAATGCGCCACGCTGCTGCGAGACAGTGTTTCCGCCTTGGCACTCAGGAAGGCTTGAAGCCCCTTGAGGCTCAGGACGGAAAGATGCTTCCGCCCAATGTTGACCCACAACGGATTCGAGCTGATTCAAGTCCGCCTATCGCGTGAAGGCGATGATTTCGCGGCCTCATCATGTCGTCTCTTAGAATCGGGCTCAGCCTTTCACGCGGCCATCCTTTATCCACCATTGCGTCCGAAACCACGTGAATGAAGCATAATTCAATAGCAGATGGCTCAGGGTCACCAATTCAGCGATGAGTTCCGGGAGCAGTTCCGGGAACTTCTCGTCTGGCGAAGAGATGTCCGGCGTTTTCAAACGGAGCCTCTGCCAGGCGGTCTTCTAGAAAACTTACTGGAACTGGCCACTCTGTCGCCATCTGTTGGGCTGAGCGAACCATGGCGATTCACCCGCGTTGATTCTAAAGAAACACGCGACGCTGTCCGCGCGGAGTTTGAGCGTGCGAATACCGAAGCGCTCGCGGGTTATTGCGGGGAGCAGGCGGCTTTGTATGCGCAACTGAAGCTTGCCGGTCTTGATCGCGCACCCGTGCAGTTGGCCGTATTCGCAGATCGGGGCACTAAAAAAGGCTCAGGGTTGGGCCGCCGCACCATGCCGGAAATGCTCGAGTATTCGGTCATTGCCGCCATTACTACCTTGTGGCTGGCTGCGCGGGCATACGGTGTCGGAATGGGTTGGGTTTCTATTCTCGATCCACAAAGGGTCGGAATGATTTTGTCTGTACCAGCCGACTGGCAACTGGTCGCATACCTCTGTCTGGGCTATCCCGAGGACGAGTCGCGGACGCCGGAATTGGAACGCGCCGGGTGGGAAGCCCGGGTTCGGGACACTCCCTCGCCTGATCAAGCGCTGAATCCGTGATACGCTTGCAAGTGCTGTTGGTTCGCCGGTTGTCGGCGTGATAACAGGGAATCTGGTTTGAACCCAGAACTGCCCCGCAGCGGTATACAGGAACGAAAGCCTCAATTTAAGCACTGACCCGAAAAGGGTTGGGAAGCCGAGGCCGGTAGGAAATCCCGAAACGGAAAAGCCTGTGAGTCCGAAGACCTGCCAATAGCCTGTACCCCCAAAAAGGTACGGACCTGAAGACTGCGCCTTTCGTGGGGAAAGGTCGCTGGTGTGCCAGTTCAATCCCCCCGACGTCGTTTTCAGGTGGCCTATGCCGAAGGAGCATGGATGTCACTTACAAATCTTGCGTCTGCATTTTTTTCGTTTTTTGCCGTCCTCGCCTGTGCCCAGGGACAGAGCATTCGTGTTTCAGGACAGGTGACCGATTCGTCCGGCGGAATTGTTCCGCGAGCCACCATAAAACTGCACAGTCGTTCCGCAGGCGGTTCTTTTGTCGCGAACAGTGATAACCAGGGAGTGTATGCCCTCACGGTTCCAAAGGGAACCTATCTGATCGAGGCCGAAGCCCCGGGGTTGCATCTCGCCAAACAGGTGGCGCCCCTTGAGGTCAACGGCCAAACAGATCTGCCGTTGCAACTGAGCGCCGGTCCCGTCAACACCTCGATTCAAATCACAGCCACCGGAACACCCCAGTCGCTCGACGAAACTGCCAAAGCGGTGGACTTCATCGGGCGGGCGGAACTCGATCAGCGTGGTGTCCAGTCTGCCGCTGAAGGACTCCGGGAAGTCCCCGGGCTTCGGGTCGAGCAACGTGGCGGTCCCGGCTTTTACACCACGATTCAGACTCGCGGCCTTCGCACGTTCGATACGGCAGTACTGATCGACGGCATGCGCTTCCGCGACGTTGGAGCCACCCAGGGCGACGCCAGTTCCTTCCTGACCGATCTGCTGCTGGTCGATACCGGACGGATTGAAGTTCTGCGCGGAGCCGGATCTTCCATCTACGGGACTAATGCCATCGGAGGAGTGATCAACATGGTCACGGATTCCGGCGGCGGTGCCTTCCACGGCAGTATCACGGCGGACGGCGGAGGCCTCGGCGAATTCCGGGGCCTCGCACGTTTCGGCGGAGGAACGCGGGGCAACCGACTGCACTACTCGGCTGGATTAGGGCATCAGGATGTCACGAGAGGCGTGGGCGATGAGGGCCGCTATCGAAATACCACTGGAAACGGACTGGTGGACTATTCGATCCGACCAGGCCTGACGCTCAGCGGACGCCTGCTGGCAACTGACGTCTACGGGCAGCTCTATCAAACCCCCGGCGCGGCTCCAGCCGCGACCCTTCCGGCAAGCGGCTACATTACGGCCGCAGCCCTGCCCGACTCTCAAATCAGCCTCGCCGAACAACGCCGGCCTTACGCACTAAGCGGAGCCACCTTCATTCCGGCTCTGGGCGATTCCGATTACTTCCGTACCGCCGGCTTCATCTCGTCACTTGTGGCTTTGCAGCAGGCAGGCACTTCGCTGTCTTACCGGGTTAGTTACCAGGCGCTGCTGTCTAACCGCGATGTTGTGAATGGCCCGCTTGGCGCGGGTTCACAGCCGGCCTTCCGAACGTCGAGCGAATACAATGGCCGGATCGATACCCTGCGTGCACAGCTGAACTATGTGGCCGGAGCGCACCAACTTCTTTCCGCGGGGTATGAATTTGAACGCGAATACTTCGACTCACCGGCGTCCGACAACAATCCGAACCCGGCGAAGCAGTTAAACTCGCGGACGCAGACCTCAGAGAAGAGCCATACTTTTGACGCGCAGGACCAAATCCGTCTGCTGCACGACCGCCTGCAAATCTCGCTGTCCGGTCGCGTCCAGCAGTTCGGGTTAGATAAGCCGGTGTTCCTTGGCACCGTCCCGGTGTACGCGGGAGCTTCGGCAATCAGCCCGCCGACTGCATACACCGCAGACGTCTCCGTTGCCTACTTCATGCCTTCGACGGGAACGAAGATACGATCACACGGCGGTAACGGATACCGGAAGCCCTCTCTGTATGAGTTGTTCGGCACCTCTGTTACGGGAAGCTCCTTCACTGCCTATGGCGATCCGCGCCTGAAGCCGGAACGGTCTATCGCGATCGACGGAGGCATCGATCAATACTTTGCCAGCGACCGTCTGCGTCTGAGCGGGACCTACTTTTATACACGGTTGCAGCAGGTGATCGCTTTCGATTCAAGCGGTCTTATTCAGGCCGCGACAGACCCTTTCGGCAGGTCTTTCGGCTACCGCAACACGGGTGGCGCGCTGGCTCGCGGTGCGGAACTCTCCGCCGAAATCCGGCCGCGTCCTTCGACCCGTATCAAGACCTCTTACACCTACACAAACGCACGCTCCAGATATTCGGAGTTTGTCGACGGCACGCTGCAGGTACCCCGCACAACTCCGAACAGCTTCAGCGCGGTGGTCCTCCAGCAATTTGGGCGGCACATCGATGTGTCGGCCGACTTTCTCGCGGCAAGCGACTACCTTTACCAGCTCAGCCGGCGCACGTTCGTGTTTCCGGGGCCGCGACAGGCAGGGATTACGGCCGGGTACAGCCGACAGATAACGGATCGCGTGACGATGCGGGTCTATGGAAAAGTGAGGAATCTTTCGAATCAAACCTTCTACGAGGACGGCTACCGGACACCCGGACGCTGGGCTACCGGCGGTGTCACATTCTCATTCTGAGGGCGGTGAACGACAAGTCCGGCAGCCAGTTTGGGGTAGAAGTCGGTACTTTTGGGCGGAAGAAGAATCCCCATGCTTGCGTCCCTTTCAATTTGCTCCAGCGTAAAGGGCTGCAGCAGCAACGCCATCGTGGCCTTCCCGGACCCGACGGCACGGATTGCCTCGGACCGCTCGCGCACTGGCTGGACAGTGGCATTGTGCAGCCACCTTTGCATGTGGACGCCGGAGGGCACCTCAATGCCGCGGAAGACCGGTCCCGGTGTAACGACAATGCAGCGGGAGCATCCGGGGGCTCGTGTCGCAAGGTAGCTATCGATGTCCACCAGAGGTTGCGATGCCGGCAGGCAGACATCAGTGGCATCGAAGACAACCCGATGGGACGCCAGCGTTCGCAATGCCTGACTGCGGATCTGGATCGTTGCGAGGTTCCAGCCGGCGGCAAAACGATGGTGTCCATCGGCGAGAAACAACCTCTTCCCGTGGAGCGCGTACTGGATCGCCCGGATGTGGTCGACGTCGGCAAGGGTCCGGATCTGATGCAGGCAGCCGAACCGATCCTCGATTTCAATCTCCGGGGTCGACCTGGTTTCCAGCAACGCCATCAGCGCAGCGTCCGAATCGTCGCACCAGAGCCAGAGGCTGCCGGGATCTCCGCCGGACGATTCCAGCATCCGCATGCAGCCGTAAACGCGGTCCTGATCAGTCTCCTCGTGCGGAAAGACGTTTGCCGCGGTCCTGTCCAGCAACCCCATTATTCCGTCGCGGACGGAGTCGGCGGTGTCGCCTGGAAAGCGGAATGTCTGGCGGTAGTGGAACAGCGCGGGTTCCGCGTCCTGGCAATAACTCGCCTTTTCAGCGAAGGGCTGCGGCTCTTCACCGGGGATGTGGACCGTGGGATTACTGGAACGGAAGGCCTGAAAAGGCAGAAGAACAGCCACTTCAAGAACCATAGCAGGGGAATGGAAATATTGACATGAGGGCGCGCGCACTGATGGTCGCCGGCACCGCTTCGCACGTTGGCAAGAGCTGGATGACAACGGCTATTTGCCGCTCACTGGCCCGTCAGGGCTGGCGGGTTGCGCCGTTCAAGGCGCAGAACATGTCGAACAATTCATACCCCTGTAGGGCCGGTGGCGAAATCGGGCGGGCACAAGTGGCGCAGGCGCAGGCATGCGGGCTGGAACCGGAGCCGGATATGAATCCGATTCTCCTGAAGCCTAACTCCGATACGGGCAGCCAGGTCGTGGTGAACGGTAAGGTATGGCGAACCCTGCAGGCGCGCGAGTACTACGGCCATTTTCCCTGGCTGCTGGGACAGGTGATGGACGCTTATGAGCGGCTGGCGTCGCGGCACGATTTTATCGTGATGGAGGGAGCGGGCAGCATTACGGAACTGAACCTGAAGGCCACCGATCTCGTAAATCTGGGACTGGCGACGCGGCTCGATGTTCCCGTGCTGCTGACCGCTGACATTGATCGTGGGGGAGTGTTTGCCGCCATCGTTGGCAGCTTCGCACTCCTTGAAGAGAACGAGCGAAAGCTGGTCCGTTCGTTTGCTGTCAACCGCTTCCGGGGCGATCCCTCTCTGTTCAGAAATGGGGTGGAGATTCTGGAGGCGCGAACCGGTCGCCCCTGCCTCGGCGTCTTTCCTTACCTGCCGGACGCTCCACTCGATGCGGAAGACGGCGTTGCATTTGAAGGTGCCGGCGGGGATTCGGATGTCGCCGTGATCGCCTTGCCGCACATCTCAAACCTGACGGACTTCCGCCTCATTCCCTCCGCCACACGGGTCTCGAAACCCCTCGACAAAGTGTTCGGCTGCGTCATTCTGCCGGGAACCAAGAACACACTGGGCGATCTCGAATGGCTGCGCCAAACCAAACTGGCGGATTGGATTCTCCGTCAGTACAAAGCCGGTGCGCGGATTGTTGGCGTCTGCGGAGGGTATCAGATGCTTGGCGAGCGAATCGAAGACCCGCTCGGCATGGAGTCTTCGCGCCAGGGCGCGGATGGTCTGGGCCTGATCGCGGGTCGAACCACACTGGCTGCGGACAAGATCACGCGGCGCGTACACGCGACCACTCCTTCGGGTACTGCATTCGATGCGTACGAGATTCACCTCGGCGTCACGACGCGACCACATGACGCTGAACCGTTCGCCATCCTCGCGGATGGAACCAGCGACGGTGTGCGGGCGGAACGGTGTTTCGGCACGTACCTGCACGGCGCACTGGAGCATCCGGAGGTGCTGGGCGAACTGTTGGGACGGCGGGTGGCCCCTGTTCCCGACCGTGAACTGGTGTATGACGCCCTCGCCGACTGGTTTGAGGCGAACGCTGACCGGAAGCGCTTCGAGGAGCTCTATCTGTGCTCGTAACGGCTCCGGAACTGCTGGCGGGCGTGGCGCTGGACCTCGCACTGGGCGATCCGCAATGGATGCCGCATCCGGTTCGGGGAATCGGATGGCTCGCCCGTGTACTGGAAGGCCCGCTCCGTGCGACGGGTTTGCCGCTTCGGCTGGCGGGGCTGTTGTTCTGGATTCTGGTTGTCGGCAGTACTGCGGCGATCGTGTGGGTGACGGTTCGGCCTGGCTATGTGTGGTGCAGAGTGTATTGGATTTGGTCGTTGCTTGCCTGCCGGGATCTCGACGTGGAATCGGGCCGCGTGATTCGGGCACTTTCCGGGAATGACTTGCCGCAGGCCCGGAAATGGCTTTCCTGGATTGTGGGTCGCGACACGGCAAATTTGGACGAGCCCGCAGTAGTGCGGGCGACCATTGAAACCGTTGCGGAGAATTTGGGGGACGGCGTGATCGCGCCGCTGTTTTGGCTGGCAATCGGGGGACCGGTCGGTATGGCGGCTTACAAGGCTGTCAACACTCTGGACAGCATGGTGGGGTACCGGAATGAGAAGTACGTCGAGTTTGGCTGGGCGTCTGCCAGAATCGATGATCTGGCCAATTTCTTTCCGGCCCGGATCGCGGCGGTTCTGGTATGGATCGCGGCGCTGTTGCCGGGATTCGATGCCCGGCGTGCCGTTCGGGTGACGTTGCGCGACGGCGGCAGTCAGCCCAGTCCCAATTCGGGGTATCCGGAAGCTGCGGTTGCCGGGGCGCTGGGTGTGCAGCTGGGTGGCGTGAATTACTACCAGGGGAAGCCCGGTCTGAAGGCAACTCTCGGAGACGCAGTGCGGCCGCTCGAACGCGGGGTGTTTGGCAGGGTGAGGGTCTTGTTGTACGCCTCGGAAGGGCTCTGTGTGGCTGCAATTCTGGGGTGTGTCTTATGGCTGTAGTTCCGCTGGCTGCAGCACATGGCGGCGATATCTTCGCGGTCGCGCGCGCCCACGGTTGGGACTGGCGCGAAGTGCTGGATTTCAGCGCAAATATCAACCCCCTCGGACCTTCACCGCGGGTGAGTGCTGCGATTGTGGCAGCCATTGAACGCATCGTTCATTACCCGGAGCGGGAACCCTTGCGGCTCGTGGGCGCTTTGGCCCGGAGGTGGGGGCTGGACGAGACCCAACTCCTGGTTGGCAATGGCGCGACGGAACTGATTTTTTTCCTTGCCAGAGTATCGCGATCGACTCTGGTGACGCTCGCCCTGCCGGTCTTCTCCGAGTTCCATCGCGCGTTTCCCGGTGCCCGGCTCGCTGATCTGACGGACCCGTCGACCTGGCCCGCCGATGGGTTGCTGGTGCTGACGCGGCCGGCAAATCCGAGTGGATGGACGCTTCCGGCGGAGACGCTGCGGAACTACCTGGACTCGTCCGCGGCATCGGTTTTGGTGGATGAGTCGTTCCTCGAGTTCTCGGGTCTATCGTCGGTGGCGGCGCTGATTGGAGCCCATCCGAAACTCATGGTGCTTCGCTCGCTGACCAAGTTCTATGCTCTGCCGGGAATCCGGGTCGGTGCGCTCATTGGTTCACCGGAAGCGGTCCGGCAGTGGAAAGAATACAGGGAACCCTGGCAGGTGAATGTACTGGCTGAGGAGGCCGCGCTCGCCGCGATTGGTGACACGGACCATGCCCTGCAGTCGGTGGCGTTTGTCAGAAATGAGCGCGCCTGGCTGGAGGCTCGCCTGCGCTGCCTGCCGGGAGTGGAGCCGATTCCGTCAGACGCCAACTTTATATCGGTCCGAATGAACTACTCTGCGAAAGCCCTTTGCGCGTACCTTCTGTCTTCGAAAATCCTGTTACGAAATTGCGTGGGATGGCCGGGCGTTACTGGTGAACTGGTCCGGCTGGCCGTTCGGCGCCGCGACGAAAATGAGCAACTGCTCAATGTCTGGAGGGAATTCAAGTGCGATTGATCGTTTGTTTATTACTGGCGGTGAACGCATGGGCCGCGGGCGCTCAACGAATCGTCTCCACCGCCCCCAGTATCACGGAGACCCTGTTCGCCATGGGGCTCGGACCTCGGGTTGTTGGCGTCACGATCTATTGCAAATTCCCCGCTGAGGCCGCGAAGATACCAAAAATCGGCACCTACCTGAAGCCCGATATCGAGGCCATTCTTTCCCTGAAGCCTGATTTGGTTGTGGTTCAGAAACAGTCCAATCACCTGGCTGAGGAACTTTCTCGCCTGCACATTCCCTTCGTGGAAGTCCGGAGCCAGAATTTGGAGGCGGTCTATGCCGGTGCCCGCGAGATCGGAAAGGGGGCCGGAGCGAACGAAGCGGCGGAACGACTGGTGCAGGGAATGCAAAACCAATTGCAGCAGATCAGGGAGCTCACCGCCGGTAAACGCAAACCCTCGGTTGCCTTTATTGTGGGGCACACGGCAGGACGTCTGGATGGTCTGGTGGCTGGTTCCGGCACCTCCTATTTTTCAGATCTGCTGGAGTATGGCGGTGGCACGAATATCTTTTCCGATGTGACAGTTCCGTATCCGAAGATCTCGCTCGAGGAGATTCTCTCGCGAAATCCCGAAGTGATTATGGAACTGAGCGGCGATACAAGGCCCAAACAGCAGGAAGTTCTGACGTTGTGGCAGACCAAAGGGATGCTGCGGGCGGTGAAGTCAGGACACGTATATGCGCTGGAATCAAGTCCTTTTTTGGTGCCGGGCCCCCGTGCGGTGGAAGCGGTGAAACTGGTTCTTCACCTGCTGCACCCCGAACTCAGACTGCCGGAAATGAAACAATGACGCCGCTGTTCGAAATCCGTAACGCAGGTGTCCGGTATGGAACAGCGGAAGTACTCTGCTCCGCATCGTTGCGGCTGGATCGCGGTGAGTTTATCGCGATCGCCGGGCCGAACGGTGCGGGCAAATCAACGCTGCTGTCAGTGGTTGCAGGTCTGAAGACTCCTTCCTCCGGTCAATGTCTTTTTCTCGGCACTGAGACGCACCGCTGGGATCGGCGCGAGTTCGCCCGCCGTGTCGCAGTCGTGCTGCAGGCTGAGCCGACTGCGTTTCCATTCACGGTGGAACAGGTTGTCTACATGGGCCGTATGCCGCACTCCACCGGTCTGTACGAGACGGAAGCAGACCACGCAGCCGTTAGCCGCGCTTTGGCTGCCACCGACACGGAGCTGTTTCGCCATCGGGATTTCCGGACGCTGAGCGGGGGCGAAAGACAGCGCGTACTTCTGGCTTCGGCATTGGCTCAGGAGCCGGAAGTCCTGCTGCTTGACGAACCGTCGAATCACCTGGATCTGCAGCACCAGTTGTCACTCCACAAATTAATGCGCGACCTCAGCGGGCGCGGGTTGCTTGTGGTGGCGGTGACGCATGATCTGAACCTCGCCGCGGCATACGCGGCAAGAATCGTTTTGATGAATGACGGCCGCATCTGCGCCGATGGCACGCCGGCGCAGGTGCTGAAGCCGGACACCATAGAACAGATTTTCAGGGTCCAGGTGCAGGTACATCAGCGCACATCCGGGCAGCCATGGCTGGTGTACGGTGAATAACCTGCCTGCGACCACGGGCCGGCCGCGGCACGCTTTCGTCCTGATGGTTTGTGGTGTTATTCTCATATTCTCGTTGCTCCTTGCCGTCACAATCGGCTCGCGACATTTGAGTCTTGCAGCCGCGTTTCGGGGTGTTTCTCCGGATCATGAGATCCTGATCGAACTGCGTCTTCCGCGCGCTCTGCTTGCTATGTGGACGGGTGGGGCGTTAGCGCTTTCGGGAGTTCTTTTTCAGTCCCTGCTCCGAAACCCGCTCGCCACCCCCTACACGCTCGGTATTTCCGGTGGCGCATCGCTGGGGGCCGTGCTCGCCATTGTGTTGGGCTGGACTTCAGCAGGTGGTGTTTCCGGCGTGACGCTGGCGGCCTGTTCGGGGGCTGGAGCGGTACTGGTCCTGAATGTGGTGCTGGCGTCGAATCGGGGGCGAATGTCGTCGATGAGTCTGCTGCTGGCGGGAGTGACCATAAACAGCATGTGCGGCGCCGCGATCCTCTTTATATCGAATTTTGCCGGGATTCTGAAATCGTTCGCTGTGACCAGATGGCTGATGGGCGGCATGGATGCGCCGGAGTATTCGACGCTCCTGTGGCTAACCGTCATTCTGGCCCCGGTCTGCGGCGTGGTGCTCTGGCACAGCCGTGAATGGAATCTGTTGGCTGTTGGGGACACCTGGGCGGCAACCCGCGGCGTTTCAACCAGCCGGTTGCTGGTGATCGGGTGCATTGCGGGATCGATCATGACCGGAGCCGTGACGGCGCTTACCGGACCCATCGCGTTTGTCGGGCTGATTGTTCCGCATGCGCTGCGCATGTGGGTCGGTGCAGACCACCGTATCCTCGCGCCCGCTTCCTTTTTATTGGGTGCGGCCTTCGTGGCTTTGTGCGATGTTGTCTCGCGGACCATCCTCGCACCGGTTGAAATACCTGTGGGTGTGATCACAGCATTGCTGGGAGGACCTTTCTTTATCTGGATGCTGAGCAGTCGCCGAAGGGGGATATCGCTATGATTCTGATCGGCGGCGGGAGCAGGTCCGGAAAGAGTCGCGCGGCTTTGGAGATGTTGAAGGGTGCCGGGCCGAAGATGGGCTTTATCGCCACTGCGCAGGCCTGGGACGATGAGATGCGGGACCGTATCGCGCGGCACCGCGAGGAACGTGGACCTGAGATCGTTACCTGGGAAGAGCCACTCCGTGTCGCAGAGAGGATCGAACAGGAGGACGGCCGGTGGGACGCAATCCTGGTAGATTGCCTGACGCTCTGGCTCACTAACATCATGCTGGCGGAAACCTATTCCGTAGAGAATGAGTGCCGGAAGCTGGTGGAAGTGTCCGCGCGGGCCCGGACCAAAGTGATTCTCGTGACAAACGAGGTTGGTTGCGGGATCGTTCCCGATAACGCACTCGCGCGCCGCTTTCGCGATGAAGCGGGGAGACTCCACCAACTGGCTGCACAGCAGGCGACGGAGGTGCATTTGATGGTGTTTGGAATCGGGTTGCGAATCAAATGATCCGACGGTTCCTGTCTGCCATTCAGTTCCTCACCGTGGTGCCGGTTTACTGCGAAACAGCGTCCACTGGCGCGGCGGCTTTCTTCTTTCCGTTGACAGGCGCACTACTGGGAGCAGGCACCGGCGCTGTTCTGCTGGCAGCCCGCATGGGCCTCGGCCGGTCGATCAGTGCATTACTTGCTTTGGCGTGGTTGCTGGTCATTACAGGCTGTCTCCACGAAGATGGTTTGGCCGATGTCGCCGATGCTGTTCGCGCCGGGCGAAGCCGCCAGAAAATGCTCGATATCCTCAAAGACAGCCGGATTGGAACCTACGGAGCAATTGCGTTGATTCTGTCCATCGGGGTTAGATGGCAGTCCCTCGAGGCTGCGGCGATCAACCCGTTACCAGGCCTGACTGCGGCTCTCTGTCTGTCCCGTGCGTCGCTGGTTTTGCTGGCTGCAGTGACGCCGGCCGTGGGTGGCGGTATGGGCGAGGCCTTCGCGAAGTCATGCTCCAGGGGCGTGCTGCCTGCTGTGCTGGCACAGGCGGTGGCGATTACGGGGTTGATGGCGTTTTTTGCGGATTGGCGCATCATGGCGATCATGGTCGGGGCAAGCGCCATGGTGGTCCTGTTGGCTCGATCCTGGTTTGTGCGCCGTCTGGGTGGTGTCAATGGCGACTGCCTGGGTGCAACATGTCAGGCGGTCGAAACAGTAAATTTGGTGATTTTGACATGGCATCTCTCTATCTGATCCGCCACGGCGAGCCCGAGGTTTTGGGTGTCCTGCTGGGGCAGCTGGATCCACCGTTGTCGGCGACGGGCAGGCAGGCGGGAGCCACCGCGCTCACGGGGATCCGTGTCGGGGCGGCATGGAGCAGTCCGCTGCGCCGCGCAAGGGAGACCGCCGGATTTATCAACTGCCAAAGTCTGGTTGAACTTGCCGAGTTGAAAGAACTGGACCAGGGTGAGTGGACCGGAAAGACTTGGGTTGAGGTGGAGGCCGGATGGCCCGACTTGGCGGCTCGCAAACTGGACGACTGGCTTGGCGTGGAAGCGCCGGGCGGCGAGACCTGGGATGCCTTTGTAGCTCGGGTCGGTCAGGGATGGGAGATGATTCGCAGAGGGGCATTTCCGGCGGCAGTGATCGCCCATCAGGGCGTCAACGCCGCGTTGCTGTATTTGATAACCGGACGCAACCCGGTTGAGTTTGTACAGGGATATGGAGAGGTGATCGAGCTTGAATACGATTGAAACCACCGTGGCGGCTATTGCGGGCCAGTCTCAGGTGAATATGAGACAGGCTTTGCGCGAGCGCTGGGATTCCCTGACCAAGCCGCGCGGCAGCCTCGGTGTCCTCGAGGATGCAGTGGTGAGGCTGGGCGAGATCCAAAATACGGCTATGCCGTCGGTGACGCGGCGTGGCCTCTACGTGTTCTGCGGTGATCACGGAATTACGCAGGAAGGTGTTAGCCTCTACCCCTCCGTGGTTACGCAGGAGATGGTGAAAAACTTTGTGCGGGGCGGCGCCGCTATCAATGTTTTGTGCAGGCAATTAGGAATTGAAACAACAATCGTCGATGCCGGGGTCGATGGTCCCAGGTTCGACAGTCAGCAGTTTGACGGAGTAATCGACCGGCGGGTGGGGAACGGAACGCGGAGCTTTCTGCGAAGCACGGCCATGGCGCGGGAGGATGCCGAAAAGGCCATCGCCGCCGGTATTGGTCTGGCTGCCGATGCGAGCCTGCGATTTGATCTTGTTGGTGTGGGCGAGATGGGGATCGGCAACACCACGTCTGCAAGTGCCATCCTTTGCGCTCTCGGCGGAGCAACTCCGGAAGAAGCAGCGGGGCGGGGCACAGGGCTGGATGATGCCGGAGTGCAGCGGAAGCGCGAGGTACTGAGTGCGGCTCTCGCTCTGCACAATGTAAATCCGGCTGATCCGCTTGCTGTCGTAAGCGCGTTCGGTGGTTTTGAAATCGCTATGATGGCGGGCTTCATCTTAGGCTGTGCCGCACATCGTCTTCCGCTTGTGGTTGACGGATTCATCAGCGGCGCTGCTTTCCTGATTGCGAGAGCTTTCTGTCCGAAAATCGGCGAGTTTGTATTCTTCGGCCACAGGTCCGCCGAACTGGCGCACGAACGTTTGCTGGCTGAGGTTGGAGCGAAACCACTGCTCGATCTCGGCCTGCGTTTGGGCGAAGGAACAGGAGCCGCCCTCGCGATGGGCGTGCTCACTTCCGCCGTCAGTCTGTACCGGGAGATGGCGACCTTTGCTGAAGCCTCAGTCTCTGATATTGAAACGAAGGAGTAAAACAACATGAGTATCGCAACCAAACGCGGTGACACTGGTACGACCGGATTGCCAGGTGGAGTCCGTGTCTCGAAAACCAATCCACGTGTCGAGTGCTACGGCACGATTGACGAACTGATCTCCCAGATGGGCTTTGCCCGTTCCATTACGGAGCACAGGGAGGTTCATGACTTAACGAAAGAAATCCAGCGGGAGCTGTTCAAGGTCGGTTCCGCCATTGGGACTGCTCCTGAGTCCCGCAAGCCGGCACCTGTGATCAGTCAGGAAATGGTGGACGCTCTGGAAGCACATGTACACCGAATTGAAGCGATGCCTGGAATTCTGGGCGACTGGTCATTACCCGGCGAGATTCCCGACTCCGCCGCAATGGATGTTGCGCGAACAATCTGCAGGCGTGCCGAGCGTCTGGCTGTGGGCCTCTTTGAAGACAGCGTAATTGATAGCCCGCAGATTCTGGCCTATTTGAATCGCCTGTCGGATTTGCTTTGGTTGTTCGGCAGGCAGTTGGAACTTGCCGCGGGCGTGAACGCCGCACTGCGCCCCGCTGACAAACCCGGAAATCGCTGGTCGCGCGCCTGGTGAGGTCAACACCCTGCATCGTTGTCGCCGGGACCAACAGCGGTGTCGGGAAAACCACAGTCGTCTCGGGCCTTTGCGGCGCATTCCGCCGCCTTGGCCTCAGGGTTTCCGTATTTAAATGCGGCCCCGACTATCTTGACCCTACCTACCACTTTCGGGCTTCAGGAGTTCGCAGTCAGACGCTCGATGGCTGGATGATGGGCCGCGAAGGAGTTCTCGCGACGTTTCAGAGCGCTTCGTCCGGGTCGGATATTGCGGTTATCGAGGGCGTGATGGGCCTGTTTGACGGTGTGGTCTCCACCTCGGATGCCGGTTCGACGGCGGAGATTGCGAAGTGGCTTGGTGCGCCTGTCGTGCTGGTGATCGACGCATCGGGACTGAGCCGAAGTGTCGCCGCCATGGCCGGCGGTTTTGCGTCGTTCGATCCCGACCTTCGTGTCGCCGGTGTCATCTGCAACCGCGTGGGAAGCAAGCGTCATCTGGAGATGTTGCAGGAAGCATCAACCGCCGTGCCGGTATTGGGCGGATTGCCGAAAGATCCGAAAAACTCGTTTCCGGAGCGCCACCTCGGGCTGAGGACGGCCGATGAAGCTATGCTGCCCGGGGCGGTTTTCGAGACGTGGGCCGGCCATGTTCAGGAATGGTGCGATGTGGAGAGGATCCTGAATATTGCCCGCACGGCTTCCGCGCCTGCACCAGCACCGCTGTTGCCAGGAAGGGCGAAGTCGCGCTCCTGCCGTATAGGTATAGCAATGGATGAGGCATTTCATTTTTATTACGACGAAAATCTTCGTTTGCTGAAGGAGGCCGGCGCTGAAATGATAGAGTTTTCGCCGATCCATGCCGCGCAGTTGCCGGATGTGGATGGGCTTTATCTCGGCGGTGGTTATCCTGAGGTTAACGCCGAAGCTCTGGCAGCAAATACCGCCATGCGAGCCGAAATACTGGCGTTCTGCCGTTCGGGGAAACCTGTTTATGCGGAGTGCGGTGGCCTCATGTATCTGTGTGAAAGCATTCGCCAGTTGGATGGTTCGAGTTCTCCCATGGTTGGCTGGTTTGACGCCGAAGCGGTCATGTGCGACCGGTTGCAGGCACTTGGCTACGTTGAGGTCTCCACGCGCCGGGACACAATTCTTGGTCCGACCGGCCAGATATTTCGGGGACACCAGTTCCGCTACTCGAATCTTGAATGGAAGAATGGCGCGGAGCACGTCTACGATCTGGAGCGAAGACGCGACGCGCAGTATTTCAGCGAAGGGTACTCAAGAGGAGGAGTTCTTGGATCCTATGTTCACGCGCACTGGGCGTCCAGTCTGTCCATTCCGCGATCATTTGTAGACGCTTGCGGCAAGCACGAAGCCAGTCTCGTATTGGAAGCGTAGAACGACAGCCGGCGTGTCAGTTTGCCGGAAGCTTGTGGTTGCGGAGCCAGCCAAAACTGGTTAACGAGAATACTATTTTCATGGAATCAATATGTTACGAGCGGAGAGATAGTTGGAAATGCGGGTTTTTGGGGAGGCAAATTGTTGATCTCCAACCTCTTACCTCCAGTCTGTTAACGGCGGTGGCCCGCCCCAACTGCGCAACAGCCAGGAACATCCTCTGCTGGCAGAAAGCTTCACGGGTTGACTGGCTCGCTTCATACCCGGCTGCCATCTGATCGGACTCCGTTACTTCATCAGAACGCCGCCGAAGAGGATAGATGCGGTTGCGCTGACGCTTACTTTTCAACCCGGACAAACGGGATGCAACGGGATTAACACGGATCGGGTCCGGTGACGGCGGTTTGTTAGACTTGCGGGGGCGCTTGCATAAAACCTAATTAAGGCAAATCGGGAGACCCATATGGACTATTTCGCGTCAGGCTTCCGCATGCTTCTTCTGATTTGCCTGTTTTCGGCGGGGTTCGCGGGCGCAGACCAGGCCTCGGCCGGTTCGAAAACCATCCGGCTTGGGTCGGTTCGCGATATGGTGTGGAGTGCGGCCCGTTCGCGAATCTATATTTGTTCGGGAACGAGCATTGTGGCTGTCGATCCCCAAACCGCTGTTGTGGTGGACACAGTCGCGACGAACGTAACGGCTGACAGGCTTGCGATTTCAGACGACGGGCAGTATCTTTACGCGTCGATTCCTTCGCGCGGCGTGATTCAGCGCTATTTGCCGGCGTCGAACAGTTTAGATCTCGAGATCGATCTCGGTGGCGGGACTGCCGGTAAACGCTACTCCGCTTCTTCAATGGTCGTGCTGCCGGGCCAGGGGAGGTCTCTCGTAATTTCAATGGCGGACGCTGATGGCGGAGCCGTTCAGGTCATTGATGGAGCCAGCCCTCGCCGGCTTCTGCTGCTTGCCAGTGCGACAGAGCTATGGCTGAGGCCTTCTGACGGACTGGTTTATGGTGTGGGCTCCGGACACGTGTACCGGTTCGCGGTGGATGCGGGCGGCGTTTCCGTGGCGCGGGATTACACGCTGCCAATGGATTTCGGGAAGAACGCCGCACTGGTGTGGAACGGGGGTCTTGTGGCAGATCGTGCAGGCACCGTTTTCGATCTCGATTCCGGGCGCCTGCGGGGCGGGCTCTCGCTTGCCCCGGGCTGCGCCCTCACTCCCGATGACGAGGGAAAATCCATTCTCACGGTACAGTTCGGGGGCACGGACCTCAGTTCACCAGAACTCGCCCGTTACTCGCTGTCCACATTTCGCCCGATTAGCCGGGGAAAGTTCGGGATTACGCACGAATCCAATGTCGATTGCAGCGCACTGTCACGCGTGGTGACATGGGGCACGGACGGCGTGGCGCTGGGAACGAGCGACGGTGTTGTCCTGCTTCGCCCATCCGGGCTGGATCCTGTTGTGTCGGCGACCGCTCCGCAGCCCCAAACGGACAGCAGCGGAATCACCCGCCTGGACCTGACCCTGAACGATGTTGTGTTTGATGGCACGCGCAACCTCCTCTGGGCCACAGTGGCTGCGGGCAGCCCTGCGCTGGCCAACCAAGTGGTGTCGATCGACCCGGTGAGCGGGCAGGTGGTGGATGCGATCGAGGTCGGCAGTGAACCGGGGCAGGCGGCGCTTTCCGGGGATGCGAGCCGCCTTTTCATCCGGCAGCTTGCCACGGAAATCGGCGTGGTGGATCTGAACGCGAAACAACGCGCGCGCGGTTTTTCCGTGCTGGACGGCAGCCAGCAGTGGGCGACAAGCAGCATCGTCGGCGTGCAGAACACCAGCAATACCGTGGCGGTGATTCGCATCCCTTTCAAGGTCTCTTACGGGAGCAATATCTCTGTCTACGACGACGGGATCGTACGGCCCGAGTCTTCGTCAAACTTCAAGGCCGGCGTGTCTTTTGCGGACACGCGGTCACTGACGACGGTGCTGATCCCAGGTGAGGCGCCGGATGTGCTTTACGGCATCAACAGCCAGTCAGGGCCGGGAGACGGCACTCACTCAGTTTTTCGGTACAGGATCAACCAGAACGGCATTACTCTCGATAGAGCGCTCAACAGCATCAGGGTCGCAGGCGCCCCCTACGGGGTTGCATTGGTCACTCAGGGGGGCAGCTTTTATACCGGGGGCGGCGAGGTTTGGAATCAGAACATCGATCAGTTGCTCGGCACGTTCTCGCTGCGTCAGACTTACGCATCGGGTGCGCTCCCGGTCCCGTTTTTGGACCAGAACCGGATTGTTTTCGCCTACTACGACGGCCTCACCGGCGCCGCTGCCGTCACTTTGTTCGATCTCGCCACCAAGCGGCCACTTGCGAGCCTGCCGCTGGCGGGAGTCAGGAACGCGGTTCGGGCCGGCCCCGCGTCAGTTGCTTTGATGCTCGACAGGCAACTGATGATCGTCCCCCTCGGGAGCCTCCCGTCGTGGCCGCAGGCTTCCACCGGGAACATCACCACGGCAGCGGGCGGATTTCGGAATCTGGCGTTTCCGGTGAAATCCCTTGCTGGCGGGCCGGGTTCCGAGAGTCTGCTCTTCTCAGTACCGGCGAACGCGGGCGAAGCGGGCAATACGGTCATGAGCTTCAACCCTTCCACCACGCGCGTCGACTGGGCGCTGAACGCGGGGAGCGAACCCGATATGCTCTCCCTCTCTCCCGATGGCGGCACGGTTTATGCAAGGTTTTCGGGCGAGCAGAAGATCGCGCAGATTGACACGGTGGCCGGGAAGGCGGATGCGGTGTTTGGCGCCGACCCGTATGGGGCCGGGCGGCAGTTTCCTTTCTACGATATGGCGGCGCTGCCCAATGGCGGAGTGGCCGTCAGCTATTTCGGTGGGGCAATTGCCGCGTTTGACAACGGCGTCGCGCGTCCGGTTTTCGATCTGAACGACCAGGGGGCGTACGCATTCCTCGGAGGCACGCTCAAGCTGGGCGTCAGCGGCGACGGGACGAAGATCTACGGTCAGGAAACCCGGTGGTCCCCGGGTGGGACGAAGCGCAGCGCGGTGACGCCCCAGGGCGTGCAGTGGCTTTCCACTATTGAGGGGGTTTACCTCGATCCGAATTTTGTATCCGCCGGAGGTTTGCTGTTCGACGGTCGCGGGAACGTGATGGACCCGGAACGCTCCAGAATCGTGGCGGATTTCGCTTTTCCGGGTAACGGGTCGGAAGGTTTGGTGGCCCCTGACCTGGCTGGGGGACGGGTCTATTTTCTCCGCGGCGACCAGATTCTGATGTATGACGCGAAATCGCATGAGCTGCTGGGAAAAGTCACGGTCCCCTTCCCTTTTGCCGGCTACGGAAATCTGGTGAGATTCGGGAAGGACGGACTGGCTTTTCTCTCGCAAACCGGCGTGGGTCTGGCGAGTATCTCGGCCATTCCGCTTCTCGCCAGCCCCATACCCTCCGCACAGCCGAAGCTGCCGCAGACGCCCGGCGTCATGGTGGTGGATCTGCAGGCGCAGGATCTCGCCTGGGACGCTTCGCGCAGTGTGCTCTACGTCGCGACGCCGAATCGGGAAGGGCCGCTGGGCGATAAGATTCAATTGGTCGATCCGTCGACCGGGACCATTAGTGGCGGGTGGACGGCCGGACCCAACCCAAACCATCTGGCACTAGCCGACGGGCAGAGTCGCCTCTCCTATACTGCGGGGGCGGTGAATAACGTTTATCTGAGCGGATTCTCGGTCACTTCCGAGGGCATCCGAAGCATCGACCCAAACACGGGCCAGCCGCCGCCGGGGGCGACGGGGATGCCATTTCCCGCCCGCGATTCCACGACGGGGCTGTCCTATAACTATCTCGATCTGATCACCTTGCCTGGCCAGCGCACATCGCTGGCGGCGATCGACTCCGCGTATCAAGCGGGAGTGGTGGATGGCTCACCGATCACGTATGGGCTTGGGTTGGACTCCGTGCGGATTTTCGACGACGGCGTACTGAGGCCGCGGTTCCTCGGTCCCCATGGCGCCTCATGTGCGTCGATGGTGGCGGCTCCGGCCGGCGACAGGATCTATTGCTCGTCGGGGGCTGCGCTGACGCGCTTCGCGATCGACCCAAACGGCATTTCGTTGCTGGACTCGTTCCCGCTGCTGCCCGGGCGGGGTCCGTTCGGCCATATGATTTTGGACGGGGGGAAAATCTATACGTCCACCGGTCAGGTGCTGGACCCTGAAGCGAAAAAGACCATTGCCAGAGTGGTTGCGCAGGGCCCGGTGGCCATCGACGGCAATACGGTCTACTGGCTCGACCAAAGCGCCTGGACAGTTGCGAAGCAGTCCGCGATACTGCGTTCGTTCGATAAGACCACGCTGCAGCCGGTGGCGGCGAGGCAGATCAATGTGTCGCAACCGGATGCAGTCCGACTGATTGTTTGCGGCGCAGGGCGGCTGGCGTTTTCGGCTGGCAGAGAAATTTACGTTGTGAACCCGTAAGATGAGAAATTTCTCCGTCCACAGCTGTTTGCGGTTCATGGCGCTGTTCAGCGCGGTCGCGCTGCTTTGCCAGGCGGCGGATCCGCCTTCGGTCACGGCAATCCGGAACCGGCTGGGGGGCACTACGGCAGCGGCGGGGGATGTGGTGGAACTGCTGGGAAGCGGCCTTGCCACGGACAGCAACGCGGCGAGCGCATGGCCCATTCCTTTCATTTCCGGGACGACTACCGTCACGTGCAACGGAATGCCCGCACCGATTCTGGCGTCGGCGCCTGACCGCGTCCGGATTCAGCTGCCCTGGGAGCTGACTGGGCTGAAGGCGGCGGAAATTGTTGTGAAGGCCGGCGGACTTACGGGCGCGCCCGTTACATTCCCTCTCGCCGCCTTCGCGCCTGCCGTTGCCGGGGCGGGCCCGTTACCTGCCATGGCGGGCAAGGCGCTGACCCTGAGCGTGACCGGTATGGGCATGAGAGGCGACAATCCGGCTACGGGAGAGCAGCCTTCGAACACTGTGTCCGGCCAGGTGTACTTTCGCTTTTACGTTTTGCTGGGCGGGGTTCCGGCACCGGTGCTGGCGACGCGTTTAGCGGATACGGGAGACGTGCAAAGCGATGCGGGTGTAGAGTTGGTCACCGTGCAGATTCCGGCCAATGCGCCCGCAGGCGAAAACGTTCCGCTGCAAATTACCATTGGCGGCGTGAGTTCGGACCCGTTCCCGGTGTCGGTGGCGAAGCCGGACGTGGAGATGTCTCTGAGCCCGGTGAGCGTACTCGTGCCCGTGGGGGGCGCCGTGAAATTCGGCGCCACGGTGCAGGGGGCGGCGGATCCTGAACTGGTTTGGAGGCTGGACCAGAACGCTTACGATTCGTCGTATTCACTGCCTGCGGGACAGGTCAGCGCGGGCGTCTTCTATGCCGCTTATACGATGACGATTCCCGCCTGGGGGATTGTGCGGGCGACGCACAAAAGCGGGGCCTTTGCCACCGCTTTGATGCAATTAACGCCGAAAGACGGGAAAGTCTATCGGATCGTGCCGGACAATCCGGTAATCTCGGCGGGTGAAACGGTCGCAATGACGCTGATTGGGCCGGAAGGCAGTGCTGTGCCTGGGGCGAACTGGTACATGGAGGGAGTGAGCGGTTCCGCAAATTCCTATGCGGCACCGTTGAACAATCCGCCCGCATATATTAGCGTTTACGGGTATCTGGCTGGCGTACCGGTGGCCACCACCAGGATTGCTGTCAATCCGGTAAGGCCGCAGGTTTCCGGTACTTTTCCGGCAGTGGGGCATGCGGGGGAAGCGATGACAATCCAGCACCAGGGCTATTCGTCTCGGTCGGCCGTGCGGTTTCCGATGGCGGACGGGGGGATTGTCCGTGTGACCGGCTTGACCGGCTCGGCGGGCACCACGGTCACCGTTCCGCACGGGGCCGCCAGCGGGCAGGCGTGGTTGGAAATCAGTCCCCGAACGGGCGATTCCGGGTCTACGTTCTCCACGCCGTTTGCCATCACAATACTGCCCCGTTTGCGCCTGCACGCGGCGCGGTCGCGGGTCTCGTCCGGTGAGACGGTGCAAATTGTGGCGGCAGCTCCGGCAGCACCGGGCAACTGGCCCGCCACATGGAAAGCAGACTTTGGCTCAGTGGATTCGGGCGGTCGTTTCACAGCCCCGAATGTCATGAGCCCCGTCTATGCGCGCATTCGGGCATGCCTTCTGCAGGATACGGAATGCGCGTCCACAGTCGTGAAGGTTGTGCCATTCCGGCTCGACCCGGACCCGACGATTTTGAAACCGGGAGTCGCGACCAAACTGCGGGTCTGGCAGGGGGCAGGGCCGGTCACCGCTCTATGGTCCGCCGTGACGAAGAACATTTCCGTGCTTCCGGACGGAACGGTGACGCCGGGGACCGGGCCTTTCGATGGCGGGACGGCGACGGTGACGGCGAATTTCGGCGGCAACGCGCAGAACTTCGAAGTCTCCCTCACAGGCGTCGGGTCAGTGGCCAATACGAGCGAGTATGACGACTGGCTGAACTACGACAACCATTCGCCCGTCGGAAGGCTGGCGTTTGGGGCGTTTGGCACGGTGGTGGCGAGCCACGGAGACTGGGTGTACGTGCTTTCCCGGAATTTCCTTCCTGGGGGCTATCTTCCGTCTTTGCGGGCCGCCTGGATGGATGTGTATCAACTGGACGCCAACCGCAACCCGGTGTGGGTGGATGCAGTGGATGTCCCGTATCTGCCCTTTCCTGGCGAGGAATACAAGAGCGTGTATACGGAAGGCAATTCGCTCTGCGTGATCGGGCAGGAAGGGAACGCGCTCGGCCTGCTGTTTTGTTACGACATATCGGGCGGGCGTCCGGTGATGCAAAGCCGACAGACATTTAACGGAATGCCGACCGGTTATATCCACCGGGGAATCGCCGGGACAGTGACGGGGGCGAATCCGAACATTTCTCCGTCAGGCCCGTCGCCCGCGCTCACGCTGGAACTGACCGACTACGCGGCGGGCGAGGGACGGAAGCTGCCCCTGCACTACACTCCCGTTTACAATTTGTTTGCCTCGACGGTGACGGCAACGGCAGGCTGGGCGGCGGTCGTTTTCAACTATTCGTTTAGCCAGAGCGGCAGCACGATCGAGACGGTAGTCTTCGACACAACGGGCGCGGGGGCGGAACCGATCGCCTACCTTCCCGGTGGTGGTTCAGTGACGATCTTACAGGACTTGCTGGTGGTGGACGGGGATGTTTATCAGGTGCGCGGAAGCGATGTGGCGCTGGTATCGCAGATTCCTGTCCGGTCCGTTGTAGACTTCGATCCCTCAGGAAAACGCGTTTTGGGCCTGCCAACGGGTTACAGTCAGGCCGAGGGATATCGGGTCGCGGATCTGAGCGATGCGGCCAACCCGAAGGTTTCGGCTCCCGTGGAAAGCCCGCTACAGCATACCGGCGCGGCTCTCGGTTCTGACTACTTTGTGCTGCTCGGATCGCCGCAGAACGTGGCGGTATATCCCATCTCTTACGCGCCGGGTGTGAAACTGCTGGACAGTTTCCCCTCCAGCGCGCCGATGACAGACCTGCGGATACGGGACAACTATCTGTACTGGACGGGTTTTGGGATTGGCCATCGGGGCCGGCCGCTGTCGAGGGACATTTTCGAAGTGGTTGACCTCTCTGTCCGCCCGTATCGCACGGTAGCCACGCTGGACCGGAGGGGCGACGAAACCGGGTGGGCGATTGAGCTGATTGACCGCTATGCGTATGTGGGAACGGACTCGGAACTGATCGTTTACGATATCTCCGTTCCATCCTCGCCCTCGGTGAAGACGGTGATCGGCGTACCGGCGGTATCGATGGCGCTTTCCGGAAAATACCTTTATGTGAGCAGCTATTCCGGCAAAATACCGCTCATTGTGATTTTCGATATTTCTGATCCGGCAAATCCCGTGCAGGCCGGCAAACTGCTGACCCCGGCGCCGGCGTATACGCTGACGGCGCAGTCCGGCTGGCTCGCGCTGGCGATGGGAAGGGCGGGGCTTGCCGTCTATTCGACGGCCAACCCGGTAAACCCGGCGCCGGTGGCGTCTGACAGCGTAGTTTCGTGGGGGGTAGCCAGTTCTGCCGGTGTGCTGTATGTAGCGGCCGACTCTGGCGGACTTTTGGCGTATGACATGAATGTTCCGGGAAAGCTCCTGTCGCTCTCCGGCACTTCACTCGATGCGGGACATGAGACGCCTTTCTACGCCAAAGCGACTGCGGTGACGGTGGATTCGCAGGGGCTGGTCTGGGTTTGTACCGCGAAGGACGGGCGAGTCTACGGGCTCGATATGAGGGATCCGGTCCACCCGCGCTATGTGACGGAAATCTCCGGTCAGGGCGCTATCTTCACCCAGACGAATGCGATCCGGAGCAATGGAAAGCTTTTCATTCTGGGAGACGACGACAAGGCTTTCGATACGATGTTTCCACAGAATGTGGGGATTTACCAGGTGGACCAGTCATGGCCGGGGATGGTTAGTCCTGACCGGCTGAACGAAAGGCAGTTGCCCCTTCCGCCGGAGGTTCGAAACGTGGATAAGGGCGAGCCACGCAAGGCAGAGGCGATTCGGCAGAGGATGCAGCAGACGCCGGAATAGCCCCCTGGAGTTCGAAGCGGTCTCCGTCAAAAAGACCGAAAGCGTCGGGCCTCCGGGAGACATCCCGCGCAACATGGCAGATTCGCCCGGCCACTTCGTCATGCGCAATGTTAGACCGTCTGCGCTGATGGAACTGACCACATTGTCACCGCTTGTCCGCGAGTAGAGTGAAGTCTTCATTGCTGAATACATTCAAGAAGACTCTCTCAAGGCGAGGTACATCTGGTCCGACGGGAGAATACATTGTGCAGCAAGGGGTCAATATCGATGCTATCCTCTTTTCATGCGCTTGGCCGCAATCATCTTGTTCGCCGGAATAGCCTTGGCTCAGAAGATTGATGTTTCGAAGCTGGGCCCGCAAGTGGGTGACCGGGTGCCGGAGTTCAGCCTTAAGGATCAATTCGGCAAAACCCAGACCATCGAATCGATTATGGGACCGAAGGGGGCGATGTTAGTCTTCGTCCGTTCGGCAGATTGGTGACCGTACTGCAAAACGCAACTCGTGGAGTTGCAATCGAAGGCCGAAGAGATTAAGGCGCGTGGCCTTGGGTTGGCGGCCATAAGCTATGACTCGCCTGAAATCATTGTGGCCTTCAGTAAATTGCGCGGGATTCAGTTCCCCCTTCTTTCCGACCAGGGCTCAGCAACCATTAAGCGTTTCGGGCTGCTCAACCCTGTGCCAGAGATGTCGACCGACCCGGCCCGGAAAGATGACCCTGAAGTCAAGGCTGACACAGCGAAGTTCGTGTCGGTCGTAAATCCACGGACGACGATGATCGGCATGGCGTTCCCGGGTACGTTTCTTCTGGACCGCCGCGGTCGCGTGACGGCCCGTTTCTTCGAGGATTTCTACATCGAACGCAACACCGCATCGTCACTGATGCTCAAGCTTGGTGTAGGCGGAGAGTCAGTGTCCGGCACCGAAGTTTCCAGTGCGCATCTAAGTCTGAGAACGTACCCGAGCGACTCATCGATTGCACCGGGCAACCGTTTTTCGTTGGTTCTGGACATCACGCCGGCGAAAGGCGTCCACGTCTACGCGCCAGGAGCCAAGGGCTATAAGATCATCGCCCTGAAGATAGACCCGCAACAGTTCGTGCGAGTTCTGGATCTCCACTATCCCGAATCAGAGGTTTACGAATTCAAGCCGCTAAACGAAAGCATAGCTGTTTTTCAGAAGCCATTCCGCCTCCTGCAAGAGGTTGTTCTGGAAGGCGCACCGGCGGCACAGGCCGCATTCCGCGGAAAGGACTCCGTCACGATCTCGGGTACCCTAATGTATCAGGCCTGCGATGAGAAGGAGTGCTTCAACCCAGTCAGCATTCCGCTCTCCTGGCGGTTGGTGCTCCGTGATCTCGTGCGAACACCTGCCAGTCCATCCAAGCCGTGACGATTTGTCAATTTAAGTCCTTCTGTACTAAGGGACAGGCATGCCGGGTGGGAGTATGCTGCCAGCCGGACCCCGCTGGAAGACGCGGCTGACAATGGCCTCCAGCGAAACACGAGGTGAGTTAGGCCGTCACTCCGCAACCGGTTCCAGAACCAGCTCCGTGGTGATCGCAATCGCAGTGCGCAGCGTCCGATAAACCGGGCACTTGTCCGCGAAAAACCCGTGAACCCGCCGCGCCGTTTCCCAGTGCGCCTCTTCCGTGGTCAGCTTCAGCCGCACGTGGATCCGTCGGATCACCAGGACATTCTCCTCAAGCTCAACTTCACCAACGGCTTCCGACACCAGCCGCCCGCCCGATGCATCAATTTGACGCGCCTCCAGCGCGCCTCCCAGGGTTCCGGTCAGTCAACCGGCCGCAGCCGCTACGACGTAATCGAGCGTCGTGGCGTGCGGCTCAGTAACAGACGGCGGAACTTTATAGTGCTCGGCAACGGCGCCGTGCACGCCGAAGATTACGGGCTCAGGCTCAGCGGGAAGCCAGGCACGGCGAATCGGACCCTTGACCCGTTCGATGCGAACTTCAGATCGGTAGGCAACGCTTGACATCGGATCTTCCCTCTGGGTGGAGTATATCAGCCCTGATAGACTTGACTAAACTCATGCGCATCCTGACCTTTGTTTTGCTCCTCGGCTCGGCACTTACGGCCCCCGCTCAAACACTGCTCGAACACAGCGCAGAAGCCCGGTTCCAGATCGACATCAAAGTCCCGGACGCCGGGCTGAAAGCGTTTCTTCCTGAAGGCTTCACGTCGAACGTCGCCACGCAGGGGCCCGCGAAGGACTGCAATCTGCGCCTCATCTTCATCGACCGGATCACAGTCAACGGGCCAAACGGAAAGCCGGTGGGCAAGGGTTCCAACAGGGTCATCTGGCTGGCCGCCCCGGTTAAAGATCCGACGGGGGCGAATGCGCAGCTGATCATCGGCGGACTGAGCGAGGACCCCGCAGATGTGCCGGGCCCCTTTGGCGCCTATCTCGCGGCGAAGGCGCACGAAATGCGCCGCTCAACTGTCGTGCCCGGCTCAGGTCCTGCGATCGACAGTCAGGACTGGGCCTTCGAAGCCGCCACGGGCGAACACCTTGAAATGCACATCCGGTACGAACGGGGTACGGGAAACAAAGGGAACCCTTCGGACACCAGGTTCTACTCCGCGAAGACTCCTTCGTACGTGCAGATCTCTCATCAGGAGCAAGTGCTCGACATTCTTCGCAACACCACCACGAATCCGCCGGACCGTGTGAAGGAATTCTCAATCAAGGCGGGCGGCGGCGGCTACGCGAAGCTGTTCGACGGTACGGAAAAGCTGCTTAGCTGGGATAACATCCTATGGCTAAACCGCTCGGTTTCCGTGCCCTGACAGGCGAATGCAGAGAGGGTTTGACACTCGGAGTTTCGGGAGCCTCCCGATCCGGCCTCTACCGTTTCCCACTTATCCCCCGGACGCTGAACCGAAACTGACGCCTCCGGTTAACACACAGCAGAAAGTCCGCTCGGAGGAATTCTCCAAACGCGAGTTCGGATGTGCCCACTTGGGGAGCCACATTGCGTGGCGGGCCGATATCGGTAAATATCGGTAGCTATCCGGAGGCAGCCCGCGTGCAGCCGCGCTCCAATTTCCGTTGGTGCCGCGGCCAGCTGCGTCTCCGCTATCGATAGCCGTCTTTGCTCGCGCATCGCCGGTCCTCTCGTCCTCTCGTTCGAAGTGCGGGATAAAGCTGCTCAGCACCCACTCGCCCGGACAGCGCCCCAGTTCCCGGCAGTGCTCCCTGGCATTTCGCCATATCATCCGACAGAGTTCTTCGAGCGTTACCGTCCCGTCGTCCTGCGGAAACGTCTTCTTCTCCAGCCGCGTTACTCCAATAACTCCGTTAGGGCGGGTTTTGACGACGACCGGCGGAAAACCGTAGGTTCCCGTAGGTCTCAGTGAACGCTATAAACGTACAAGTCCCGTATTTACAAACGAAATGCAATTTCCCAAGCCGAACGTCGCCGGTTCGAACCCGGTCTCCCGCTCCATTCTTTCAAACCATCCGGGCTTCATGCGGATCTGCTCACCTCAGTGAGGCAGCGCCCTTACCGACCAATCTTCGGAACACAATACTGAACTCTGAAGCGATACTTGTTGAAATTTCTGAAGCCGTTGGCCTGCCCATGGAGTGCCGGGTTTTGACACGATATAGTTTCAGGCATATGAGACTCATTGTGCGGATTGTGGTTGCTGGTTTTCTGATGGTTGCCGGGCTGCCGGCCCAGGCTCCTGTCCCTGTCATTGCGGGGCGATGGACGGGTGTTGCTGATACCACCGATGAGGCCGGCACGAAGCGGCAGGAGAAGCAGACCATCGAGATCAGGATGGAGGAGGGGAAGCTGACTGGAAACCGTATTGGCAAGGATGGAAAAGCCGGCCTGAAGCTGGATGTGCAGCAGGCCGGTACCAGGGTGAACGCGTATGTTTACCTTGATTTCGAGGGTGGTGAGCCGCTTCGGTGGAAGCTGGAACTGAAGGACGGGTCGCTGGTGGGCACGTTTTCCGCGCAACACCACAATCCGGCGAAGTGGATCTATGACCGGGTGGGGACAATCACGATGACAAAGGAGAAGTAGCATCTCCAGATACTGCCGCTGCTGAAGTCCGGCATTCCTGAGGTGAAACCCCGCACGAGGTAAACGAGGCCGTAAGGTATCGCCTTTAACAACAACCCACTGTTGCGGCGTGGCCCGCCAGCCGGGGTTTTGTCCGGGGGCGCTATTGACGCATGGCCCAGTCCAGTTTGTAGTAAAAAGCCTGTTCCATCAGCTTGACATGCGCTTTGTAGCCATCCGGATCCACAAAAGGATTCGGTCCTTGCCCCAGCCGCGGGTACTTCTGTTTGAGTCCGTAGAACTTGCCGTGTGAGGCCAGAAACACATCGCAGGGCAGGGACTTCAGGAGTTTGAATGTCTTCTGGTAATCCTCCGCCATGTTGGGATATGCGGGGTTATTGACCAGTGTGATGGCGCTGTTCACGCCGGCGCTCCCGATGATGACCACGTCGAGAGTCTTTCCGTTTTCGATAGTTTTGAGCGTCCAGGTAGTGTTGCCCTTTGTATGACCAGGGGTGAGATGCGCCACCAGAGAATTGCCGCCCAGCTTCACCTCATCATTGTCATGCAGCACCCGGCTGATGCGCGCTACGGGATAACCACCGCGCCCGGGGTTCGGGTGTTCAGTGGCGGGGACATCGCCCTCCATCACCATGTACTGCGCTCCGGTCATCTCTTTCATCTTTGCGGCCCCGGCGGCGTGGTCGCCGTGCGCATGGCTGATGAGAATGATCTTGATATCGGCAAACCGGAAGCCGAGTTTTTCCACGCCTGCCTTGATCAGGTCGACGGAGTCTTCGAAGTCCGGGTTAATCAGGATATGGCCTTCGGGCGATGTGATCAGGAAAGATGCGTAGTCCTGCGTGCCCACATAGTAGATGTTGCCAACAACTTTATGGGCGGGGAAAGCATCGTTGTCCCCGGTTGTCGGCGTGATCTCCCAGGGGGTCAGGATGGGAGGGAGAGATTCTTTCGGAACGGCGCGGTTCTGGGCGAACGAGGCAGATGCGAGAAGGATCAGGGACAACGGACGGGAAGGAAGCATGTCTGGGCTATTCTATCGCTTCGGCAACCCGACTGAAATGAAGGCGTAACCGTAAAAAGATACTATAGACCTCAGACACCTATGAGAGACATGAAGTATTTGATTCGTACGGCGGCATTTGTTTGCCTGCTTACGGGAAACGCCGGGCTTTGGGCACAGTTTGAGACGGCAACGGTGCTGGGTAAAGTGCGTGACGCGTCCGCATTGCCGGTTACGCAAACCAAAGTGACGCTGGCAAGCATTGCGACGGGCGTGGAACAGAACGCCACCACGGACGATTCCGGTAACTATGAGTTCTTTACCGTCAAGCCCGGGCAGTATCGGGTCACCGCAGAAAAGGCCGGCTTCCGCAAAGCCGCGGCATCGGCATTTGAAGTGGTGGTTGGCGCCCGGCAGCGTGTCGATCTGACGCTTGAGGTTGGTTCCGTGACGGAAACGGTGAGCGTCTCCGCAGCGGCGGCAGCGCTTGAGACCGATACCAGTTCGCGCGGGCAGGTGATCCGCAGCCAGGAGATTGTCAACCTGCCGCTGAACGGACGGAACTATGCCGATCTGGTGCTGCTGGTCCCTGGTGTGCGCCGCAGCGATCTCGCGCAGGGCGTCCCACCGCGCGACGCATCTTTCAATGTGAATGGCATGCGCAGTTCGCAGAATAATTTCATGATTGACGGCGTGGATAACAACTCCTATGGCACGTCGAACCAGGGCTTTACGAATCAGGTTGTGCAGCTCTCGCCTGATGCGGCACAGGAATTCAAAGTGGAGACCAGCAGCTACAGCGCGGAATATGGCCGTGCCGGCGGCGCGATCATCAACGTTTCCGTGCGCAGTGGTTCGAACCAGTTCCATGGGGCGGTGTGGGAATACCTGCGCAATACGAAACTCAATGCCACAGGCTTTTTCAAGCCGCTGTTTAATCAAAAGCCGACCTTAATTCAAAACCAGTACGGGGCTACGTTTGGCGGCCCGGTGAAAAAGGATCGCGCATTCTTCTTCGTGGACTATGAAGGCTTCCGTCGTGTGGAGAAGGCAGTTACGTTTGCCACTGTACCGACGCTCAACCAGAAGCAGGGTATCTTTACTGCGCCGATCCGCAACCCGATCACTGGTGCAGTCTATACAGACGGACGGATCCCGGCCTCCGCTTATGGCAAGTTTGCCGCGCTGGTATCGCAGGGACTACCGGATCCGAACGTGGCGGGCGGCACCGCTGCGTCGCCTGGCAACAACCTGCAGACGCTGCCGGGCCAGCCCACCGATATCGACAAGGGCGACGTGCGGTACGACCATCGCTGGAGTGACAAGCTGACCTTCTTCAGCCGGTACAGTTATCGCCTGCAGAATACGCTGGTGCCAGCCAATATCCCTGGTCCCATGGGTGGCAACAGCAATGGCAACATCCGGGTGATGAGCTGGCAGATGGCGGGCGGCGCGACGTATCTGCTCACTCCCCGTTCGCTGGTGGAGGTTCGATTCAGCGCTTCGCTTTCTGAAGGTGGCAAGACTCCCTGGTTCGTGGGCACGCAGTCGGTGGCCGCACAGGCCGGCCTCGCGAACTATCCGACTGACAAGCGTTTCACGGGTGGGTTGAATCCGCAGGCTGTGAGTGGCTATTCGCAGTTCGGTGTGCAGGGCAGCAATCCCCAATTCCAGAATCCGTTCGTGCTGAATCCGAAGGTCAATTACTCGCTGACTCTGGGGCCGCACAGTCTCAAAGCGGGCTGGGAAATGCAGAGCATCAGCACGGAGATTGACGACTTTAATCCGAAGTCCGGCCAGGATACTTACGGTGGTCGTTTCAGCCAGGTTCCCGGCACGGCCAACGTGAACGAACAGTATTTCGCTGATTTCATCCTGGGCGCGCGCAGTAATTACCAGATCAACAATGCCGTGATTGTGAACTACCGGCAGCGCATGAACTTCCTCTATGTGCAGGATGACTGGAAGATCACACCGAAGCTGACCGTCAATGCGGGTCTGCGTTATGAGTACGCGACTCCGCAGTATCTGGAAGATAACAAGCTCTCGAACTATGACCCGGTCACGAACAAACTGGTGTCAGCGAAGGCGGGCAGCATCTATGAACGTTCGCTGGTGAAGCCGGACCGGAACAACTTCGCGCCGCGTCTGGGGATCGCGTATTCGCTGAATCCGAAGACCGTGATCCGAAGCGCCTATGGGATCAGCTATATCCACTTCAACCGGATGGGTGGCGAGAACCTGCTGGCGTACAACCTGCCGAACGTTCTTAACCCCAGCATCGATCAGATTCCGGCTGCGACCAGCGCGAGCGGACTGGCGAACTGCACCAGTGTTTCGCAGGCTCCGGGCACGTGCTTCCGCGTGACGGATCAGGGTTATCCGGATAACTTCCTGAACCTTGCTTACATCAAGCAGATCAATGTCCGCGCCAACTATATTCCGGCTGATTACAAGACCAGCTACATCCAGACCTGGCACTTTACGGTGCAGCGGGAACTGATGAAAGATCTGGTTCTGGACGTGGGTTATGTGGGCACACGCGGCGTGGGGCTGATGATCCTCGGCGACTACAATCAGGCGCGCCCGAATCAACTGCTGGCCAATGGAACCTATGAGAATCTGTCACTGCAGTCGCGCCGTCCAAATCAGGATTTCGGTCTGATCCAGATTGCGTATGGCGGCGGCTTCCTCAACTATCAGGCATTACAGGCCAAGGTGGAAAAGCGCGTCAGTCATGGCATCTACCTGTTGAACTCGTTCACTTGGTCGAAGGCAATCGATAATGCCAGTGGCCTTCTGGATACTGCCAATGGAGACAACTCGCGGGTGAATTACCGCGACCTTCGCAACGAGCGCGGTCTGTCAGGTTACGACCAGCCGTTCAACAATACGACGACGGTGCTTTATGACCTGCCGTTCGGCAACAAGGGGATGATTGGAAAGAACTGGGCGAAACCGGTCGATACCATTCTGGGCGGCTGGCGGGTGACAGCGATCAACACCGCCAACAGCGGGAATCCGGTGAACCTTACCTATAGCCCCAGCTCACAGTTCTCAGTGAGCGGTTCGCCGAACTATCGCCCGAACCTGATTGGTGACCCGCTGCTGCCGGCGGCAGATCGTACGCCGCAGCGTTTTTTGAATCCGGCCACGGTTGTGCTTCCGACTGACCCCTCGCAGCCGTTCGGCAATGCTGGCCGCAACGTGGCGCGCGCGGTGGGACTTTACCAGATGGATCTTGGGTTGCACAAAGATTTCCACGTGACGGAGCGCTTCGTGCTGTCATTTCGGACGGAAGCTTTCAATCTGTTTAACAGAACGAATTTTTCGGCTCCGGACGGCAACCGTTCAGCCGGATCATTTGGCACAATCACCAGAACTTATTTGCCCCGGCAAATCCAGTTCGCCCTCAAGCTGATTTTCTAGGTTTTGAGATAACCGATAAGGGGTTCTGGCGGCGCCTGACTACTTCAGGGCCGCCAGGCCCTCGGGATCGGCGGCGACGAGGGAATCGAGAAGCTCACCGGCCAGTTCCCACTGACCGATGATCGGGTATTCAAGCAGCGCCAGTTGAGCGACCGCGCGTGAGCCCTGGAGCGCCGCCCGAATGGCGGTTCGTTCATAGGCTTTTACTGCGAGGGTCAAACCCCGCACGGACTCAGGCAGCCGACCGGTTTTGCGTGGGTGCGCACCATACTTATCCACGTCACAGGGAACCTCGACAATATCGTCGTGCGCCAGATCCTCTATGGAACCCCGGTTGAGGACGTTCAGCACGACCTCCCGTGGCTTTTCTGAAACCAGACCGCTCATCACGTCGAGCGCGATCTTGTGATAGCCGGTTGCGGCGTTGAAAGGATCGGGGAAAGGATCGGGCTGCTCTTCGTTATCGACGAACGCAGAACCTGCTTCGGCTTCGAGCTTCATGTAGGACGCGTTGCGGCGGCAGAGATATTGGCGGTATGTTTCGAGCGCCTGGGCATCGGTTTCCGGGCGTAACTGAGCAAAGAGCTCCACGTTCATCTTTTCCAGTTCTTCCCCCCGGCTGGCACCCGCGCACATCTGGTTGCGGTGGGCCTTGCGCTGGCTGTAGTAGAAGAACAGGTACTCGGTGGGAATCAGACCGAGCGTCTGGATCAGCAGAGGGTCAAACAGATCGGCGGGGTAGAGGCGTCGCAGCAGTTCAGTATCGGCCAGCAAGTCCGCAGTGATGTCTTCGCCACGGAGGAAGACGCGGCGGACCCAGCCCAGATGGTTCAACCCGGCATAGTCGAACGTCATGTCGCTGGCCGGAGCCTGCACGGCTTCGGCGATCCTGTGGAACAGTTCGCTGGGCGTATCGCAGATTCCGATGACTTTCAGCGAGGTATTCCCGGTGAGCGCCTGAGTAATCAGTCCCGCCGGATTCGTGAAGTTGATGAACCACGCGTCCGGCGCGACGCGCTCCACGGTTTTCGCCTGGGCCAGTGTGACCGGCAATGTGCGCAGCGCCATGGCAGCCCCAGCCGGCCCGGTGGTTTCCTGTCCTGCCAGACCGTGGCCAATTGCGATCCGCTCATCCCGGGCGCGCGCCTGCATGCCGCCCACGCGGATACTGCTAAGCACAAACCCGGCACCTGCCGCTGCGTCTTCGAGCGCGGGCTCAACGCGGATGTTGAAGCCGCCGTCCATGCGGCGTACGATCTCGCGGCCAATGCGGGCAATCGTTTCGGTTCGTTCTATATCGATGTCGTAGAGCACCACTTCATCAATGCCGAAGAGCGCCTGCGACTGCGCGAGGCCATGAATCAGCAAAGGGGCGCGAACTCCGCCGCCACCAACGATGGTTACTTTTCTCATATCAGATCCTGATTGCCTGTCCGACACGCGTCAGATCGGGGAAACCCGCGATTCCTCCCGCTGCCATGGTGGATGCCGCTCCGCAGAAATTCGCTGCACGAAGACAGAGTAACGGAGGGGATCCGCGCAGCCAGAAGTGGAGGAAACCGGCGTCGAAGCAATCGCCCGCGCCGACGGTATCCACAACAGTATCCAGCGAGACGACAGGGTGCGGGTCTACGCAGAAAATGTCGCCATCCCAAAGCAGCGCGGCACCCTCTGCGCCCCGCTTGAGTGCAATGCGTTTCGCCCCGGCGGCTTCGAACGCGCGCAGGCAGCGCTCCGGGTCTTTCTCGCCCGTCATTTTCAAGGCCTCGACCTCGTTTGGAAAGAAGATATCGACCAGTGGCAGCAAGCTGAGCGCACGCGAATCGCTGAGCCAGGCCTCATGCCAGCCCGTGTCCAGGGAGACCGAACAGCCGTTGCCGCGGATCATTTCCAGTATTTCGGCAGCTGTGTCGAGGTCCGGAGCGTACCCCAGATGAACGTGCCGGGCCTGGCTGAGCGCGCCGCATGTAGCCGCCTCGCGCAGCTTTTCAGGAAAGCGCCGATTCGCGCCGGGGTAGGTCAGAAACGTGCGGTCTTCCGGGGTGGATATCGCGACAGTCACCGCCGTTACGTCGAGCGGGTCAACAAACAGTTGCGACGTGACAACACCAAGCCGCTTGAGCCGTTCGATTGCCCAGGCACCGTCGTAACCGATCACGCTCAGGACGGCCGTCCGTGAGCCGAGTTTCGCCAGACCGCACGCCGTGATTGCCGCGCCCCCGCCGATCTCCTGCTGAAACTCCGTCGCACAGGCCTCGGTCCCCGGCGTGGGCCATGCGGGGAAGCCGCTCATAATCAGATCGGTGAACAGGTCCCCGGCGACGATCACATCCAGCGAAGGCAAACTCACGCTGCGTGTACCGCCTTTTCGAAGGGCCACTCAGCAGTGCGGTGTGCCCGCCACATGAAGGTCGCAATGCCGACCAACAGCAGCGCGAGGCCCGCCAATACGTAAGGTAGCCCGCTGGCGATCAGTATGTATAACCAGCCACTGAAGGCGATGATGCTGGTCCAGGGATAGAACGGCATGCTGTATGGACGCTTGATGTCTTTGCGGTATCGGCGGATCATGGTGACCGCGAAGATCTGCACCATGAACTGCACAATCACCTGGATGACGATGAGCGCGTTCACCAGAACTTCAAGCTTCAGCAGGCAGGCCAGAGCGGAGCAGACTCCGATGAAGATGAGCGAAAAACTGGGGAATCGCCGGACCGGATGGAGCCGGGCGAAGGGGGAGAAGAAT